>NZ_JBHFMW010000050.1:0-46780 GCF_041929505.1 Aeromonas sp. MdU4 | reverse complement strand
ATGATCCGAGCTTGCCAAGGCTGGGGTCGCGAGTTCGAGTCTCGTTTCCCGCTCCAATCTCTCTTCGACGTCCTCATCATCCCTTTGAATTGCCCATCACATCGCGTTGCGATGATTTGTCGTATCTGGCGTTTGCCCGCTTTCTCTTTTCTTCCCCGTACCTTTTTAGTCATTGGATCGCTGTGGTATTACTCGCTAACAACGTCCCTGAGATCGGGCACAGGTCTCAGCCTGCGGATCGCAGGCTTGGCAGAGCCTGAATGACAGGCATTGGCTCGGTATAAGTTAAAACCGGGGCATTTAACCAAAATCTATAAATTTGATTTATAGCGGCTGGTTGCGGCCATAAATGGCCCGCAGGCGGGGGCGGTAAGCCCGGCCTGGGATCTGCCGATCGTGAAGGGGAAATCGCGGGCAAAAAAATAGGAGGGGCCGTGGCTCCTCCCGCATGATTCACTGGCGTGGGCTTAGACCAGAGTAACGTTCTCAGCCTGAGGGCCTTTCTTGCCCTGGGTCACAGTGAACTGGACTTTTTGACCTTCAGCCAGGGTTTTGAAACCTGCGCTCTGGATGGAGGAGAAGTGAACGAATACGTCCGGACCCTGGGATTGCTCGATGAAGCCAAAACCCTTGGTTTCGTTGAACCATTTTACCTGGCCGGTGCGAATGTCAGACATGTGCAAAATCCTATCAATAACAAAATGAAACTAAGCCCTATGCGGGGCTGCATTTGCCTTGCAGCAGGGGTTGGCTCATGACTGACCACGTCTCTTTGTCCCAGTAGCACGCAGAACAATCCCTGTCTAAAGCACAAACGATTGTACGTTAGCGCCGATCCTTGTCAATTTGACCCCTGTCGTTTTTTGAACAAGCTAAAAATATTGTGAACTCAGTAGCTTATTTGAAGAAATTTGACCAAAAAAACGGGAGGCCGCAGCCTCCCGTTGGTCATTACTCCTTGAGGGCGAACCCTTCGCCCTGCCGATCATAGCGGTAGACCGCCTGGCCGTAGGAGCGGATCTCCACTCGCTGAATGCGGCGGGTGTCGTCCACCAGAATAAAGATGGAGCGGCCTGATTGCAGGCGGGTCAACGGGCGATCCGGTCCCTCGATGGCGATCAGGCGGCTGAGCTCTGCTCCCGGCAACTCGAATTTGCGCCAGATGGAGTAGAGGGTCTCGCCAGCCTGCACATCGTGTTGCAGCCAGGTGCCGTTGACCTTCTCCTCGACCGGTTTGGCGGCTACGGGCGTTCCGCCAGCCGTACCGTTGCCCACGGTAAGAGCCTGAGCTGGTACTGCCAGCGGTACTGCCAGCGAGCCGGATGGTGCTGCTTTCGGGGCGGAGGGGGCAGGTTGCCAGGCCAGCACCAATAACCAGAGCGGGGTCAGGATCAACAGACCTATGGTGTTTTTGCGCGGCAGCGGGCTGGTCAGCTTGAATTTGCCGGTCTTGGCATCCTGGCGGCGTTGGCCAAGATTGCTCATCCCTTGGCCAAAACGTTGGCGCAGGGACAGGGTCGCGGCATTGATGCGATGGAGCAGGGATCCTTGTGATTCGTCTTGGCGACGCTGCTGGGCTCGTCTGTTATGGCCACGTGGGCGACGGTCCGGGGTGGGCACGGCATTTACCTCTCACTACATTGCCTGCCATCAGGCAAATTCGTTGCCTATGGTAAACGGACTCGCCCCCGAGGGGGAGAGTCCGTGAGAGGAAAATTATCAGCTGAGACGAAATTGACCCAATAATTGCTGCAATTTGTCGGCCGCCTGGCGCAATGCCTGACTGGCTTTGGCCGTTTCGGTCGCATCCTGAGCAATGTCGTTGGCCAGTGCGTTGGTTTTTGACAGGTTACCGGAGACGGTCTCGGAGACCGAGCTCTGCTCTTCGGCAGCAGAGGCGATCTGATAAGTCATGTCGTTGATGGTGGAGATGGCCTTGTAGATGCTGCCGAGCGCCTCTTCCGCCAGATCCGCTTCGCTCACCGCCTGATGGGTCAGCTGCTGACTCTGGGTGATGGCATTGACTGCGTTGGCCGAGCTGTGGCGGATCTTCTCGATCAGCTCCTGAGTGTTCTGCACCGCTTGCTGGGTGTTGCCCGCCAGTTTGCGCACCTCGTCGGCAACCACCGCAAAACCGCGTCCCTGCTCACCGGCCCGCGCCGCCTCGATGGCGGCGTTGAGCGCCAGCAGGTTGGTCTGATCGGCAATCCCCTGAATGACGGTGAGGATGCTGGTGATCTGGGCGCTGTCGTGGGCGAGCCCTTCGACCACTTCGGCTCCCTTGCCCGCTTCGGCGGCAACCTTGTGCATCGACTGGATCACCTGCTGGAAGCGCTCCTTGCCCTGATCTGCCGCCCCCTGGGCTTGCTTGGCCGAGTCGGCGGTGTTGTTGGCGTGGGTGGCGACCTCCTGACTGACATAGGACATCTCCTGCACGGCGGTCAGCATCTGCTCCATCTCTGCCTGGTGGTGCTGCAGGTTGGTGTCGGTCTGGCCAGCGATGCGGTCGGTGTCACCGGCATAGCGGTTCACTTCGCTGGCGGTTTTGAGCACATCCCCCAGCAGCACCTGCAACTTGTCGATAAAGCGGTTTATGCCTTTGGACAAAGCCCCCAGCTCGTCGACGGAGCGGGTCGTGAGGCGCTTGGTGAGATCGCCATCGCCATCGGCGATGTCATCCACCAGACTCACCATCTGGCGGATGGGGCCGGTGATGCTGCGGGCGATCAGCAACATAGTGGCCAGCGCCAGCACCAGTACGATAAAGGCGCCTACCAGTTGCTGGGTCACGGCGGCACGGTTCATCTCGTTCAGCTGGGCTTCCAGCTGATCGGCTCCCGCCAGCACCACCTTGTAGGGCAGGGTGACGATGATGGCCCAGTTGCGGCTCATCCCCGGCACCGCGATGGGCACCGAGATACGGAACGATTCGTCCAGCTCTTGACGTTGCACCTCCGGTTTCAGGTACTGTTGCCACTGGTTGCCCAGCACCTTCTCGGCGCTGCTGCCAAGCAGGCTGGCCTCACCGCTGGTGCCGGTGATCACGCCAGCGGCGCTGACGATCAGGGTCTCCCCCTTGCCGTCATAGACATTGCTGTTGAGGGATTGCGCTTGGCGGCTGATGGAGTCCACTGCCAGATCCAGTGCGGCGATCCCCTTGAACTGACCATTTACCATGATGGGAGTGGTAATGGTGCTCACCAGTACCTGCTGGCCGTTGATATCCACCTTGAAGGGATCGATGAGGCAGGAGCGCCCCTCCCGTTTCGGGCAGGCGTAGTAGTCGTTGGCCGGATTGCCAAAACTGTCGGTGTCGGTCTTCTCGATGGAGAGCAGCAGGTCGGTGCCGACACTATCCTTGTCGCGATAGAAGTAGGGGACAAAGCGCCCCTTGCTGTCGCTGCCCAGGGGCGTTTGGCCGGCAAAGCTGGCATCCTGGCCATCGAACCCGTTAGGCTCGTACCCCGCGAAAGCGCCGTAGAGCTGTGGTTCGAGAGCGAGCTGGGCCTTGAGCAGGTCGGTGGCCTGCTGGCGATCGAGCGGCAGCTTGCCCTGTTGCTGCAGGGCGAGGGTGCTGGCCATCTGCTGGGTATAGGAGAGTGCTTTTTGCAACAGTTGGGTGATGGTGGCTGCCTCGGCCCGGGCGTTGGCGCTGACCTTTTGCCATGCCTCTTGCTGCAGCGCCTCGCGGCTGGAGCTGATGGTCAGCTTTTGGGTCTGTTGACCCGAGTACTGGTTGAGCAGGATCAGGATGACCAGTGCTGCGGTCATGGCGATCCCGGCCATCACTAGAATGCGATTCTGGATAGAACGGAACTGCATCGTCTCTTCCTTGCGTGATAGGTGTGGTGAGCGTTATCTGAGTATCGACCGGAGGAGGCAGCTCTCCAGCACATTTCATAGCAAATCGGAAAGCTGGCTTCTGTTTTGCGATCTTCTTCAAATATCAGGCGGCCAGCAGCAGCGCTGCACATTTAATCCTCATAGTTTCGCCCGCAATGGCGTCATGGTTTTCCCATCCGTGATTGTCGGTGCTAAAATGCGACGGTTTTTTCTAACGAATTGGCCCAAGGCCCTCTACACAAGGCTTAAAGATGAAAGTCAAAACCCGTTTTGCTCCCAGCCCGACCGGCTTTTTGCATGTCGGCGGTGCCCGTACCGCACTCTATTCCTGGTTGTTTGCAAAGAGCCAGGGCGGCGAGTTCGTGCTGCGTATCGAGGATACCGACCTGGAACGTTCCACTCAGGAGGCGATCGACGCCATTATTGAGGGCATGGAATGGCTGGAGCTGAACTGGGATGAGGGCCCCTACTACCAGACCAAACGCTTCGACCGTTACAACGGTATCATCGACGAGATGCTGGCCGATGGCCGCGCCTACAAGTGCTACTGCTCCAAGGAGCGTCTGGAAGCGCTGCGCGAAGGCCAGATGGCCAACGGCGAGAAGCCCCGTTATGACGGCAAGTGCCGCGACCACGCCCACGATCACCCGGCCGATGCGCCGCACGTGATCCGCTTCCGCAACCCGACCGAAGGCTCTGTGGTGTTCGACGACCACGTCCGTGGTCGTATCGAGTTCGCCAACACCGAGCTGGACGATCTGATCATTCGCCGTACCGACGGCGCGCCGACCTACAACTTCTGCGTGGTGGTCGATGACTGGGACATGGAGATCACCCACGTGGTGCGTGGTGAAGACCACATCAACAACACCCCGCGCCAGATCAACATCTACAAGGCGCTGAACGCGCCGGTGCCGGAATTTGCCCACGTCTCCATGATCCTGGGTGACGACGGTGCCAAGCTCTCCAAGCGCCACGGTGCAGTCTCCGTGATGCAGTACCGCGATGACGGCTACCTGCCGGAAGCGCTGCTGAACTATCTGGTGCGTCTGGGCTGGTCCCACGGCGATCAGGAGATCTTCAGCCTGGACGAGATGATCAAGCTGTTCAGCCTGGATGCCATCTCCAAGTCTGCTTCTGCCTTCAATACCGACAAGCTGCTGTGGCTGAACAACCACTACATGCGCAGCCTGGATCCTGTCTATGTCGCCAAGCATCTGGCCTGGCACATGGCCGATCAGAAGATCGACACCAGCAAGGGCCCGTCACTGCCAGAGGTTGTGACTCTGCTGGCCGAGCGCTGCAACACCTTGGTAGAGATGGCCGCCCAGAGCCGCTATCTGTTCGAAGAGTACGAGGCGATCGACGAAGCGGCTGCCAAGAAGCACCTGCGTGGCGTCGCGGCCGAGCCGTTGACCCTGGCCAAAGCCAAGCTGGCTGCACTGGATAGCTGGACCACCGAAGCGCTGCACGAGCTGATTGAAGCGACTGCCGCCGAGCTGGGTCAGGGCATGGGCAAGGTCGGCATGCCGCTGCGCGTGGCCGTGACCGGTCTCGGTCAGTCCCCCGGCATCGACGCCGTAATGGCACTGGTCGGCAAAGAGCGGGTACTGGCCCGTATCGACCGCGCACTGGCTTACATCGAAGCCCGCATGGCTGCCGAGTAACTGCTGCCGAGGTGGCAGGCGAGGGGATAACCTCGTTATGCCACATGCTCAATAGAAAAAATCCGAAACCACTGGTTTCGGATTTTTTTATGGTCGGGAGCGGCGGAAGCCGGGCTCCACGGCGGTCATGCCACAGATCGAGCTGTCAGGCGAGCTTGAAGGACTGGATCTGGCCGTCGAGCTCCTTGCTGTGCTGCTCGACCAGCTCGGAGGCTTCCTGCAGTTCGCGCAGCACCACGACGGAGCCTTCGGCGATCTGTCTGACCTGCTCCAGATTGCCGCGCATCTCTTCGGCGACCGAACTCTGCTGCTCGGAGGCGGCGGCGATATGACGGTTCATGTCGGCGACACCCTGTACCCGCTGCACTATGGTAGCGAGCTGGGTACCCGCCTGGGTGACCTGCTCCACCCCCTTGTCGGCCTGGCGCACGCTCTGGGCCATCAGTTCGGCAGCCTGACCGGCATTGCCCTGCAACTGCTCGATCATCTTCTGGATCTCGACGGTGGCGGCCTGGGCCCGGTTGGCCAGCTCGCGCACTTCGGAGGCGACCACGGCAAAGCCGCGACCCGCTTCACCGGCACGGGCAGCTTCGATGGCGGCGTTGAGCGCCAGCAGGTTGGTCTGCTCCGAGATGCCGCGAATGGTGTCGACCACCGAGCCAATCTGTTCGACCCCTTGCTCCACCTGATTGACCACGTCGGCGGAGCGCTGGATATTGCCGGAGAGGGTATCGATGGTGCTGACGGTCTGTGCCACGCAGCGGCTCCCCTCTTCCGCCAGCTGGCTGGTTTCGGCGGTGGCGTGGGAGGCCTGATCCGCATGGGCGGCCACTTCGCGAATGGCGCCGACCATCTGGCTCATGGCGCTGGCCAACTGTTCGATCTGGGCGAACTCTTCGCTGATCGCCTCGTTGGCCTCCTCCATGCAGAGGGTCACCTGGGAAGCGATGTCGTTGAGCTCCTTGCAGGCGGCGCGCTGGCTGCCGAATACCTCTTTGAGGTTCTCCTGCGAATGGGAGACCGCCTTGGCGATGTCACCGAACTCGTCACGAGACTTGAGCAGTACCTTGTGGCTGAGATCCCGCTTGGCGAAGCGTTCCAGCAGACTGACCAGATAGTGAACCTGCTTGACCATCAGGCGCGAACCGGTGAGCAGCAGAACCACGAACATCAGCCCCATGATGGTGGTCTCCATCAGGCCGTTCCAGAGCAGGCGGTCGGCAATGGCATTGGCTTTTTCCGGATCCAGCCCCTCGGCGAGCAGGGTTGCCTCCAGATTGTTGGCATCAAACCAGAGTTTGGTCAGTAGCAAAATGGTACTGAACACCATCAGCAACACCACTTTGGGTACCAGCCGGATGTTGCTCATCCGTTTCTCCAGCAGGTTCAGCTGCATTGTCATTCTCCTTGTAAAAGCTGCTTTTTCCTTTGCCCTCCGGGCTATCGGCATTATCTTCTCTTTTATTAATTTGCACTGTGCTTAAAGTTGGAAAATGTATGCGACATCACTTAACTCATCTGCGGGCGATGGATCTGCTGATGGCTTTCCTGTCGGTGATCTCGGTCGTGCTGGTCACTGCCCGCTGGTGGGGCCACGAGAGCCTGACGCCACAGACCCTGCAGCTCTTCTATGACCTCGACAGTCTGATCTGTTACTTCTTCCTTGCCCACTTCGCCTACGGCTGGCTGCGGGCTCCCGATCGCACCGCCTTCTTCAAGGCTAACTGGATCTATCTGCCGGGCAGTCTGCCGATGGTGGAGCAGCTGCGCTGGGCCCGTCTGCTCCAGCTGTGGCGGGTCTACCAACTGTTCAGGGAGCACCCTGATTTCTGGGCCATGTTTCGCCGCGAGCGCAACGAGACCACCCTCTCCGGCATCCTGTTCCTGTTCTTCCTGCTGCTGGGGGTGGGCTCCGGCGTCATGTACTGGATCGAGTCGGGTCAGCCCGGCAGCCAGATAGAGACCCCATACGATGCGTTCTGGTGGACCCTGGTGACCTTGTCGACCGTGGGCTACGGCGATCTGGTGCCCAAGACCGAGGAGGGACGCTTTGTCGCCAGTCTGCTGATCCTGTTTGGGGTCGGTTTGTTCGGTGCCATCAGCGGTTTCATGGCCAGCATCTTTTTGCAGCCAGCCAGGGAGAGCGAGACCGAAAAGTGGCGTCACCACTACAACAACCAGCAGGAGCAGCTGCTGCACGAGTTGCGGGCGCTGCGGGCCGAGGTGCGCGAGCTGAAAAACAAGCCATAACGGGGTGGCGCAAGTTGCGAGGTGACTCGCAACTCTGCGCTCTTTATCCGTGGGGAGGTGCTTTTTCTTTGCTTGTCCTTTAACCTGCTGGCGGCTTAACATTCAACCTCTTGTCCAAACCTGAAAAAGAGAATCGATCGACCATGCGCGCCCTTCTCGGGATTCTGATCTGCTTGTGTGCCCAACAGGCACTGGCCGATACCCGTTATGTTTCAGACAACATCTTTACCTTTATTCACAATGGCCCGGGTACCCAGTACCGGATCCTTGGCAGTATCAAGGCTGGTGAACCGCTGGAGGTGAAGGCGGAGAACGGCGAAGCCGGTTTCACCCAGGTGGTGGACGGTCGCGGCCGCGAGGGGTGGATCAAAAGCAGCGAGCTGCAGAGCCAGATCAGCCTGCGCGAACGCCTGCCTCAGGTAGAAAAGGAGCGAGATGAGCTTAAAGATCGCCTGCAGAACCTCAACGGTGACAACGAGAAACGCTTCACCGAGAAGGATGGCCAGATCGCTGCCCAGAGCAAGGAGATCGCCGCCCTCAAGGCCCAGCTGGCCAGTCAGGGTGAGGAGATGAGCAGTCTCAAGGAGCAGAACGACGCCCTGACCCAGAGCTACGACAATCAGGAGCACGACATGCAGATGGACTGGTTTATCCGTGGTGGTGCCATGGTGGGGGCGGGGATCCTGCTCGGCATCCTGCTGCCGATGCTGCCCCGTCGCCGACGCCGCGGCGATCGCTGGATGAACTGACAGCATTTGACTGAATGAATTGATGAAGGGTCGCCGTGGCGGCCCTTCTTTTTAGCTACTTGTCTGCGTTGTTGGCCCAGGCCGTTTGCCTGTTGCCAGAGGCGCTGATGGCCTGGTGGGATGGCAGAAAATTGTATACAAAACGATGCCAGTTGACCCGCAAGAGAGGCAACAAGGTGGCCTTTATAGAGGCTATAACGGGCAAATAGCGATCCTTGTTAAATTTAGGCAACAAATTCATTTCATATAAGGTGCAATATTGTATACATTGTCGGCGTTTCGGCGGCGCTGCCGCCTCTGTCGATATCAGCCCTAGGGCGTACAGGAAGACCCCATATGTTCAAAGCTACTCAAGTGCTTGCCGCTGACTATATCCCCTCCGATCTGGCCGCCCTGCGCGAAGCCATTACCCAGAACTACGTGGTGGATGAAAATGCCTATCTGGCCGAACTGTCGGCCATGCTGCCGGGAGATGGCGCTGCGCTGGAGCAGGTGACCCAGCGCGCCCGCACTTTGGTGACCAAGGTACGCAAGGAGAGCGGCTCCGGTGACGGTATCGACGCCTTCCTGCAGGAGTACAGTCTGGATACTCAGGAGGGGATCATCCTGATGTGTCTGGCCGAGGCGCTGCTGCGCATTCCCGATGCCGAGACCGCCGATGCCCTGATCAAGGACAAGCTCTCCGGCGCCAACTGGTCCTCCCATTTCCGCAAGAGTGACTCCACTCTGGTGAACGCCTCTACTTGGGGGCTGATGCTGACCGGCAAGATCATCAAGCTGGACAAGAAGCTCGACGGCAACCCGGCCAACCTGCTGGGGCGGATGGTCAACAAGCTGGGCGAGCCGGTGGTGCGCTCCGCCATGTACGCCGCCATGAAGATCATGGGCAAGCAGTTCGTGCTGGGGCGCGACATGAAAGAAGCCCTCAAGGCGAGCCGCAAATCCCGCGAGCTGGGCTACACCCACACCTACGACATGCTGGGTGAGTCGGCACTGACCTTACAGGATGCCGACAAATACCTGACCGATTACCGCAACGCCATCGAGGCGGTCGGCAACGAGCGGATCAGCGACGGCGGCCCGGCTCCCTCCATCTCCATCAAACTGTCGGCGCTCCATCCGCGCTATGACGTGGCCAACCGCGAGCGGGTGCTCGGCGAGATGTGCGAGCGGCTGGTGGGGTTGGTGCGTCTGGCCCGCGACAAGGATGTGGCCATCAGCATCGATGCCGAGGAGATGGACCGTCTCGAGCTGTCGCTGGACTTGTTCGAGCAGCTCTACCGCTCCGACGCCAACCGTGGCTGGGGCAAGCTCGGCATGGTGGTGCAGGCCTACTCCAAACGCGCCCTGCCGGTACTCTGCTGGCTCACCGCGCTGGCCCGCGAGCAGGGTGACCTCATTCCGGTGCGACTGGTGAAAGGCGCCTACTGGGACAGCGAGCTGAAATATGCCCAGCAGGCGGGCCTGCCCGGCTATCCGCTCTTTACCCGCAAGGCGGGCACCGATATCTCTTACCTCGCCTGCGCCCGCTATCTGCTGAGCGAGCCGACCCGCGGCTTTATCGCCCCCCAGTTCGCCACCCACAACGCCAATACCGTGGTCAGCATTCTGGAGATGGCCGGTGATCGCCAGTTCGAATTCCAGCGTCTGCACGGCATGGGCGAGGAGCTGCATAACGCGGTGCTGAATGACAATCCCGGCCTGCACTGCCGCATCTATGCGCCGGTCGGAGCCCACAAGGATCTGCTGCCCTATCTGGTGCGCCGTTTGCTGGAGAACGGGGCCAACACCTCCTTCGTCCACAAGCTGGTGGATCCCAACACCCCGGTCGACTCGCTGGCCGAGCACCCGCTGCGCACCCTCAAGCGTTACTCGAGCTTTGCCAACGACCGCATTCCGCAGCCGGTGAACCTGTTCAGCGACCGCAAGAATTCCAGCGGCGTCAACATGAACATCCTCTCCATCCAGCGCCCCTTCTTTGCTCGCCTGCAAGAGCTGGAGAGCAAGCAGTGGCTGGCTGGCCCCATCGTTGATGGCGAGACCCTCAAGCGCAGCGAAGCCCGCACCGTGCTGAGCCCGCAGAATGTGAGCCTGACTGTCGGCAAGATCCACTGGGCCGACGAGCAGGCGGTGGAGCAGGCGTTGGCATCCGCCCACGCCGCCTTCCCGCGCTGGCGTGAAACCCCGGTGAGCGAGCGGGCCGCTGCGCTGGAGAGGCTGGCGGATCTGCTGGAGGCGAACCGCGAGCAGTTCATCTCCTTGTGCACCCGCGAGGCGGGTAAGCTGCTGCAGGATGGCATCGACGAGGTGCGCGAGGCGGTCGACTTCTGCCGTTACTACGCGGTGCAAGCGCGCAGCATGATGGGGCAGGCGACCCTGCTGCCGGGCTACACCGGCGAGCAGAACGAGCTGTTCCTGCAGGGGCGCGGGGTGTTTGTCTGCATCAGCCCGTGGAACTTCCCGCTGGCGATTTTCCTCGGACAAGTCGCCGCAGCGCTGGCCACCGGCAATACCGTTATCGCCAAACCGGCGGAGCAGACCGGCCTTATCGCCCATCTGGCGGTGACCCTGGCCCATCAGGCCGGTATTCCGGGCGACGTGCTGCAACTGCTGCCCGGTGACGGCGCCACCGTCGGCGCCAAGCTGACGGCGGATCCGCGCATCGGCGGCGTCTGCTTCACCGGCTCCACCGAGACCGCCAAGCTGATCAACATGACCCTGGCCCAGCGCGATGGCGCCATCCTGCCGCTTATCGCCGAGACCGGCGGTCAGAACGCCATGATCGTCGACTCTACCGCCCTGCCGGAGCAGGTGGTACGCGATGTGGTGAGCGCCGCCTTCCAGAGCGCCGGTCAGCGCTGCTCGGCCCTGCGGGTGCTCTACCTGCAGGAGGAGATCGCTGAGCGGGTGCTGGAGATCCTCACCGGCGCCATGCAGGAGCTCAAAGTGGGCAACCCGGCCGAGCACAACACCGACGTCGGCCCGGTGATCGATGCCGATGCCAAGGCCGGTCTCGATGCTCACCTCGCCTACATGATGCCGCGTGCTCGCCTGATTGCGCAGGCGCCGATGCCGGCCGCGACCATGGAAGGGCACTTTGTCCAGCCGACCGCGCTGGAGATCGGCTCCATCCGCGAGCTGGCTAAAGAGCAGTTCGGCCCCATCCTGCACGTGGTGCGCTACGCCACTCGGGATCTGGACAAGGTGATCGGCGACATCAACGGCACCGGCTACGGTCTGACGCTCGGGATCCACAGTCGCAATGAATCCCACGCCGAGGAGCTGGCGAGCCGCATCAACGTGGGCAACGTCTACATCAACCGCAACCAGATCGGCGCCATGGTCGGGGTGCAGCCGTTCGGCGGGCAGGGGCTCTCCGGCACCGGTCCCAAGGCGGGTGGTCCTCACTATCTGAGTCGCTTCGTCACCGAGAAGACCCGCACCATCAACACCACGGCGGTGGGCGGCAACGCCTCCCTGCTGGCGATGGGCGATGCCTGATCGGCGTCGCTAGAAGCCGATACTGGATACCGGATAACAGTGGGCCGCCTTCGGGCGGCCTCTTTTTTGGTGGCAGGCTCTTGCTCGCGGGGCGGGCGAGGATCGGAGGAGATTTTGTTGTGGCGGCGGGGTCGTCAGCAGCGGTTGCCGGTCGTAAGATGGGGGCCATTCGTGCGGATTTTGCCCCTTGGCGGGCCTGCTGTGGCTGCTGCATTGTTTAATCTGACTTAACGAGAGTGTTTATCTGATGTCATTAACCGAACAAGCCCGCTGGTTCGTACTGGGGGGCGAGCATCTGCTACTGCTCGATCCGCAGGGGCTGGTGCCGCAAGGAAGTAAAACATGCCTGCCCGCTGCGCTGGCCGACGCCAAGTTCGAGCGTTTTGACGAGTGGCAGGGGTTGCCCTGCTATCTGCTGGATCTGGGGGCCGGGGCCGACACGGCGCTGATGACCCCGCTGCGCCAGCTGATGGTGGCGGGGGACGAGGAGGGTTTTCGCCTCGCCGGTCGAGCCTGGCAGCTTGCTATCTTTCGCCGTACCCACCGCTTCTGCGGCGAGTGCGGCGCCCCGATGACCGCGAAAGAGGATGAGTGGGCGCAGGTGTGCCAGCACGGCCACGCGGCTTATCCGCGCATCTCTCCCTGCATTATCGTGGCGGTACGCAAGGGGCCGGAGATCCTGCTGGCGGCTCATCGCCGTCACTATCAGGCAGACGATCCCATGTATACCGTGCTGGCCGGTTTCGTCGAGGCGGGGGAGAACCTCGAGCAGTGCGTGGCACGGGAGGTGTTCGAGGAGAGCGGCATCCGGGTAACCAATGTGCGCTATGTGGCGAGCCAGCCCTGGCCCTTCCCCCACAGTTTGATGATGGGTTTCACCGCCGATTACCAGAGCGGCGAGATCAGGGTGCAGGATGACGAGCTGGTCGCCGCCGATTTCTTTGCTGCCGATCGACTGCCGCGTTTGCCGCCCCATGGCACCATAGCCCGGCGGCTGATCGAGTTGTCGCTGGCTGGCGAGAGGTAACAGCGCTTATCTTTTCGCCAACCTCTTTGCACTTCTTTTTAAAAACGGGGCGTTCTGGTTTGCGCCCCTTCACATCTTTGCAACCGATCGTCCATTTGCCACGTTTTGGGCAGTCCGCTCCGGTGGTCAAAGTGCTATTATGGCCGCCATTTTATGCGTGATATGAATTCAGGAACTGGGATGAAAGAGCTGAAGAACGATCGATACCTGCGTGCTTTGCTGCGTCAGGATGTAGACATGACCCCGGTATGGATGATGCGCCAGGCTGGCCGTTATCTGCCGGAATACAAGGCGACCCGCGCCCAGGCGGGGGATTTTATGTCCCTGTGCCGCAACGCCGAACTGGCCTGTGAAGTCACCTTGCAGCCGCTGCGCCGCTACCCGCTCGATGCCGCCATCCTCTTCTCCGACATCCTCACCGTGCCCGATGCCATGGGGCTCGGTCTCTACTTCGAGCAGGGCGAAGGCCCGCGCTTCGAGCGCCCGATCACCTCCATGGCCGACGTGCAGGCGCTGCCCATTCCGGATCCGGAAGATGAGCTGGGCTACGTGATGAATGCGGTGCGCACCATCCGCCGCGAACTGAAGGGCGAAGTGCCGCTGATCGGCTTCTCCGGCAGCCCCTGGACCCTGGCCACCTACATGGTGGAGGGGGGCAGCTCCAAGGCATTCACCAAGATCAAGCAGATGATGTACGCAGAGCCGCAAACCCTGCATCTGCTGCTCGACAAGCTGGCCGACAGCGTGATTGCCTATCTCAACGCCCAGATCAAGGCGGGTGCCCAGGCGGTCATGGTGTTCGACACCTGGGGCGGCGTGCTCACTCCGCGCGATTACCGCGACTTCTCCCTGCAGTACATGCACAAGATCGTCGATGGCCTGATCCGCGAGCACGACGGTCGCCGCGTGCCGGTCACCCTGTTCACCAAGAATGGTGGTCAGTGGCTGGAGCAGATCGCCGCCACCGGTTGCGATGCGCTGGGTCTGGACTGGACCACCGATATCGCCGACGCCAAGCGCCGGGTCGGCGACAAGGTGGCGCTGCAGGGCAACATGGATCCCTCCATGCTCTACGCCACCCCGGCCCGCATCCGTGAAGAGGTCGCCTCCATTCTGGCCGGTTTCGGTCAGGGCAACGGCCACGTCTTCAATCTGGGTCACGGCATCCATCAGGATGTAAACCCGGAGCACGCTGGCGTGTTCGTCAACGCGGTACACGAGCTCTCCGCCCAGTATCACGGCCGCTAAGGCCGGGGCGAGCGAAGAGAGACTGATTGATATCCGGGGCCGCAAGGCCCCGTTTTACATTTAAAAAGGCGTCGCCACCAATGAGCCGCGGCGCCAGCGCAGGAGGCAAGATGAACAGCAAGTCACTGGATTGGGGTATCGATCTTGGCGGTACCAAGTGTGAATGCGTGGTGCTGGATGGCGACGAGGTGCTGTTGCGCCACCGCATTCCCACCGAGCGGGCTGGCGGTTATGACCACATGATCGGCCAGATCGCCAAGCTGGTTGAGGAGTGCGCCGCGAAGATCGGCCAGCGTCCGACCGTCATCGGCATGGGCACACCGGGGGCGCGGGATCCGCAGACCGGCCTGATGAAGAACTGCAATACCACCGAGCTCAACGGCAAGCCGTTCAAGGAAGATCTGGAGCGTAAACTGGGTATTCCGGTGCTGATCGCCAACGATGCCAACTGTTTCGCGCTGGCAGAAACCCATCTGGGGGCGGTGCGCCAGCACCATCCCGATGCAAAAGTGGTGTTCGGCATCATCATGGGCACCGGGGTCGGCTCCGGCATCGTCATCAACGGCCAGATCCTCAACGGTCACCACGGCATCGCCGGTGAGTGGGGCCACAATGTGCTCTCCCCCGATGGTCCCGAGTGCTACTGCGGCAAGCGTGGCTGCGTCGAGACCCTGATCAGCGGCCCGGCGCTGGAGGCCTGGTACGAGGCCAAAGCCAAGCGTCGCCTCTCGCTCGCCCAGATTGCGGCCGCCACCGCCCACGATCACATCGCCAAGCTCACCATCGACCGGCTGCATCTGTTGTTTGGTCAGGCGCTGGCCAACGTGGTCAACATTCTCGACCCGGATGTGATCGTCATCGGTGGCGGGGTGGGTAATGTGCAGAGCCTTTACAGCGTGGGACGAGAGACTATTTTGCCCTTCCTCTTTAATCCCCGCTTCGCAACCCCCATTATTGCTCCTGCCCTTGGTGACAGTGCCGGGGTATTCGGGGCCGCACTGCTGGCCCGCGGTGAATTCAAGGAGGCCCTGCTGTCGTAGTCGGGGCTCCCGGGCGGCCGGTGCGTCGCCCTGTTGCTGGTTTAAGGAAACGGATTCTCGATGATCAAGATTGCCATCAATGGTTACGGGCGGATCGGTCGCAATGTGCTGCGCGCCCTTTATGAAAGCGGGCGCGACCAGACCATCAAGATCGTCGCCATCAACGAGCTGGCAGCCCCCGAGGCCATGGTGCATCTGACCCGTTACGATACCAGTCACGGTCGTTTCCACCATCCGGTGCAGCTGGCGGGCAGCAGCATGCTGGTGGGGGAGGATCTCATCTCCCTGTTTGCCGAGCGGGATCCGTCTAAGCTGCCGTGGCGGGCGCTGGGGGTGGATGTGGTGCTCGATTGCACCGGGGTGTTCGGCTCGCGAGCCGATGCCGAGCTGCATCTGGCGGCGGGGGCGGGCAAGGTGCTCTTCTCCCATCCGGCCGACGCGGATGTGGATGCCACCGTGGTCTACGGGGTCAACCATCAGGCGCTGACCGGACGGGAGCGGATCGTCTCCAACGCCTCCTGTACCACCAACTGCGTGGTGCCGGTGATTGAAACATTGCATCGAGAATTCGAGATAAATTGTGGTACTATTACGACAATTCATTCGGCCATGCATGATCAGCAAGTCATCGACGCCTACCACAGTGACTTGCGCCGAACCCGCGCTGCCAGTCAGTCCATCATTCCGGTGGATACCAAGCTGGCCAAGGGGCTGGAGCGTATCCTGCCTCACTTCGCCGGCAAGTTCGAGGCGATCGCGGTGCGGGTGCCGACCATCAATGTAACAGCGATGGATCTCAGTATTACTGTTCGTAAAAAAGTGACAGTTAGTGACGTAAATCAAGCCCTGCAACGGGCATCCAGAGGTACATTACACGGTATTCTGGATTACACGGAAGAACCTCTGGTCTCCGTAGACTTCAATCATGATGCACACTCCTGCATCATTGATGGTACCCAGACCCGGGTGAGCGATGCCAACCTCGTCAAGATGTTGATGTGGTGCGATAACGAATGGGGCTTCGCCAACCGGATGCTGGATACCACCCGGGCCATGATGGCCGCAGGCTGAGCCTGCCCCGGGGACAAGGTTACTGTTTTTAACATTACCTGGAAAATATAGAGGACTGAATATGTCTGTTATCAAGATGACTGACCTGGATCTGGCGGGTAAACGCGTTCTGATCCGTGCTGACCTGAACGTACCGGTAAAAGACGGCAAGGTCACCTCCGATGCACGTATCGTTGCGACTCTGCCGACCATCAAGCTGGCTCTGGAAAAAGGCGCCAAGCTGATGATCACCTCCCACCTGGGTCGTCCGACCGAGGGTGAATACAACGAAGAATTCTCCCTGGCTCCGGTTGTCAACTATCTGAAAGACGCTCTGTCCTGCCCGGTTCGCCTGGCCAAGGATTACCTGGATGGCGTAGAAGTCGCCGCCGGTGAGCTGGTTGTGCTGGAAAACTGCCGTTTCAACAAAGGCGAGAAGAAGAACACCGAAGAGCTGGCCAAAAAATACGCCGCCCTGTGTGACGTCTTTGTAATGGACGCGTTCGGTACTGCTCACCGCGCCGAAGGTTCCACCTACGGTGTGGCCCAGTTCGCGCCGGTTGCTTGTGCCGGTCCGCTGCTGGCGGGTGAACTGGAAGCTCTGGGCAAAGCCATGCTGAAGCCCGAGCGCCCGATGGTTGCCATTGTTGGCGGCTCCAAGGTATCCACCAAGCTGACCGTTCTGGAATCCCTCTCCAAGATCGCTGACCAGCTGGTTGTCGGTGGTGGCATCGCCAACACCTTCATCGCTGCTGCCGGTCACAACGTCGGCAAGTCCCTGTGCGAGCACGACCTGATCGACACCGCCAAGAAACTGGCTGCCGAGACCAACATTCCTGTGACCACCGACGTGGTTGTAGGTGCCGAGTTCTCCGAGTCCACTCCGGCTACCATCAAGTCTGTTGCTGATGTGACCGACGGCGACATGATCTTCGACATCGGCCCTGACTCTGCCAAGGCCCTGGCTGACATCATCATGAACGCCAAGACCATCCTGTGGAACGGCCCGGTTGGCGTGTTCGAATTCGACCAGTTCGCTGAAGGCACCAAGATCATCGCTGAAGCCATCGCTGCTTCTCCGGCCTTCTCCATCGCTGGCGGTGGTGACACCCTGGCTGCCATCGACAAGTTCGGCATCGCTGACAAAGTCTCCTACATCTCCACTGGCGGCGGTGCCTTCCTGGAGTTCGTAGAAGGCAAGGTTCTGCCGGCTGTTGAGATTCTGGAACAGCGCGCCAAAGCCTAATTGACCCGAGACGGGGGGCAAAAGCCTCCCGTTTCGTTTATCATGTGCCCGCTGTGCCGGTTCATGATGAACCCCCCATTTTTTATTAACGGCATACGAGACAGGACGATTAAACATGTCTAAGAAAATTTTCGACTTCGTAAAACCCGGCGTGATCACTGGTGATGACGTTCAGAAAGTGTTCGCCATCGCTAAAGAGAACGGCTTTGCTCTGCCGGCCGTAAACTGCGTTGGTACCGACTCCGTTAACGCCGTACTGGAAGCTGCCGCCAAGGTTAAAGCCCCGGTTATCGTTCAGTTCTCCAACGGTGGTGCCGTGTTCACCGCCGGTAAGGGTCTGAAGCTGGAAGGTCAGAAAGCTGCCATCCTGGGTGCCATCTCCGGTGCCAAGCACGTTCACGCCGTTGCCGAAGCTTACGGTGTACCGGTGATCCTGCACACCGACCACGCTGCCAAGAAGCTGCTGCCGTGGATCGACGGTCTGCTGGAAGCGGGCGAGAAGCACTTTGCTGAAACCGGCAAGCCGCTGTTCTCCTCCCACATGCTGGATCTGTCCGAAGAGTCTCTGGAAGAGAACATCGACATCTGCTGCGAGTACCTGACCCGCATGGCCAAGATGAACATGACTCTGGAGCTGGAACTGGGTTGCACCGGTGGCGAAGAAGACGGCGTCGACAACAGCCACATGGATCAGTCCGCTCTGTACACCCAGCCGGAAGATGTTGCTTACGCTTACGAGCGTCTGTCCAAGATCAGCCCGCGTTTCACCATCGCTGCCTCCTTCGGCAACGTACACGGTGTATACAAACCTGGTAACGTCAAGCTGACCCCGTCCATCCTGGACGCTTCCCAGAAGTACGTTTCCGAGAAGTTTGGCATCCCTGCCAAGTCTCTGGACTTCGTATTCCACGGTGGTTCAGGTTCCACTCTGGAAGAGATCCGCGAGTCCATCTCCTACGGCGTAGTGAAGATGAACATCGACACCGACACCCAGTGGGCAACTTGGGAAGGTCTGCTGAACTTCTACAAGAAGAACGAAGCTTACCTGCAAGGCCAGCTGGGCAACCCGGAAGGCGCCGACAAGCCGAACAAGAAGTTCTACGATCCGCGCGTATGGCTGCGTGAAGGTCAGACTTCCATGATCGCTCGTCTGGAGAAAGCATTCTCCGACCTGAACGCTATCGACGTACTGTAATTCGTTACAGCACCTTGATTGCATGAAAAGGCGCCCTTCGGGGCGCCTTTTGCATTTCTGTGATCCGGTGCTGCTGGTTTGCCGTGCTTTAGCTGGGTATTATCGAAACAAGTTTGCTTATTTTATTAAACAATTTGCAACAAGGCAGGATGCTGAACATGCAGGCAGGAAAGCACATCGGATATCAGGAGCATGCGGCCTCCTATTACGCCGCGACCCGTAACGATCCGCAGCAGTGGCCGGAACTTGAAGCCGAGCTGAAAGCGGATGTCTGCATCATCGGCGGCGGTTTTACCGGCCTCAACACCGCCATCAACTTGGCTGACGCAGGCTACAAGGTGGTGCAGCTGGAGGCCAACCGAATCGGTTGGGGGGCTTCAGGCCGCAACGGTGGCCAGCTTATTCGCGGTATCGGCCACGATACCAGCCAGTTTGCCCGCTGGATTGGCGAGCAAGGGGTACGCGAGCTCGACCTGATGGGGCTGGAGGCGGTGCAGCTGGTGCGCGAGCGGGTTGAGCGCTTCAACATCGAGTGCGATCTCACCTGGGGCTACTGCGACCTCGCTACCCGTCAGCGCCATCTGGCCGGTTTCGAGGAGGATCTCGACCATTTGGCGAGTCTGGGGTATGAGCACGAGCTGAAGCTGGTGCCGCGCGAAGATATCCATAGCGTGGTGGGATCGGATCGCTACATCGGCGGCCTGATCGACATGGGCTCCGGCCATCTGCATCCCCTCAATCTGGCGCTCGGCGAGGCTCGTGCAGCCGCCAGCCTCGGCGTAGCCCTGTTTGAACACTCCCGGGTGACCCATATCGATTACGGCAAGCAGGTGGAGGTGACCACCGCCCACGGTCGGGTCACTGCCGATTATCTGGTGATTGGCTGCAACGCTTATCTCAATGATCTTAATCCCGATCTGGGTGGCAAGGTGCTGCCCGCCGGTTCTTACATCCTCGCCACCGAGGTGCTCGATCGCCGCTTGCGCCAGCGGTTGCTGCCGCAAAACATGGCGGTGTGCGACCAGAACGTGGCGCTCGACTATTACCGACTCTCCGCCGATGGGCGCCTGCTGTTTGGCGGCGCCTGCAACTATTCGGGGCGAGACCCGAAGGATATCAAGGCATTTATGCTACCCAAGCTGCTGCGGGTCTTCCCCGAGCTGGCCGAGACTGCCATCGAGTTCCAGTGGGGCGGGATGATCGGGATCGGTGCCAATCGGCTGCCGCAGATTGGCCGCTTGAAGGAGCACCCCAACGTGCTCTATGCCCAGGCTTACTCCGGTCATGGTCTCAACGCGACCCATATGGCGGGCAAGCTGGTGGCCGAGGCGATCCGCGGCGAGAGCCGGGGATTCGATCTCTTTGCCAGCGTGCCCCATATCACCTTCCCGGGCGGTCCGGCGCTGCGCTCCCCGCTGCTGGCGCTGGGAATGCTGTGGCACCGGATGAAGGATATCTTCTGATGCGTATTGTCAGCCCGTACGGTGATGGCTGAAAGCGGCTCTGTTGCTGGCCCTTGTTTATAGCGGCTTGGCACTATCATTCCGCCTGATAGACCAAAAAATGCATTCGCGCCAATCCCTTCCGGTTGGCGCTATCTTTTAGGTAGGAGAGTGATTCTCTGCCAGGCGGACAAGGGCGGATCCGCTAGCCAGAAAAGGAGTGAAGGAGGGCTGAGATGGAGATGAATGTGGTAGCGTCAGGTGGGCTCAGCCCATTGGCGCAACGGCAACGTTCTCCCACTGGACAGGTCGCGGAGAGGGCTACGCCGTCGTCATTGGCTGGCAGTGATAGCCGGATGGTACGCGATCTGGGCTCTGTGCTGGCCAACCTCGGGCTGTCGCCGAAAGGGGAGAGCCGCAGCGGGAGCAGCATCTCAATCAGGGATTCAATGGAGGCGTTCATCAACACCATGATGGGAGCTCTGCAACAGCAGCAAGAGCAACAGCAAGCGCTGCAACAACAGCAGATGCAAGAGCAGGCACAGCGCAAGGCTGCACTAAACACCGGCAGTGAGAGCCCGTTGAAGAGAGATGTAATGCGCCTGCTGGACAAGCTGGATCCACAGGGTGAAGCGGGAAAAGCAGTCGGGCAAGAGAAACAGAGCGAAGCCGTAGACCCGTTGCAGCGCCAGTTTTCCAAGCTGCTGGAGAGTAGCGGGGCGGTCAATAGCGGAGTCACTCTCAAGGATGTGCTGTCAGAGCTGGTCAACAAAATCCCGAGCGATCCCCCTGAGCGGAAAGGGTATCAGGTCGATACCCAGGTGTGAGTCAGGTTGAGCCGCTACGTTGCAGTGAGGCCGGATCTGCCTGTTACCGGGTTGGTTCGGCCAGCCGCCACCCCTGTTCACTCTTCATCATCCACACCTCGGCCTCTTGCGGCAGCACCTGACCGGCTTCAAATTCGCCATATTTGCGCTCCAGCTCCATTAGCCCCATCTCTTGCTGGAAGGGGCCAACCCGGTCATAAATCAGATCCTCGTCGTGCAGTACCTGCAGCTGATCCAGCCCCTGTTTGAAGTGGAGCTGGTAGCTCACCTTGACCAGATAGACCCCCTCCATCCGCTCCTCCTTGCCGAGGATGGTGAAGTCGCTGATCTCGAACAGGTTGGCATCTGTCTCGGCCAGTAGTTTGGCGGTGACCTGCTGGCGGATATCCTCTTCTCCGGGCCCTGCACTGCAGCCATAAAGCCAGAGGGCCAGCAGGGGGATGAACCACTTTTTCATCAAAACTCCGAACAGGTGCAAAAAGAGCAAAACGGGAGGGCAGATTGTGCCACGCGAACCAGCGGCGGCAAACCTCGGCTCACGGTTCCAGTGAACGTTCCAGCACGATGGCCTCGGCCCGATAGCCGGGCACCTCGCGGCGATAGCACTCGGTGAACCCTCTGCGCCGCCAAAAAGCGAGGGCGGCCTCATTGCTGGCAATCACCGACAACCGCAGCCGGGCTGCTCCCCACGAGCGAGCCAGCGTGCAGGCGTGAAGATAGAGTGCCTGCCCCCGGCCAGCCCCTTGCCAGGGTTCACCCACCAGTAACAGTCCCAGATAGGCGGTATCCGGATTGGGATAGCCGCGCAGCAGATCGATGACGGCGGTCAGCTCCCCCTCTTCCCAGCGGCCGATGAGGTGCTTGGCAGAGAGCGGCAGGCCGGGTGGGCAGGCTACCAGCTCCTCCTCTGCAGCGTGTGTGGAGAGGGGCTCATTGCTCACTGCCGCCTGATAGGCAGGGGCCAGTTCCAGCAGCCGCTGCAAGGCAGGCGCATCGCTTGCCACCAGTCGGCGCAACTCAGTTGGCATCGCTCACTGTCTCGAGGTGTTTGGCAAAGGGGACCGGCCCCATAAAGCCGGTGACCCGCTGGCCTGTCAGCTCCTTGCCCTCACGGTCGAATAAGATGAGGGTCGGCAGCCCCAGCACATTGAGGCTGTTGAGCAGCTCGACATCGGCATCGTCGTTGGCGGTGACATCTGCCTGCAGCAGCACCATCTGGCCGAAACGCTCGCGCACTACCGGGTCGCTGAAGGTCTTGTGTTCGAACTCTTTGCAGGCGACGCACCAGTCGGCGTAGAGGTCGAGCAGCACCGGTTTGCCGCGGGCGGCTGCCAACTGCACCTTGAGATCAGCCAGGGTCTTGATGCGGACAAACTGCGGGGCACTCTGGTTGCTGCCCGCCGTGACCGTGCCTATTGCGGGCGGTTGCAGCAGATCCTTGCCTACCACCACGGCGCTGATCATCGCCAGCAGCAGCACGAAGCCGCGCAGGCTCTTGGCCACCGAGTGGGGCTGGTGCTGGTTGTGATGATAGAGGTAGCCGCACAGCAGCAGTCCCCAGCCGAGCCAGGCGAGGGTGGTGACCTGATCGCTCCAGAGCCTTGAGAGCAGCAGGATCGGTACCGCCAGCAGGGCGAAGCCAAACAGCTGCTTGATCACATCCATCCAGGCGCCCGCCTTGGGCAGCAGTTTGCCGCCCGAGGTGCCGAGCAGCAGTAGCGGGAGTCCCATCCCGAGCGACAGGGCATAGAGGGCCGCGCCGCCGAGCCAGAGATCGCCGCTTTGGGCCACGTAGATGAGTGCGCCGGAGAGCGGGGCCGTGGTGCAGGGGGAGCAGACCAGCCCCGAGATCATCCCCATGATGGCGACCCCGGCGACCGAGCCCCCCTGCTGGCGGTTGGAGAGGCCGGAGAGGCGGGTTTGCAGGCTGCTCGGCAACTGCAGGGTGTAGAGCCCGAACATGGAGAGGGCGAGCAGCACAAACATCAGCGAGAGGCCGATCAGCACGTAGGGATGTTGCAGCGCGGCCTGGAACTTCAGGCCTGCCGAGGCGACCACCAGTCCGAGCAAGGTGTAGGTCACTGCCATCCCCTGCACATAGACCAGGGAGAGCAGGAAGGCGCGGCCGGTGGAGAGGCGATGACCTGCACCGGCGATAATGCCGGTCAGGATCGGGTACATGGGGAAGACGCAGGGGGTAAAGGCAAGCCCCAGCCCCAGCGCGAAGAAGGCAACGATGCTGAGCCAGAAGCCCTGGCTGCCGAGGGCGGCGGCCAGCTGATCCTGCTGACTTACAGTTGCCGCGTTTGCTGGCGTTGCATCCGTCGCAGTGGGGACCGCGGCCAGCGGGGTCACATCGATCAGCTTGTCGGTCGGCGGGTAGCAGAGACCGTCGGTACAGCCTTGATAGCTGAGGCGCAGGGAGGCGTGTTCCCCCACCTCGCGCAGTGGCACAGCAATGGTCACCTGCTGGTAATAGACCCGGGTCTTGCCGAAGAAGTCATCCTGATGTTCGGTGCCCGCAGGCAAGTCGGGGTCCCGAAAGGTCAGATTGTTGCCCTTGAAGCGCAGGCTGTGGCGATAGAGGTAGTAGTCGTCGGCGATATGAAGGGTCAGCAGCAGCTGATCGCCCCGCTGTTCGCTCTCGAGCTGAAAGGCCTCATCCACCTGCAAAAATCTGGGTTTGGCACTGGCGGCAATGCCAAGCGAGCTCAGGATATCGCCACCGCTGGCGTGTGCCGGGGTCATGGCTACCATGGTCATGAGCAGGGCACAGAGTGCCAGCAGGGGAGAGCGCAGACGAGTGCGAGTCATGAGGTCTCCCCGGTAAGCCAGTCGAGGTAGGCTGGCAGACCGGCGCTCACCGGCAGGGCCAGCAGCTCCGGCACCTCATAGGGGTGATGGGCCAGAATGCACGCTTGCAGCTCGGCCATGAGCGGCTGGCGGGATTTGATGATGAGCTGGAGCTCGGTGGCGCGTTCCACCTTGCCTTGCCAGCGATAGACGGAGGTAACTCCCGCCAGCTGGTTGATGCAGGCGGCCAGTCGCCGCTGGAGCAGCTGTTCGCAGATAAGGTCGGCACTGGCTTGGTCTGGGCAGGTGCAGAGCACCACAATGGCGTCGGTCATAAAGCGGATCTTCACCTCGATGGGGTAAACCGGAGGGCTCCTGCGTAGTGTGAACGTGGAAAAGAGCCCGAAAATCAGCGGCTACTATACCCCAGAGCTGCTTCAAATAGCATCTGTCGCCATTTGTGAGCCAGCGCCAAAAATGAGGGGGGGCATGAGATAGACGCTATCGGGGGGACAGGGCAGAATGAGCTGGCTTGTACCCTATCGACGTAAGGAAATGTATGACCCAACAGAATGAGCAGCAGAGAAACCGCATGTTGAGCCTGCTGCGCGAAGGTGAGCGCCGCATGTTGGTTCAACTGGCCGGGCTGCTGCGCAACACCGCCGATGAAATCAATGCCGAGCTGGAGAAAGAGGAGCTGATGGGAACCCTGGAGCAGCCCATCACGGTGGAGTATCTCAATGGCGTGGTGCAGCACCATCTGTTCGAGCGCAAGCACAAGGGGGATATGGCGGTAGCCCAGCAGATCCTGAGCGACTATCAAAGCGAGCTGGAAGCGCTGCAAGCCGCTCAGGCTCAGCCGGAGGAGGCGACGGTTGCTGACGAGGGGGATGAAGCACTCAAGGCTCAGGCCTGAATCTTTTCCTTTCCCCCCTCCTGCAAGTTGCCTTCGCCCCTCTCCCGGCACCATCATCCTTGTCATGATGGTGCCTTGCTTTAGCACCTCGCCAGAGGCTTATCTCATCCGGTCTGACTGCCCTTATTGTGCGACGGCACGGGGGATAGGGAAAATCTTGTCGTAGCTCAGGTTGTAGAAGAAGGCATAAATCAAATAGAAGATCGCAAAGCCCAGATCCAGGAAGAAGGCCTCCAGCACCGTAATGCCAAGCCACAGAGACATGATTGGCATGGCGGCCAGCAATAACCCCCCCTCGAAACCAATGGCATGGATCACCCGCTGCCACATGGTCTTGTGGGTATGGCCCTGATACTTCTGCAGCAGTTTGTCGACGCCGATGTTGTAGATGTAGTTCCAGGCGGTAGCCAGCAGGGAGAAGAAGATCGCCAATGGTCCCATATGGCTAAGGTGAATGCCTGTGGCCCAGCTGGCAAGCGGGGCGGCAATGAACAGGCCCATCAGTTCAAAGCCGATAGCATGGCGCAGGCGGTCGTTACGGGTACGCATAAATGACTCTCTTTAGCAGGTGTGTTAACAAATTACCGGCTCAATCTATCGCCTTTTGGTAATGGATTCACGTTGGTATCTATCGCTAAAATAGATGGATTAGTCTGCCAACCGGGCTCATACAGGGGAGTAACAGGATGAATCCATCGCTGGAACCACTCAAAATCTTGCTGGCCGCTGCCGAGACCGGCTCCTTTTCTGCCGCCGCTCGCAAGTTGGGCAAAGCGCAATCGGTAGTGAGCAGCGCCATCGCCAATCTGGAGATTGATCTGGGGCTGACCTTGTTCGACCGGGGTGGCCGTTATCCGCAGCTGACCGAGGCGGGGGCGCGCATGGTGCAGGAGGCGGCCATTTTGCTGGCCCAGAGTGAGCGGTTGCAGGCCATTGCCGGGGAGCTGGCGGCGGGAGTGGAGTCGCGTCTCACCCTGGCCATCGACGATGATTCCCATCTGCCCTGGCTGGGTACTCTGCTGGAGGAGTTTGCCACCCGCTACCCCACGGTGGAGCTGGAGCTGCTCTTCCCGCTGATGGAGGATGTGACCGAGATGCTGGTAACCGGCCGCGCCCAGCTTGGCATCAGCTATCAGAAAGTGCATCCCCAGCGGGAGATCGTCGCCCGTTCCCTTGGAGAAGTCGCGATGCCGCTGGTGGTCTCCCCCGAACACCCGTTGGCACGCAAGCGGCCGCTGCGGGAAGTTGATCTGCAAGGGGCGCGTCAGCTGATGGTCACCGGACGACGGGAAGGTGCTGAGCGTCAGCGCTTTCGTATCTCGGCTCAGGTGTGGTGGGTCGAGGGGGATCTCGGGGTGCTGGAATTGGTCAAGCGAGGGCTGGGTTGGTCCGCCATTCCGGAATTTCTGCTGCATCAGCCGCTGAAGCGGGGCGAAGTAGTGGTGCTGGAGCCGGACTTTATCGCCAGCCACGCGCTGGCGCTGGAGCTGCAGTGGCATCGCGCCCGCCCGCTGGGGCAGGCGGGGCACTGGCTGAAGGAGGCACTGCTGGCGCGGGTGCCTCGCTAGCCGAGCTTACTCGACCAGTTCGTAAGGCAGGGGTTGCAGGGTGAGGCGGGAGCCTTCGTCCTGCTTGAGGCGGAATTGGGCGTCAGCCTCGGTATCTTTCGGCAGTACGGCGGTGAGCCACACCTGACCCTGATGCTGCCAGACGTTGAGCACCATGCCGCTGCGACGCCAGTTGTCACCGAGCTGGATCTCCAGCGTGTCGCCACTGGCAGCCGGTTCGCCGGTGTTGCCAGCCAGCAGGAACAGGGCACGGTTGTTGGCGCCGCGATACTTGGCGCGAGCCACTGTCTCCTGCCCCATGTAGCAGCCCTTGTTGAAGCAGATACCGTCGAGTGCCTGCAGGTTGAGCATCTGCGGGATGAACTCGCCCTGATGCACTGCCTCCATGTGCGGCAGACCGGCCTTGATCTCGAGACCCCACCATAGGGATTCGTCACCCGCCGGCAGCACGTCGGCTTGCTCACTGCTCACCAGCAGCCAGCGATCCTGCTCGATCTTCACCGCCATGCCGCCAGGGACCAGGCCGCTCTGCTCCAGACCAAACTGCGCGGCGATCCATGCATCGGTACCCTTGCCTGCCAGACCGGTGGCGTGGCGCTGGTCGGCGGCAATCTCGACCTTGGAGAAGACGGCGAACTTCTTCAGCTCCGGCAACTGGCGCTCCAGTACCGAAGGCGTGGTCAGCAGCAGCAAGCTCTCTTCAAGGCAGAGCAGGCGAAAATCGCTCCACAGCTTGCCCTTGGGATCACAGTGGCCACCCAGTGTGCTCTGCCCCGGCTGCAGCGCGTTGACATCACAGGTGACCTGACCTTGCAGATATTTGGCTCGCTCTTCGCCGCTGATGCGGGTGATGGCAATGTTGGTCAGGGCGAAGCGGGTCGGTTCGGCAGGAAAAACAGGCGGTTGCAGGCTCACGATGGCATTCCAGAGAGAAAGTATGTGAGCTGCATGGTAAAGACGTAACTAATGTTTGTCAGCCGGAAAATCGAGCTGGTACCATCCTCGGGTCTTTGTAAGGAGAGTTCCATGTTGAGCCCAGTTGAAAAATCCCGCCTGAAGTGGGCCTGCCGTCGTGGCATGCTCGAGCTGGATGTGATCTTTATGCCCTTTTTCGAACACGAGTTCGACTCCCTGAACGACGCCGATCAGCAGACCTTTATCCGCCTGCTGGCGAGCGATGATCCGGACTTGTTCCGCTGGACCATGGGTCACGCAGTGCCAGCCGATCCCGCCTTCAGCACCATGATCACGATGATCCTGGCGCGCAATCAGGCTCGTCACGACCGCCAGGCTTAAGGCCGTGGAGCGGGTGATCATCCCGGTTCACCCCTCCCGCCACCAGCGCTACTGGCTGGTGGCCCTCTTTCTGTTGCTGCTCTGGCCGATCAGCGGTCTCATCACTGATTGGCAGTGGGGGCTGTTGCTGCCCGTCTGGTTGCTGGCGCTTGCCCTGAGCTGGCGGGCGTTGTCCCGTACCCCGTTCGAGCTGGAGTGGGACGGCCAGTGGCTGCGCTGGCAGGAACGCGCTTATCGGCTTGGCAAAAAGAGCCGCATTCTGCCCGGCGTGTTGCGTCTTGAGCTGCATCCCGAGCAGGGGCGTGCCAGTGCTCTCTGGCTCTTCGCCGATGCGCTCGCTCCCGACCACTACCGCCTGCTGGCTCGGGCAATCAACTTTCCCGCTGACCGGCGCTGAGCGCTCTCATCCCTTTTCCCGTAACCTTTTTGCATGAGCAAGGAACTAGGTGGCGCTTTGTCCGGATGGCCCTAAAAAATGACCCCGCCGAAGCGGGGTCATTGGTATGGCAGGAGAGGGGCTCAATCCCGTTCCGGGGTCAGCACTGTCGGTTTGGAGTCCGGCAGCATATCCGGATGATCCAGGTTGTAGTGCAGGCCGCGAGACTCCTTGCGCTGCAGGGCGCAGTTGACGATAAGCTCGGCCACCTGCAGCAGGTTGCGCAGCTCCAGCAGGTTGTTGGAGACCCGGAAGTGGGCGTAGTACTCCTGCACCTCCTGCTTGAGCAAGTCGATGCGGCGTTTGGCACGGGCCAGACGCTTGTTGGTGCGCACTATCCCCACGTAGTCCCACATCATCAACCGCAGCTCATGCCAGTTGTGCTGGATCACCACCAGTTCGTCGGAGTCTTCCACCTTGCTCTCGTCCCACACTGGCAGGCGCGGTGGCTCGACGCTCATCGGCAGCTTGGCCAGAATGTCGGCCCCCGCCTGCTGGGCGTAGACCACGCATTCGAGCAGGGAGTTGGAGGCCATCCGGTTGGCACCGTGCAGACCGGTGTAGGTCACTTCGCCGATGGCGTAGAGGCCGGGGATATCGGTCTGGCCGTTGTTGTCGATCATCACGCCACCACAGGTGTAGTGAGCAGCAGGCACGATGGGCATCGCCTCCTTGGTGATGTCGATGCCGACCGCGAGGCAGCGCTCATAAATGGTCGGGAAGTGCTTGATGATGAAATCGGCCGGTTTGTGGCTGATATCCAGATACATGCAATCAGCCCCGAGTCGCTTCATCTCGTGGTCGATGGCGCGAGCGACGATATCCCGCGGTGCCAGCTCTGCTCGCTCGTCAAACTCCGGCATAAAGCGGCTGCCGTCCGGGCGGCGCAGATAGGCCCCCTCGCCACGCAGCGCTTCGGTCAGCAGGAAGTTGGGATCGTCGGGGTGGAACAGGCTGGTGGGGTGGAACTGGTTGAACTCCAGATTTGCCACCCGGCAACCGGCGCGCCATGCCATGGCGATACCATCGCCAGAGCTCACATCCGGGTTGGAGGTGTACTGGTAGACCTTGGAGGCGCCGCCGGTAGCCAGCGCCACGAAGCGGGCGCGGACTACCTCGACCTGTTCGGCGTTGCGGTTCCAGACGTAGGCTCCCAGCACCTTGTTGCCCGGCAGGTTGAGCTTGCGGGTGGTGATGAGGTCGACCGCGTTGAAGCGCTCCATCAGCTGGATATTGGGGTGGGCCCGCACCTGATCGATCAGGGTGAGCTGCACTGCCTTGCCGGTCGCATCTGCCGCGTGGAAGATGCGGCGATGGCTGTGGCCCCCTTCCCGGGTCAGGTGATACTGGGATTCACCGTCGGCATTCTCCTCCTGATCGAAGGGAACGCCTTGCTGGATGAGCCACTTGATCGACTCGCGGGCGTGGCGGGCGGTGAACTCCACCACGGCCGGGTCACACAACCCGGCCCCGGCGTTGAGCGTGTCGCTCACGTGGGATTCGATGCTGTCGGTTTCGTCGAAAACGGCAGCGATGCCTCCTTGCGCATAGAAAGTGGCCCCTTCACTGATGGGCCCCTTGCTCAGAACCAGGACTTTAGCCTGATCTGCCAATCGCAACGCGAGAGTCAGACCGGCGGCACCGCTGCCAATGATCAGTACGTCGCAAAGGTATTCAACACTTGCTTTCATAAGTATCATTGGCCTGGATTAAGAACTGGCCCCATGGTAGCCCAAGCGGGGGTCAGGATGCAGCTTGCTCTACATTTTTTTCAATAGAAGTGAACTTTCTCTGATTCTCCCTGTCTGAATTTGTGCGCTTAGGAAGGGCCGGAAAAGAAGAACGATAACCTGATGGGGGTTTTACGGCTCTGATGAGCGACCAGAATCTACTGGACGAACAGCTGGTTGAACGGGTCCAGCGCGGCGATAAAGCAGCTTTCAACCTGTTGGTTAAAAAATACCAGCATAAGGTGGTCAACCTGGTTGCCAGGTATGTCAACAATCCCGGAGATGTGCCTGATGTGGCGCAAGAGGCCTTTATAAAAGCCTACCGGGCATTGCCGACATTCCGCGGCGAGAGTGCTTTTTATACCTGGTTGTACCGAATTGCCGTGAACACGGCGAAGAATTATCTGACCTCCCAGGGGCGCAGGCCGCCCAGCAGTGATGTGGAGGCTGACGAAGCGGAGTCTTATGGCGGTGGTGAAGCCTTGCAAGAGGTCTCAACCCCGGAAAACCTGGCGCTGACTGACGAGATCAAACGCACCGTGTTTTCAGCCATAGAGGCATTGCCGGAAGACCTGAGGACAGCGATCACCCTTCGCGAACTGGAAGGGCTGAGCTACGAAGAGATTGCCGAAATCATGGATTGCCCAGTGGGTACGGTCAGATCCCGTATCTTCCGGGCGAGGGAAGCAATCGACAAAAAGCTGCAACCTCTGATCGAGAATTAACTGGGGAAAGACGGGTTAACTTATGGCAAACAAAGAGCAAATCTCTGCCCTGATGGATGGTGACCTGAGTGACGCAGAGGTACTGAACGAGCTGGAGATGGACTCCGACTTGCAAGCTACCTGGGGTCGTTACCACCTGATTGGCGATGCCATGCGGGGTGACCAGCCGGTCAATCTGCAACTGGATCTCAGCGACAGCATCATGGCTGCGCTGGAGGATGAGCCTACCATACTGGCACCCAAGCCGGTTGAGGTTACGCCTGTGCTGCAACCGACCGCAGCGCCGGTCAAGACTGATTCCAATGATTCCAATGTTGTGCCGCTGTTTCGCCGAATTGGCCAGCAACTGGGGCAATATGCCATTGCAGCCTCTGTTGCCGCCGCCGTCATCTTCGGGGTGCAGCATTATCAGGGGCAGGATGGCGTGCCGACCAACCCGGTGCTTAATACCATTCCCATTGGTGGCAGTGCCGCTCCAGTGAGTGTTCATTACCCGCAACAGGATGGTGCTCGTGCTCGCCAGCAAGGATTGACCGAGCAGCAGATGCAGGAGCAGCGCGAACGGATCAACGCCTTCCTGCGTGATCACCAGTTACAACAGCGCCTGTTGCAAGACAGACAGAGCCAACAATAACGAATCGTCAGGGATCCCAACGTGCGCCAGTCCAGCCGTATTTTGCTGGCCTCTCTCCTGCTGATCAGTGCCAAGGCCTCGGCCGACGATAAGTCGGCCGAGGCCTTGTTGCAGCAGATGCAGAGTGCCGTTCATCAACAGAATTTCGAGTTGTCCATGGTCAAGGCCCGTCAGGGGCGTCTTGAGCCGATCCGCATCAGTCATGCCGTGATCGATGGCAAGGAGGTGGCCCACCTCAGCTACCTCGATGGCAAGGCGATCGAATATCTGCAGCGTCAGGATGAATACACTTTTTTTGAAAACAGCCACGAACCCTACACCCTGAAGGATGCCCGTTTTCCCGGCATCTGGTCGACCCTGGTGAGGATGCCCTTGGCGCAGGTGCTGAAGAGCTATGACTCCGTACTGGCTGGCCGTAGCCGGGTTGCCGGTGTGGTTGCGCAGGTGGTGAGGCTGGTGCCTAAAGAGGCCGACAAGTACGGCTTCGTGCTGTGGATCGATGAGCAGAACCACTTGTTGCTGCGGGTCGACATGGTGGAGCGGGAAGGCAATCTGGTGGAGCAGGTGTTGGGGGTGGATCTGGAGCTGCAGAGCAAACCGGCGCCCTGGCTGGTGACCCTGGCCAACAGTAAACAACCGGATGCGTTGGCGCTGGAGGATGCTTACCCCGCGCCGCAGCAGGTGTTGAACTGGCAGATCACCTGGCTGCCCGATGGCTTCAAGGTACTGTCGCAAGACCGCCACCAGCTGGTGACCACCAGTATGCCGGTGGATTACATGATGCTCTCCGACGGACTGGTGGATCTCTCGGTCTATGTCTCCCGGGTCGATCCCAAGCAGGCGGTGCGTCAGCAATTGATCCGTCAGGGGGCGACGTCACTGGTGAGCTACGTCAACGAGGTGGGGGTCGAGATCACCGTGGTCGGTGAGGTGCCGGCCGAGACCGCCAAGCGTATCGCCGAGTCGGTGCAGCCGCTGACCCGCAACGAAGCGGTTCAATAACGGCGTGGACTTCGGGTTGCTCCGGCTTGCCGAAGAGGGCAAGCCGTGTTCAGATCTGCTTATTGTGTGAACCCGAGGTGTTGCCGTGAACGAGATGAGTGAAGAGCTGGCGACCGTGGTGGCCATTGAAGGAGACCATGCCTGGGTGGAGTGCGAACGGCGTTCCGCCTGTAGTGGCTGCCAGCAGCAATCCAGTTGCGGTACCGGCACTGTGGCCAAGGCGTTTCCTCTGAAAGCTCCCCGCTTGCGGGTCAGGTTGACCGCCGAGGTGAGCGTCGGCCAGCAAGTGAGGCTCGGCATCCCGCAGGAGAGTCTGTTGCGCGGGGCTGCGATGGTCTATGTGCTGCCGCTGTTCTGCCTGTTGGCGGGGGCTCTGTTGGGACAACTCTGGCTGGCACCACTGCTCTCGGGCGGGGAGGGGATCACCATCCTCTGTTGCCTGCTGGGGTGCGTGCTGGGTTTTTTACTGGTTCGTTACTTTTCCAACCGCCTGGATCAGGGGCGCTACGGCCCGCAGATGCTTGGCGTCGTCGTTCCTGTCCGCATCCTCCCCTGACTGAACAGGCGCTATTTCACTGGCGCTGGCGACTAAAGAATGGCCGTCAGCCGGGTTATCCAGTAAAATCGCGCCTCCATAACTGACCTTAACCAATTTTGAGTGACTCTTGCTCGATGAAACACATTCGTAACTTTTCGATTATTGCGCACATCGACCACGGTAAATCGACCCTGTCGGACCGTCTGATCCAGACTTGCGGTGGCTTGTCCGACCGCGAGATGCAGGCTCAGGTGCTTGACTCCATGGATCTGGAGCGCGAGCGCGGCATTACTATCAAAGCACAGAGTGTGACCCTGAACTACCAGGCACAAGACGGTAACACCTACCAGCTGAACTTTATCGACACCCCGGGCCACGTGGATTTCTCCTACGAGGTCTCCCGCTCTTTGGCGGCCTGTGAAGGGGCGCTGCTGGTGGTGGATGCCGGCCAGGGGGTTGAGGCACAGACTCTGGCCAACTGCTACACCGCCATGGAAATGGAGCTGGAAGTGGTGCCGGTGCTGAACAAGATTGACCTGCCTGCGGCAGAACCGGAGCGGGTTGCCGAAGAGATCGAAGACATCGTCGGCATCGATGCGATGGACGCGGTACGCTGCTCCGCCAAGACCGGCCTCGGTGTCGATCTGGTGCTGGAAGAGATCGTTGCCCGCATCCCGGCTCCGGAAGGTGATCCGGATGCCCCGCTGCAGGCGTTGATCATCGACTCCTGGTTCGACTCCTATCTGGGCGTCGTCTCTCTGGTGCGGGTCAAGAACGGTTCGCTGAAGAAGAACGACAAGATCAAGGTGATGAGCACCGGCCAGGTATGGGGTGTCGATCGTATCGGTATCTTCACGCCCAAGCAGGTGGATACCCAGGGTCTGGGTTGCGGCGAGGTAGGTTGGGTTGTCTGCGGTATCAAGGACATCCACGGCGCGCCGGTGGGCGATACCCTGACTCAGGCCAAGAACGGTGCTGACAAGGCGCTGGCCGGTTTCAAGAAGGTGAAGCCGCAGGTTTATGCCGGTCTGTTCCCCATCTCCAGCGATGATTATGAGTCGTTCCGTGACGCACTCGACAAGCTCTCCCTGAACGATGCCTCCCTGTTCTTCGAACCGGAGAGCTCCACTGCGCTGGGCTTCGGCTTCCGTTGCGGCTTCCTCGGCATGTTGCACATGGAGATCATTCAGGAGCGTCTGGAGCGTGAATACGATCTGGATCTGATCACCACGGCGCCGACCGTGGTGTATGAAATCGAGCTGAACAACGGCGAGACCATCCATATCGACAGTCCGGCAGCGATGCCTGCGGTCAACAATATCAAAGAGATGCGTGAGCCGATCGCCGAGTGTCATATCTTGCTGCCGCAGGAGTACATGGGCAACGTGATCACCCTCTGTATCGAGAAGCGTGGCGTGCAGACCAACATGGTCTATCACGGCAAGCAGGTGGCGCTGACCTATGAAATCCCGATGGCGGAAGTGGTGCTCGATTTCTTCGACCGCCTGAAATCCACCAGTCGCGGTTATGCCTCACTGGATTACGGCTTCAAGCGCTTCGAAACCTCTGACATGGTCCGTCTGGACATCATGATCAACGGTGAGCGGGTCGACGCGCTGGCCATCATCACCCACAAGGACAATGCCCAGTATCGCGGTCGCCAGGTGGTTGAGAAGATGCGCGAGCTGATTCCGCGCCAGATGTTCGACATCGCTATTCAGGCTTCCATCGGCAACCAGATCATCGCTCGCAGCACCGTCAAGGCACTGCGTAAGGACGTAACCGCCAAGTGTTACGGTGGTGACGTGAGCCGGAAGAAAAAGCTGCTGAACAAGCAGAAAGAAGGTAAAAAGCGGATGAAGTCCGTCGGCCGTGTCGACGTGCCGCAGGAAGCCTTCCTCGCAATTCTCCACGTCGGAAAGGATTAATAGATGGCAAGCACGTTTTCCCTGATCCTGGTGGTGGTCTGCGCGATCACCGGTGTTATCTGGTGTCTGGACAAGATGATTTGGTCCAAACAGCGAGCCGCCAAAATTGCCGTGGCCCGTGCCCATGGCGGCGCTCATCTGGATGACAAAACCCTGGCCAAGGTGGCCCCCGTGCCGGTCTGGATTGAACAGACTGCCGGGGTCTTCCCGGTCATCACCTTTGTGCTGATCCTGCGTTCGTTCATCTTTGAACCGTTCCAGATCCCGTCAGGCTCCATGATGCCCACTCTGTTGGTGGGCGACTTCATCCTGGTGGAGAAGTTTGCCTACGGTCTGCGGGATCCGGTGACCAACACCAAGTTCCTTGAGACCGGCGAGCCAAAGCGTGGCGATGTGGTGGTGTTCAAGTATCCGCTGGATCCTCGCGTGGACTACATCAAGCGAGTGGTCGGCATGCCGGGTGATCGGGTCATCTATCGCAACAAGGAGCTGATGCTTCGGCCCAAGTGCGAAGAGCAGGAAGGGAAAACGTGCCCGGGCTTCCAGAAGCTCGATGTCAAGTTTGAACAAAGAGGCGAATTTACCCAGATGGGGATCCCCCTTGATCGCTATACCGAGCAGCTGGGTGATGTCTCCCACGAGACCCTGCGCAACCCGCTGATGCCCGATCTGGTTGGCCGTTACTATCGTCAGCCCGGCACCTATCCTGATGAGTGGGTAGTACCGGAAGGGCAATACTTCGTGATGGGCGACAACCGTGACAACAGTACCGACAGCCGTTTCTGGGGCTTTGTGCCCGAGCAGAATCTGGTCGGCAAGGCGGTCGCTATCTGGATAAGTTTTGAATTCGAGCGCGAAGAGGGCTCCCTGCTGCCGAGTTGGGTACCGACAGGGGTGCGCTTCAACCGCATTGGCGGAATCAAGTAAATGAATATCAAGATGAACAGACTGCAGTCCCGTCTCGGGCATGTTTTTGCGGATCTGGAACTGCTGACCCGGGCGCTGACTCACCGCAGCGCCGGTTCCCGTCACAATGAGCGACTGGAATTTTTGGGCGACTCCATTTTGAGTCTGGTGATTGCCGACGATCTCTTCCACCGCTTCCCGCAAGCGGCGGAAGGGGATCTCAGCCGGATGCGTGCCACCCTGGTGCGCGAGAAGACCCTGGCCGAGCTGGGCCGGGAGTTTGACCTCGGGGATCACCTGATCCTCGGCCCCGGCGAACTGAAGAGCGGCGGTTTTCGCCGCGAATCCATTCTGGCCGACACGGTCGAGGCGGTGATCGGTGCCGTCTATCTGGATACCAATCTTGAGACGGTGCGGACACTGTTGCTGAGCTGGTACGCCAGCCGCCTGGATGAAATCAAGCCCGGCATCGAGCAGAAAGATCCCAAGACCCGTCTGCAAGAAATTTTGCAGGGAAGCCGCAAATCCCTGCCGACCTACACCGTGACCAACGTCAAGGGTGAGGCCCACAACCAGGAGTTCACCGTCCAGTGTGACGTGGAAGGTCTGGATGGTCCGATCAAAGGGGTCGGCACCAGCCGTCGCAAGGCCGAACAGGCCGCAGCGCAGCAAGCATTGGAAAAACTGTCATGACAGATACTACCTACTGCGGCTTTGTCGCCATCGTGGGCCGCCCGAATGTGGGCAAGTCCACCCTGCTCAACAAGCTGCTTGGCCAGAAGGTCAGCATCACCTCGAAGAAGCCCCAGACCACCCGTCACCGGATTTTGGGGATCGACACCGAGGAGAACTATCAGACCATCTATGTCGACACGCCGGGTCTGCACATCGAGGAGAAACGGGCCATCAACCGCCTGATGAACCGCGCCGCCACCAGTTCGCTGGGTGATGTGGCCATGGTGGTGTTCATGGTCGACGGTACCCACTGGACCAAAGACGACGAGATGGTGCTGGGCAAGCTGCGCCATCTCAAGTGCCCGGTGGTGCTGGCGGTCAACAAGATCGACAACGTTAAAGAGAAAGAAGATCTGCTGCCGCACCTCGAGTGGCTGGGTCAACAGATGAACTTTGCCCATATCCTGCCCATCAGTGCCGAGAAGGGCACCAACGTGGAGAAGATCCGCGAGTGGGCCAAGGATCTGCTGCCAGAGAACAACTTCTTCTTCCCGGAAGATTACGTGACCGACCGCTCGTCCCGTTTCATGGCCTCCGAAATCATCCGTGAGAAGCTGATGCGCTTCACCGGCGAGGAGCTGCCCTACTCGGTGACGGTGGAGATCGAACGCTTCAAGGTGGAAGAGAACGGCCTCTACCACATCCACGGCCTGATCCTGGTCGAGCGCGATGGTCAGAAGAAGATGGTCATCGGCAACAAGGGCGAGAAGATCAAGACCATCGGCACCGAAGCGCGCCTCGACATGGAACGACTGTTCCAGAACAAGGTGCATCTCGAGCTGTGGGTCAAGGTCAAGTCCGGCTGGGCTGATGACGAGCGCGCCCTGCGGAGCCTCGGATATGGTGATGACTGATTGCTGAGCCCGGCTTTCGTCATCCATAGCCGGCCCTATCGTGAGACCAGCCAGCTGGTCGAGGTATTCACCCAGGATAGTGGCCGCTTTACCCTGGTGGCTCGCGGTTCTCGCGGGCCACGCTCCCCTCTCAAGGGGCTGCTGCAACCCTTTACTCTGCTCACCATCGCCTGGCGCGGCAAGGGGGATCTCAAGAATCTCACCCAGGTCGAGTGCCCCGACCACTCCCTGCGCCTCGGCGGCGATCGCCTCTTCTACGGCCTCTATCTCAACGAGCTGGTCTACTACCTGCTGGAAGCCCATACCCCGTTCCCCGAAGTGTTCGACGCCTATGCCCGTGCCATCATGGCGCTGGCCGATGGCGAGACGCCGGAGCTGCCGCTGCGCCGCTTCGAGTTCCTGCTGTTGCAGGCGTTGGGCTATGCGGTGGATTTCGAATACACGGCGGACGACGAGTCGCCCATCGAGCCGACCCTGCTCTATGGCTTTGAGCGTGAATTGGGCTTTGTTGCTTGCGAGCGGGCGCCGGATCCCCGTACCCTGTTTCTCGGTGCCCACCTGCTCGCCTTTGCCGAGGGACGTTTCGATACCCCTCCCTTGCTGCAGGCGGCCAAACGTTTCAGCCGACTGGCGCTGCAACCCTATCTGGGCAAGCGCCAGTTAAAGAGCCGGGAGCTGTTTTTAAAACGCAAAGCCAGCATGCAAGGCTGACACAGATTACAGACATACGGATATTTGGCGCGGGGTGATTCGCTGACCGCGCAGTCAACAGATGAAGAGTTTCAAGGAGTTCTCAATGAGTGCAATCTATCTGGGTGTGAACATCGACCATATCGCCACCCTGCGCAACGCCCGCGGCACCCAGTATCCGGATCCGGTACAGGCCGCTTTTGTCGCTGAACAGGCGGGGGCCGATGGCATCACCGTGCATCTGCGTGAAGATCGCCGCCACATCACCGACCGTGACGTGGAGATCCTGCGCCAGACCATCCAGACCAGAATGAACCTGGAGATGGCGGTGACCGAGGAGATGGTCGGCATCGCCTGCCGCATCAAGCCCCACTTCGTCTGTCTGGTACCTGAGAAGCGCACCGAAGTGACCACCGAGGGTGGTCTGGACGTGGCCGGCCAGCTGGCCAAGGTGACTGATGCCGTGGCCCGTCTCTCTGCCGTGGGTGCTCAGGTATCCCTCTTTATCGATGCCGACCCAATCCAGATCGATGCAGCTGCCGAGAGTGGCGCTCCCTTTATCGAGATCCATACCGGCCGCTACGCCGATGCCACCACAGATTCCGAGCGCAACGCCGAGTTCAAGCGCATCGCCGCTGGCGCCTCCTATGCCGCTGGCAAGGGGCTCAAGGTTAATGCTGGCCACGGTCTCCACTACCACAACGTCAAGGCTATTGCCGCCATCCCCGAGCTCTATGAGCTCAACATCGGTCACGCCATCATCGGCCGCGCCGCCTTCGACGGTCTGGCCAAGGCCGTGAGCGACATGCGCCTGTTGATGCAGGAAGCCCGTCAGGGGATCTGATCCGCCTGATAGACCTGCTGCCTGAGACAGGTCGCCAGAAACAACAAGGGACGCCACGGCGTCCTTTGTTGTTTCTGGCTCTGTTCACTTAAGCGAATGGCCTGATGGCTTCCGCGCCGTAATAACCCAGCACAATCAGCTATAAGCAGTTGATGTCAAAAAAGTTACACTGGTTGACCCTGTGAGCTGGACGAGATTGTTATGGCGCATCCCCTGTATCACCCCGATATCACCGACCTTGAACCTGTCGCCCGCGCGGCGGGGGCGGCCATCATGGCCATCTACAGCCAGCCCTTCGCGGTGGAGTACAAGAGCGACGAGAGTCCGCTGACTGCTGCCGACAAGGCGGCGCATGAGGTGATCGTTCAGGCGTTGGCACGGCTGACTCCCTACATCCCCGTATTGTCGGAGGAGTCGGGGCCTGAGGTGATGGCGGCGCGCCACGGCTGGTCTAGCTACTGGCTGGTGGACCCCCTTGACGGCACCAAGGAGTTTGTCTCCCGCAATGGCGAGTTCACCGTCAATATCGCGCTGATTGAGGAGGGGGCACCGCGTTGGGGGCTGGTCTATGCCCCTGTGCTGGACAGGCTCTGGTATGGCGGCAAGGGGCTCGGGGCATGGCGCATCGCCAATGGCAAACGAGAGTCCATCCAGACTCGGCCTCATCGTGAAGGAGAGGCGTGGCGGGTGGTTGGCAGTCGCAACCACCTGTCGCAGGAGACGCTCGATTATCTGGCTCGCTTTGGGGATATGGGACGGGGCGAAATCGAGCTGGTCTCGATGGGCAGTTCACTCAAGTTCTGCATTATTGCCGAGGGGGACGCCGAGCTCTATCCACGCCTAGCTCCGACCTGTGAGTGGGATACCGGTGCGGCGCAGGCGGTGCTGGAAGGGGCGGGTGGCAGCGTCACCCAACTCGATGGCTCACCCCTTGCCTACAACAAGCCCGACATCCTCAACCCCTGGTTTGTCGCCAGAGCGTGACCTTGTCGGTGCGCTGAGCATCGCGCAATAAAAAGAGGCCGGAGCGGGTTGCACACCCGTTCCGGCCTCTTTGCATCTGATGCAGTTTTTAAAAGACCTTCTTGAACGGCTTGATGGTCACTTTGGCATAGACGCCAGCCGCCACATAGGGATCGGCATCGGCCCAGGCCTTGGCGTCAGCCAGTGAGGCAAATTCGGCGATGACGGTGCTGCCGGTAAAGCCGGCATCGGCCGGATCCTCGGCATCTATGGCCGGGTTGGGGCCGGCGGTCAGCAGGCGCCCTTCATCTTGCAGCGCTTGCAGCCGGGCCAGATGGGCGGGACGAACCTGCTTGCGCAGCGGCAGGCTGCCCTGAACATCTTCGGAGTAGATGAGATACCACATGAGAGGATCCTTTTCTGATGAGGGTTATTTTTTCAGCTGCTCTTTTTGATCAGCCGGAATGTGGCGGTAGAGGTAGACACCGCTGAGCAGGGTGAAGATCAGGGTCATGCCCAGCAGGCCGAACACCTTGAAGTTGACCCACATCTCTTGTGGCAGGTTGAAGGCCACATAGAGGTTGAGCAGGCCACAGACGGTAAAGAAGCCGACCCAGCCGAGATTGACCTTGTCCCAGACTGCATCGGGTGCTTGCAGCTCCTTGGCCAGCATCTGTTTGATCAGATTCTTGCCAAAGCCGTAGCGGCTGATGAGCAGACCCAGTGCGAACAGCACGTTGATGACAGTCACTTTCCACTTGATGAAGGTGTCATCGTGGAAGAAGACGGTGAGGCCGCCGAAGAAGCCGACCAGCAGGAAGGTAAACAGCTGCATCTTCTCGACCTTGCGATAGCGGATCCAGCTATAGGCAAGCTGCAGACCGGTTACCACCACCAGTGCGCCGGTCGCCATGTAGATGTCGTAGAACTTGTAGACCGCAAAGAAAACGATAAGTGGAATAAATTCAATAAATTGCTTCATTGTTGGCGCCTAGTCCTCAAAGATGGCCTGCAAATTTTGCCCAGTCTACCTGCAAGGTGGACAACGGCAAATGAATAAGACCGCTCATTTTTAAGCCGGTTCCGCGCTGTCGCCAAACAGTTGGCGAGCAATAGATAGCCCCAGTCGCTGCTGATCGGCCAGCAGGTCGCGGATATGGCGCTCTTCAATCAAGGGGTTGAGCAGCACGGCCCGCAGCAGAGTGAGCTGTTGGGTACCGTAGCGCACCACCGCCCGCTGGGTGCGGGAGACAAAGCTGTGCCCTTCGGCGCGCTGGGCTTTTTGCAGCGCCACGTTGAAGGCGTTGATCTGCTCGTTGGCCGTCTCGTCCAGCGGCTTGCCCTGTAGATGCGGCGGGATGCAGCGGTAGGAGAGCAGGTTCATCACCGGAGCAGACATCAACTCGAAGGCCTGATTGCTGGTGATAAGCTCAGCCATCAGTCTGGCCCGGTCGTAGTTGGCCTCGATAAGGTCGGCATAGCCCTGCTGGCCGAACAACTGGAAGGCGGCATCCAGATAGAGGGCATTGGCCGGGCGGGTACCCTCCAGGGTAAAGCGGCCCTGATCGAACGAGGTGGCACGGATGGCGTAAGGGGCCTCTCGCTTGACCGCCATCATCAGATCGGGCTGGCGGCATAGCAGCATGCCGGTACCGAGCGGTACCAGCAACTGCTTGTGGCCATCCAGGGTGACGGTATCGGCTCGCTCGATCCCGGCCAGCAGGTTTTGATAGCGGGGGGAGAAGAGGGTCGGGCCACCCCAGGCAGCATCCACGTGGAAGTGGATCTGCTCGCGTTCGGCGATGGCCACCAGTTCCGGCAGGGGATCGATGGAGCCAAAGTCGGTGCTGCCCGCCACGCCGACCAGCGCCAGTACTTTCAATTTTTGCTCTTTGCACTGGATCAGCGCCTGCTCCAGCGCGGCCAGACTGAGCCGGTTCTGCTCGTCGGTCTCAAGGCGCCAGACGCTGCGGGCGCCCAATCCCAGCAGATCCATTCCCTTGTCGAAGGAGTAGTGCATCAGCCGCGAGCCCAGAATGACGGCGCCGCGATAGCCCTGCTCATAGAGGGCGAACAGGTTGTCGCCGCAGGCGCGGTTGCGGGCTAGCCAGAGGGCGGTGACGTTGGCGATGGTGCCACCGCTGGTCATGACGCCGAGGGCGGCATCCTTGGCATGCATCTGTTCGCCGTAGAATGCATCGTCCATGCCGTAGATGAGGCGGTGCAGCTTGGCCAGCACTTCCCGCTCCAGAAAGCTGAGCAGGCGGGAGGACTCCATCTTCATCGGATTCTGGTTGAGCATCACCACCAGACGGGAGAGCTCGGCAGTGAAGGTCGGCAATGGTGCCGTCATATGACCCATGTAGCGTGGCGAGGTGAGATGGGATGCGCCGGGTACCAGAGCGGCCAGACGGGTGAGATAGGCCTCGGTCGAGCAGCCGCTGGTGGGCATGCGGGACTGGTCAAGCTGATGGGTGAACAGGTCGCGCTGGTAGGGGGCTTGACTGTCGTCGGAGTGGTGGAAGGTCTCCAGCAAGGTGCTCATCGCCTCGCCAAAGGCGGGATCCGCTTGTGCAAACAGCTCAGTCAACTTCATCAGGTTCTCCAGACCAGGTCACCGGGGTAGGTGTCTATGCCGCTTCTGTCGGGCATCGGCGGCAGAGCATACACCAAAGGATGACGGGTGGCAGCCACCCCATTTTTTAAGCGAACACTTGTACTCTGAAATGGTGCTGGGTAGAGTGAGGCTAATTATTGTGGAGTCGATGTCATGAGTGGTGTGATGGATTATTCCCCCCGGGAGGAGCTGGCCAACCGGCTGAGCCACGGTGCGGGATTGTTGCTTGGTATTGCCGGGCTGGTGTTGCTGCTGATTAAGGGGTGGGGGCAGGGTACGCAGGCGCTGGTGAGCTACAGCCTCTATGGCGGCAGTCTGGTGCTGCTCTATCTCGCCTCGACCCTCTACCACAGCATGGCGGAGGGCAAGGCGCGACGCTGGTGCAAGGTGTTTGATCACTGCGCCATTTATCTGCTGATTGCCGGCACTTATACCCCCTTTCTGCTGGTGGCGCTCGATACGCCGCTGGCGCGCGGGCTGATGGTGGTGATCTGGGGACTGGCGCTGGCCGGGGTGGTGTTCAAGCTGATTTTCATCAATCGCTTCAAGAAGTTGTCGCTGTTTACCTACCTGATGCTGGGTTGGCTGTCGCTGGTGGTCATCTATCAACTCTACATCCATCTGGCTGGTGAAGGATTGCTGCTGCTTGCGGCTGGTGGGCTGGTCTATAGCCTCGGGGTGATCTTCTACGTGGCCAAGCGGATTCCCTACAACCATGCCATCTGGCATCTGTTTGTGATGGGGGGCAGCATTTGTCACTTTATGGCCATTTACGGCTATATCGTTTAATTAACCCTTAATTGGTATTTTTGCTGCACCAAAGGATAAATTCGTGCGTTATCACACAGTTGGCGGCATCGTTTGCTGACAAGCTAAGGACAGTTCAATTCGCAAAGGATGCACACAATGAGTGATATCGCGCTATCCATCAGCATATTGTCGCTGGTGGCAGTGCTAGGGCTCTGGCTAGGAAATTGGCGGGTCTATGGCGTTGGTCTGGGGATTGGGGGGGTGCTGTTCGGCGGCATCATAGTCGGTCACTTTGCCGGGGTGTCCGAGCTCGCTCTGGATGAGCAAACTCTTCATTTTATTCAAGAATTTGGCCTAATCCTGTTTGTCTATACCATCGGCATCCAGGTCGGCCCCGGCTTTTTCTCTTCTCTGCGCAGCTCCGGGCTCAAGCTCAATGCTTTTGCTGCTCTGCTGGTTATCCTGGGCTGCGTTGTTGCTGCCGCTCTTCACCAATTTTTCGATGTCCCCTTGCCGGTGATCCTCGGGGTCTTCTCCGGTGCGGTGACCAATACCCCCTCGCTCGGTGCGGGTCAGCAGATCCTGGCGGAACTGGGTGCTCCACATGGTTCGACGGGGCTGATGGGGATGGGTTACGCAGTTGCCTATCCGTTCGGCATCTGCGGCATTCTATTGACTATGTGGCTGGTCAGGGTCTTCTTTCGCATCAAGATCGACGATGAAGCCGCCCTGTTCGAGCAACAAACCGGCAAGACCAAAGAGAGCTTGCAGACCATCAACATCGCGGTGCGCAACCCCAACATGCACGGCCTGATGCTGAGCGAGATCCCGAGTCTCGACGAGGCTGATGTCATCTGCTCCCGCCTCAAGCGGGGCGACGAGCTGATGGTTCCCAAGCCAGACTCGCGGATTGAATTGGGAGATCTGCTCCATCTGGTGGGCGAGCGCCATGCGCTGCACAAGGTGCTGCTGGTGCTGGGGGAGGAGGTTGAGACCTCGCTCTCGACCCGAGGTACCGACTTGCGCGTCGAGAGGGTGGTGGTGACCAACGAGCAGGTATTGGGCAAGAAAATCCGCGATCTCGACATCAAGCAGCGTTATGACGTAGTGATCTCGCGTCTTAACCGGGCCGGTATCGAGCTGGTTCCGACCAGTCAGACCAGCCTGCAGTTTGGTGACATCCTCAACCTGGTCGGCCGCCTCGATGCCATCGAAGCCGTGACCAATGTGGTCGGTAACGTGCAGCAAAAACTGCAACAGGTGCAGATGTTGCCGGTCTTTATCGGGATTGGTCTTGGCGTGTTGCTTGGATCTATCCCCTTCTATCTACCCGGATTTCCGGCTGCACTCAAGCTGGGTCTGGCGGGCGGGCCGCTGGTGGTGGCGCTGATCCTGTCGCGGATCGGCAGCATCGGCAAGCTCTACTGGTTTATGCCGCCCAGTGCCAACCTGGCGTTGCGGGAGATTGGTATCGTGCTCTTCCTAGCGGTGGTCGGCTTCAAGTCGGGGGCTGGCTTCGTCGATACCCTGGTGAACGGTGATGGCCCGGCCTGGATGCTTTACGGCATGGCGATTACCCTGATCCCGCTGCTGGTGGTCGGGGTGTTGGCACGTCTCTATGGCAAGATGAACTATCTCACCATCTGTGGTTTGCTGGCGGGTTCCATGACTGATCCTCCCGCGCTGGCGTTTGCCAACGCCATGCATCCTACCAGCGGTGCCAGTGCCCTCTCCTATGCCACTGTTTACCCGCTGGTGATGTTCCTGAGGATCATCTCGCCACAGCTGCTGGCTATCATCCTCTGGGCGGGGGCTTAAGGTTCAATCTGACAGGAGTATGAATTTTCATACTCCTGTCATTTTTATATAAATGATTGATAAATTTAGTTTTTACCTTCCTTTTCCTACTGCTTTATACCCTTCTCTCTAGCTGAACGATCTAGCCTCAAATCAGTCTATCCTTTCGAATTTTCGAGCTGGTTATTTGTACTATCAATGTGCACAGTAGGATGTGGCTTTTTGCATGCAAATCAGGATTCAGGAGAGAACATGATTACCAATGCCATTACCTTGGAACAGGGCGTAACCGTAACCCAACTCAAAGGAAAGATTTATCTGCTTGCCGCAGATGGCAGCCGGAAGCTGTTGGTTGAAGGGGATGTACTACCAAAAGGGGCGGTAATTGTCTCTCCGGACGGGGGCAGCTTTATGGGCGGCGACCAGGCGTTCAATGTACAGCCGGCCGGTCAGCCGAGTGAATCAGCCGAAGAGGGGGATGCACCTCAGCTGGCACAAAATGGTGTAGCCGGAACCCCGAGTGATATCAATGCATTGCAACAAGCCATTTTGGGTGGCGCTGACCCGACCAAGGCCTTTGAAGCCTCTGCTGCGGGTGGTGCGCCTGCCGCGGGTGGTGGTGGCGTAGGTGGTGTCGCTGGCGCCAGCGGAAATGGCGGTTTCGTTACCATCGACCGCGTCGGTGATGCCACCATCTCCCAAGCGGGGTTTGATACGACCAATCCAGTCGATACCGGCGTCATCGCCAATGCCTTGCCTGGAACCGACAATCAGTTGATCGACCTCGTGCCGCCGGTGATCACTGTTTCTGCACCTGATAACACCAATGACACTACTCCCACTCTGACTGGTACCACAGATGCTCCGGCTGGCAGTATCGTGACCCTGTTGGTTACCGATGCGAATGGTAATCAGCAAACCCTTATCGCGATAGTCAATCCAAACGGCACTTTCACTGTCGATGTTGTCACGCCCCTGGCTGAGGGCTTTTATACCGTTACGGCCAGTGTCACCGATCCTGCAGGGAATACCGCAGCTGCGACTGATCAGGGGAGTGTGGATATTAATGATCCGGTTGATGCGGTGAGCGACAGTTACGAGGTCAACGAGGATGGCTCGGTGAGCCTGACCCTGCTGGCCAACGACAAGGCGCCGGATGGCGGGCTGAAAATTGTCTCCATCAACGGCGTCGCGCTGACTGGCGGTGTGCAGAGCATTGCGGTGACCAACGGCACCGTGGAGATTGCCGCCGATGGCAGCATGACTTTCAAGCCGAACGAGAACTTCAACGGCGACATCAGCTTTGACTATGTGGCCAAGGACGCTGACGGCGATACCGACAGCGCCACGGTCAGCATCAAGGTGGCGGCCCAGGACGATCCGGTCGATGCGGTCGATGACGAGTACACCGTCAACGAAGATGGCTCGGTGAGCCTGAACCTGCTGGCCAACGACAAGGTGCCGGATGGCGGGCTGAAAATTGTCTCCATCAACAGCGTCGCGCTGACTGGCGGTGCGCAGAGCATTGCGGTGACCAACGGCACCGTGGAGATTGCCGCCGATGGCAGCATGACTTTCAAGCCGAACGAGAACTTCAACGGCGACATCAGCTTTGACTATGTGGCCAAGGACGCTGACGGCGATACCGACAGCGCCACGGTCAGCATCAAGGTGGCTGCCCAGGACGATCCGGTCGATGCGGTAAACGACAGCTACGAGGTCAACGAGGATGGCTCGGTGACCCTGACCCTGCTGGCCAACGACAAGGCGCCGGATGGCGGGCTGGCGATCAAGTCTATCAACGGCGTCGAGCTGACCGGTGGTGCGCAGACCATCGCGGTCCAGGGCGGCAATGTCGTGATTGCGGCGGATGGCAGCATCAGCTTTGTGCCGGGCAAGGACTTCAACGGTGACATCAGCTTTGACTACGTGGCCAAGGACGCTGACGGCGATACCGACACGGCCACAGTCAA
>NZ_JBHFMW010000005.1:0-132742 GCF_041929505.1 Aeromonas sp. MdU4 | reverse complement strand
CCGCGTCCGAATTGTCACCCTCAAGCCGAGCAGTAGCTTGATGGCGTTTGTCTGCTTTCGATTGTTTACACAATCGCACGCTGACTAAAAAAGTTGGTTGCGGGGGCCAGATTTGAACTGACGACCTTCGGGTTATGAGCCCGACGAGCTACCGAGCTGCTCCACCCCGCGTCCGAATTTTTCTCGAAATGGCCGAGCAGTAGCCAATTCGTTCTTCCTTTATTGCCAACCGATTCATCTGATTTGCAGTGCCGGAACTCAGATGGTTGCGGGGGCCGGATTTGAACCGACGACCTTCGGGTTATGAGCCCGACGAGCTACCGAGCTGCTCCACCCCGCGTCTGAGGTCGCCAATAATAGGCGCCAGCGCACAGATTGCAAGTAAATATCTCAAAAAAAGTTTATTCGTAGATTAATCGGACAAACAGTGCGGACATTAACAGCATCATGCTGTTTTTTCAGGCAAACGAGTCCAGACAAACCATCCCACACTACACTCAGTAAGATAATCAATCCTCGTTTTGGGTAGGTATAATATGCGCATCTCAGCCGGTCACTGCCGTCAGTTGGGGGCTACACCCGACAGTCACGGCGTCAACTTCGCGATCTGGGCTCGTCTGGCCAACAGGGTTGAACTGCTGCTCTTCGCCAGCGCCGAGGACAGCACTCCCGAAGTGATCCCGCTCTCGCCCCGCTTCAACCGTACCGCCTACTACTGGCATATCCATATCGAGGGTTTGCCAAGCGGGCAACGCTATGCCTATCGCATTCAAGGCCCGTGGCGCCCCTACTGTGGCACCCGCTTCGATGCTGACAAGGTGCTGCTCGATCCCTATGGCCGCAGCATCGAGCTCGGCCCCCACTACGACCGCTGGGCGGCGGCCCGCGCCGGCAGCAATCTGGCCTGTTGCGCCAAAAACCGGGTGGTCGATACCCGCAACTACAACTGGGAAGGGGATAAATTGCCCGCCCATTCCCTCTCCCGCTCGGTGATCTACGAGCTGCATCTGGGGGGCTTTACCAAGTCACCCAGCTCCGGGGTCGATCCGGCGCTGCGCGGTACCTATCTCGGGCTTATCGAGAAGATCCCTTATCTGCAATCCCTCGGCGTCACCGCCGTCGAGTTGCTGCCGGTGTTCCAGTTCGATCCCCAGGATGCCCCCAAAGGGTTATCCAACTACTGGGGTTACAGCCCCATGTCCTTTTTTGCTCCGCACGCCCAGTACGCCTGCGGTGATGATCCTCTCACCGAGTTTCGCGACATGGTCAAGGCGTTGCACCGTGCCAATATCGAAGTGATCCTCGATGTGGTCTACAACCACACCGCAGAGGGGGGAGAAGATGGCCCCACCTTCTCGTTTCGCGGCATCGACAACGAGGCCTACTACATCCTCGACAACAACCAGAAAGACACCAACTACTCCGGCTGCGGCAACACTTTCAACGGCGCCCACCCCGTGGTACTGCGGATGATCATGGACAGCCTCCACTTCTGGCGTCAGGAGATGCACGTCGATGGCTTCCGATTCGATCTGGCCGCCATCCTGTCGCGGGATGAATCGGGTCAGCCGCAAGCCAATGCCCCCACCCTGCGCACCATAGATACCGATCCCAACATCGCCGATATCAAGCTGATTGCCGAAGCCTGGGATGCCGGGGGACTCTATCAGGTGGGGTCGCTCGCCGGGGCCCGCTGGCGTGAATGGAATGGTCAGTTCAGGGATGATGTTCGCCGCTTCCTGCGCGGCGATGACAACAGCGTCACCACCTTTGTCGAGCGGCTGTGCGGCAGCCCAGACATCTACCACTACCACCACGCCGACCCCGAGAAGAGCATCAACTTCGTCACCTGCCACGATGGCTTTACCCTGTGGGACTGGGCCAGTTACAACGGCAAGCACAATGAAGCCAACGGGGAGGAGAACCGTGACGGCTGCGATCACAACTTCAGCTGGAACCACGGCCATGAAGGGATCACCGAAGATCCCCAGATCAACGCCCTGCGGATGCGTCAGGCCAAGAACATGATGGTGGCGACCTTGCTCTCGGTGGGCTCCCCCATGCTGCTGATGGGAGACGAGCTGCTGCGCACCCAGCGGGGCAACAACAACGGCTACTGTCAGGACAACGCCACCTGCTGGATGAACTGGCTGCCCAACGCCCGCGGTCAGGAGATGTTCCGCTTTATGAAAGAGCTGATCCAATACCGCAAACACCTGTTCCAACGGCCGGAGCAAGAGAGCATGCCGCTGTCGCTGACCGAGATCCTGCGTCACAGCGAGATCTGCTGGCACGGGGTCAACGCCATGCAGCCGGACTTCAGCCCCCACTCCCACGCCATCGCCATGTCGGCGCTGTCGAGCGAAACCAAGCTGGCACTCTATGTGCTGTTCAACGCCTACTGGGAGCCCCTTACCTTCAACCTGCCCAGCCCACCCAAGGGAGTCGGTGGTTACTGGCGGCGGATCCTCGATACCGCGCTCCCCTCGCCGCAAGACATCTGCACCTTCGGTATGCCGCTGGAGGGGCTGACCCGGGAGTATCTCGCCCAGCCACGCAGCAGTTGCCTCTTTATCTGTGGGGCCGACGACTTCTATTGATACATGCGATACCTGCAAGCCAGATATGCAAAAGCCCCGAGCCAAGGCTCGGGGCTTTCTCTTTTCTATGCCAGTTTCAACGCCAGCGTCAGACCAGCTGGTGCAGCACGCTGGTGGCAGCTATCTGGGCAATCAGCAGGCCACACAGGGAGGTAGAGACCACCACCGGTGCGGTATCACGCTGCAGATAGAGTGGGCTGAACCAGAGCAGCAGAGAGGCCACCAGCAACGCAGCCTGAGTCACCACCGCCGGGATCAGGGCATCGAGATTGGCCTCACTCCCTTGCCAGCCCACCAGCACCGCCAGCCAGATAAGGCTGACCATGGCACCAACCAGACCGGCCAGCGGCAGCAAGGTATTGAACGCGGTGAGGCGATGACGGGCTCGCAGCAACATCAAATGGGCAAACGCCGCCCCCAGCATCGCCATCTGCAGCAGACCACTCACCCAGCCCTGCAGTTGCAGCAGCCCGACGCCATACACAACGAGGGGCAACGCCGGTAACCAGAGCAGCGTCGAGGGGACTGAACGTTTGCCTTCCAGCCGGGATTGGGCGAGCGAGAGGCCGATCCCCGACACCAGCGCAATACCACCACTCCAGATGAGCCAGCTGGCCGCCTTGGCCTCCACCGCCAGCATCAAAGAGAGGGCGGTAATAACCCAGATGGAGAAGAGCTGCTGACTGATCCGCGAACGCTGGCCGGGGCAGAGATCACCGCGCCACAGCACGATGCCAAGGGCGATCAGCGCGCCAAGCGCCATCAGTCCGGTGAGGGGAAAGAGCCAAAAAGGGAGTTGGACGAACATGATGCCTCCAGCAGCAAGGATTCGAAGTGCGCCAGCGGGGCGCCAGAGAGGGGCGAGTATACCCAAACCGGCGGCCATCCCCAATCACGGCAAACAATCCTGCGGCAATTTGCCACCAGCTCGACCGTACCTTGAGCAGATCCATGGCCCGGCCATTGCGCAGCACCGGCTTCAGCCCTGACCGCGGGCCAGCGCCACCACCCGGGCAAACATCTGGCGGATCACCGGCGGAATATGGTCGGCACCTAGCCGCTCAGCCTCTTCCACCACCGCCAGCGCCATCCCCGGCTTACTGCGGTGATGGATCGCCTTGTTGATGATGTGGCTGGCGCTCCACATGGCGCGCCCACCCACCCCGGCCTCGCGCCGGAACACCGCCTCAAAGCCGTTGTGATAGAGGTAGTGCTCGATGTCGGCGGCAGGGAGCTGGGTCAGTCGGTCTCGCTCCCGCTCGCCCTTGAGCTGACCGCGGGCCGAGGCGGCATACTTGAGCCCCGCCTCGTCGCCATCGGTGAGCAAGTGCCACTCGATGCCAAAATCCCGCGCCACCTTGATCAGCGGCGACTGGCCGCACTGGGCAAATTCGATGATCCGCACCCCTTCGGCCCGCAAGCTGTAACCGCAGATCTGGGCCAGCTCGGAGAGCAGCCAGATCTCGGTCTCCCCCTCCACCAGCAGCCAGCAGCGGGCAAACAGCGACATGGGGCGGTTGATCCGCACATGGAAGGCGATCTTGCGCAGATCGTCGCTGCTGTAGCGTTCGCCGCCCAGCTGGTGACAGAGGATATCCTGCTGCCGCCGCACCAGTCGTCGTACCTGATTGAGCGGCAGGGAAGAGAGCAGATCTCCCGAGTTGGTGGTGAGCAGCTTCTGGCCCGGCAGTTGTTCCAGCAGCCCCCACGCCAGCGCCAGCATGGTCGGGTGAAGCCGACTTTCGGGATCTTCGAGGATCATGATGGGGCGGGCCCCCTCCTCCAGCTCGCGGTTGCCCCGCGCCTGCAACAGGGTCGCCGCCATCCCCGCCATCGCCAGTTGCAGCGCACGGTTATCGGCGCGGCGCAGCAGGGTATGCAGGTTGCCCGGATTGCGCAGGGTCATGGGGCGATTGATGATGTCGCGCTGACTGCGCGGCTTGTTCTTGATGGGAGCCAGGGCGTTGAAGTAGTGATCCATCAGCTGGCGCACCGCCTGCAGCGCCTCTTTGAGCTCCGGCTCGCCGATGCGCTGGGGTTCGTCGATCAGCTTGTCCGCCAACTCGCTCAGGCGATGCTCCGAGAGATCACCCCACTGCAGGGCCTCCACCCCGTTGCGGGCGGTGCGGGCATCGCGCAGCCGAAACACCGGGTTCATGGTGATCAGCAGGCAGACCAGCTCATGGGCGTTGGCGATGGGCAGGCTCTTGCCTACCCCGTCAAGAAAGTCGTGAATGGTGAGCACAGTTCCATCCGCCTGCAGCTCGGCGCTGGCGCGATAGTGAATACGGTGGAATTTGTCCTTGTGCAGCACCCAGGAGGGGCAGAGTCGGGCCAGCCGACGGGAGTGCTGGCACATCTGGGGTCTGTGCTCACTGAAGGTGAGCACCAGTTGCAGATGACGCGCCGGGGCCAGTTCGGGATCTTCCGGTTGGTGAAAATCCTCGGCGGTGAACTGATAGGGCTCGGCATCCTGCCCTAGCAGGCACCAGAGGGCGCGCAGCAGGCTCGATTTACCCCAGGTGTTCTCACCGATCAGCACTGTGGTGTGATCCAGCCCGAGCGAAAGGCGATTTATACCGCGAAAACCTTTGACTTCAATACGTTCCAGAAACATCCAGCCGCGTCCACATCATTGTGATGGGGCAATAGTGGCAAAGTTACCGGAAAAATCCTATCGGAGGTGGCGCTTTTTCAACGTGAACTGTGAGGCACTGCAGGTTCGGGAGGGGTAACAACGGCGGTGCGATCTTGCGGAGCATTCCAGTGGCTGAACCAGAGATGACGGGTACGGATTTGACGTTTGCGATAATTCAATGGGCATTCCTTTCAATGGATAAGTGGTAGAGAGTACACCTCTTTTGCTCAAAGTCTCAGGCTTATCTGTGACGGGAAGATGACAATTGCGCCCGCCACTGTCCCGGCGTCAAACCAAACGCCTCGCGAAAACGGTTGCCGAAATGGGCCTGCGAAGAGAAGCCGCACTGACTGGCGATGCTGGCCAGCGGCTCCGGGCCAGCCAGCAGTTGTTTGGCCCGTTTGAGCCGCAGCCCCAGCAAATAACGGTGAGGCGGGCAGCCGAGACTCTGGCCGAACATGCGGGCAAAGTGGTACTCGCTCAGCCCCGCTTGCTGGGCCAGCTCTGCCAGCGTCACCGAGTCGGCCAGATGGGCTTGCAGATACTCCTGCACCCGCTTGATCACCACGGGCGCCAGCCCACCACGCAGAGGCGGCAGACCGGGGGCCTCCTCGGTATGGTGGCGATAGGCGTGGAGGATCAACATCCAGGCACCGTGGGAAAGCGCCAGCCGATCGACCCCGTGCTGCCACTCCAGCTGCATCAGCTGGCGCTGCACCAACCCGGCCGCCTGCGGATCATCGATAAAAGTCTTATCTACCAGTTGCAGGTGGCGCCCCTCCTTGTCACACACCTCCTCGGCGATGCGGGTGAGGTGAGCCGGGGTGAAGTAGAGGTGGAAGAAGCGAAACTCCTCGCGCACCAGCCATTCGGATCTGTGGTGATCCGGCATGATGCACACCTTGCCAGTGCCACCGTGGCCACCCGGCCCATCGAGTCGCTCGGTCTGCTCGCCCCCTTGCAGATAGACGCTCAGGGTATGGTGGCCCGGCTTGTGATAGCGGGTCTGGTCATAGCAGTTGCGCCAGCTGGCCACCCCGAGCCCGGGTTCGAGCCAGCAGGCGTCCTCCAGCCGGGCGCCGGTGCTGACCAGTGCATCAAATACCCCTGCTATTTTCATTCACCCCGCCGCCTGCTCTGGTTATGTGTACGGGTTATCCCGCTTGCCATCCATCTTACCGACCACACCCGCAGATGACAGCGCAGGACGATGAAAAACCGCAAGATGGTGTAATCCAGCGATCAGGGCTCGCCCCATAGTGGGTCATCCCTCCCCCTGACTCACCGGAACTGTGATGAACCTGATGCTCTATCTTGCCACCGTGCTTATCTGGGGCAGCACCTGGATTGCCATCGCCTGGCAACTTGGCCCCATTCCCATCGAGGTGTCGGTGCTCTACCGCTTCCTGCTGGCGGCGGTGGCGCTGTTTGCCCTGCTCACTGCCAGCGGCCGCTTTCCGCGCCTGCCGTGGCACGGCCAGCGCTACGCCGCGCTGCTTGGCGCCCTGCTCTTTTCCACCAACTTTCTCTGCTTCTACCACGCCACCCGCTACATTCCGAGTGGCATGTCGGCAGTGATATTTGCCAGCGCCAGCATCTTCAATGGCCTCAACCTCTGGCTGTTCGAGCGCAAGCGTCCCACCCTGCGCTGGCTGCAAGGCTCCATGCTGGGGCTTCTGGGTACCCTGCTGCTGTTCTGGCCGGTACTGGCGGATGCGCAACTGGGTGCAAACGGCTGGAAGGGACTGCTGCTCGCCTGCGGCGGCACCCTCTGCTTTTCGCTGGGCAATCTGGTCTCGGCCCGGGGCCAGCGCCACGGCTACCATGTACTGCAACTGGTGCCCTGGGGCATGGTTTACGGCGTCCTGCTGTTGCTGGGCTGGGTCACACTGCTCGGCCAACAGCTGGTGGTACCGACCGATAGCCACTATCTGGCGGCCATGGTCTATCTCGCCCTGTTTGGCTCGGTGATCGCCTTTACCGCCTACCTGACCCTGGTAGGGCGCATCGGTGCCAGCAAGGCATCCTACGCCACCGTGCTCTTTCCGCTGGTAGCGCTCACCCTCTCCACCTTGTACGAAGGCTTTGTCTGGCAGCCGGTCTCGGTAGTCGGAGTGGTGATCAGCCTGATCGGCAATCTGGTGATCTTCGCGCCACACCTCAGCGAATGGCGCATTCGACCAGCCAAGGCAGCAAACGACACTTGCTCCTGAGGCGGTCAGCCCCTAAGGTAGCGCAGATCCCATCGGTGGCGATCCGGATAGCGATAAAAAGGGGGCACTATGTTACTGGAAGGGCTGGAGACACTCAGCCTGCTGGCAAGCGAAGGGACCATGGCCAAGGTGGCCAGTCGCCTCTACATCAGCCAGTCGGCGGTGAGCAAGCGGATTGCCCAACTGGAGCTGCGCCTCGGCAAGAAGCTGATCGAGCCGGAGGGGCGCCAGATCCGGCTCACCCCGCAGGCGCAAGAGCTGCTGGAGCGGGTGGCGCCGAGCCTTGCCGAGATGAAGGGGGTGCTGGCCGATAGCCAGGATCTGGCGGATCACAGCCCCCTCCCCGTCGCCTGCTCCGAAACCCTGCTGGCGGGCTACCTCGCCCACTTTATGCGCGGCTACCTGAGCCGCGACCCGCATCTCGCCCTCTCTACCCACCACACCCCGGTGATTCTGGCCCGGGTGCGCAGCGGCGATGCCCTGCTCGGCATCTGCGCCGGACGCCTCCCGCCCGGCCACGGCCTCGGGGCCGAGTTGCTATTGGAGGAGCCCTTCTATCTGGTGGGGGAAGCGCTGCAGAGCCTGCCCCCTGCCGCCGGGGGGCAGAGGCGCAAGATCCTCACCATGGATCTGGAGAACCCGTCCAACCGCTATCTGCGCGAACCGCTGGCAAATATGGGGCTGGAACCCGCCATGGAGCTCGACTCCTATCTGGCGATGATTGAGCTGGCCAAGGCGGGGATTGGCCCGGTGCTGCTGCCCGCCGGCCTGCTGGCGCTGGTGGGGGAACAGGGGGAGATGGCGCGTCCACTACCCGGACTGGGGCGCCCGCTCCATCTGGTCTACCGGCAGAGCAGCCTCAAGCGCGAGCGAATTGCCAAACTGGTGAACGCCCTGCGCAAACACTTCGACCACTACCGCGACACGCCGCGCTAGTTGTGTAAACACGCCAGTAATGACAACGGGGCCCAAGGGCCCCGTAAAAGTCAGATGTGTCGCACACTCACCGCGACTCAGATCCAGGCAAACAGCTCTGGATACTGACTCCAGACCAGCTTGGCAGACATCAGCAGGGAGACGGTTACCAGCAGCGGCTTGATCAGCTTCACCCCTTGCTTAAGCACCATTTTGGAGCCGAACCGTGCCCCGACAAACTGCCCCAGCGCCATGCAGAAACCGACGCTCCACACCACCTTGCCGCCGAGGGCGAAAAACAGCAGGGAGGCGATGTTGGAGGTGAAGTTGAGCAGCTTGGTATGAGCGGTGGCCCGCGCCATGCCAAAGCCCGCCAGCGCCACAAACCCGATGGCAAAGAATGAACCGGTACCCGGCCCGAAGAAGCCGTCATAAAAGCCGACCCCGCCCCCCACCAGCAGCGCAAACAACATGGGAGTCAGGCGGCGGGAGCTCTCGGCATCGCTCACCCGTGGCGAAAAGAAGAAGTAGCAGGCAAAGGCCATCAGCAGGAAGGGGAGCAAACGCTCGAGAATGGCGGCGTCGATGGTCTGCACCGCCAGGGTGCCCACCGCCGCACCGATAAAGGTGCAGATCACCGCGGGCCAGATCATCGCCCACTCCAGCAGCCCCTTGCGGGCATAAAACCAGGTGGCGGAGAAGGAGCCAAAACTGCTCTGCAACTTGTTGGTGCCGAGCACCAGCGCGGGGGGCATGCCGGTAGCGAGCAGAGCAGGCACCGTCAACAAGCCGCCGCCACCGGCGATGGCATCGATAAAGCCAGCGATAAGCGCCACCCCAAACAGGGCAAACAGGGTAACCAGTTCCAATTCCATCCATAGACCTCACAAACTTGGGTTCCCCGCACAGAGGGGCAACCGGGGCGAACAAAAACGGGGTTGTGCAGGGTGCTGCACAGGCTGTCCGCTATCCTAGCGGGCCAGAGTCCATGAATCTAACGAAACAATGGCAGCCAATTGATTCCTGATTTTCATTGATTTGTGCTGCCAGCACCCTGCTCCAACCCTCAGAAGGCCCGTTACCGCACCGGTGACGCGACTTCCGCGTCCTTGATGGCCGCCAGCGCCGCACACAGATGAGCCTCATCGGCACCGGGGAAACGGCTGACCCGCCCGGCCATGTAGCGGCTGCTGAACAGATTGAACCAGTGCTGCAGTGCCTGCCCCGCCTTGAGCTCCCCCGCCACTTCCAGCACGCAGGCCGCCACTTCCGCGGTGCAGAGGTGCTCGTCGCAGTTGGCCACCCGCATGCCATAAGTCGAGAGCGCATCAGGCTTGATGGCCAGCACCGGAAAACCGTCGAGATAGGGGCTCTTGTTGAACATCTTGCGCGCCTCGGGCCAGGTGCCGTCGAGCAGGATAAAGAGCGGCTTCTTGCCCGGCGCCAGCGTCACCTCGCCAGTCAAACGGGCAGGCTCCTTTTCACAGGCGGGAAAGACCACATAGGGCTGCCAGGCGGGATCGGCCAGCAACGCCAGCAATTCGGGATGGGGCTGGGTGCGCGACCAGAGAAAGGCCCAGGTGCTATCCGGCAACACATCGGCAATGAGGCGGCCAGTGTTGGAGGGCTTCATCGGCTCGCTGTCATACATCAGCAGGCAGAAACCGGCCTCCGCTTTGAGCTCGGGGCGCCACTCGCAGGCACACCAGTCCTCGCGCAGCTGACAGGCTGGACAACGGGCCAGGGTGCCACCACGGGCGAGAAACGGTCGGGTAGAGATACTCTTGCGCCAGGCCCGCAGGCGATTGACGGCGTGATCAGGAACAGGCTTCATCTAGGTTCACAACTGGAATCAAAACAGGGGCCACAACGGCAAGGGCGGCAACATGTCACGGCGCCAAGGGCGCCCGATAACAAGGGTGCGGCCAGAAAAGCGCAAGATTGTACCGAGTTACGCGCTGGTGGAACAGCAATCCCTGCCGTTATCGCCCCGCACAACCCGCCTTACGACTCCTGACAGCTGCGCAGCAGATCCAGCAACAGGCTGCCATCGCGCAGCGCCTTGTGCACCTGCACCGAAGTGGGCTTGGTGGGATCTTCGTAGAAGTGGGTGGATTCAATCTGCAGCCGCACCAGATATTCGGCAGGCAACTGGCTGGCCAGCGACTGGTGCAGCATGGGGAACAACAACCTATCGGCACGGGTGATCTCGCCCCCCAGCAGCAACTTGCCCGGATTGAGCAGGCAGATGAGGTTGGAGAGCACCTTGGAGAGGCGGCCCGCCGCCTGATGGAGAATATCCTGACAGAGGCTGTTGCCCGCCAGCGCCAGCTCGCACAGTTCGCGAATGGTGACACTCTCCGGCAAGTCGTGCTCCTGCATCCGCTCGCGCAGATCCCGGTATTGCGCCTCCAGCGCCTGATTGGTCACCAGGGTGCAGGCGCAGCCAAAACCGCCGCAATAGCAGCGCTGGCCGTAAGGTTCGAGCTGCAGGTGACTGAGATCACCTAGCAGCGCGCTCTCGCTCTCTATCAGTTGGCCGTTAACCACCATGCCGACCCCGATGTCGTTGTGGACGAACACCAGCACCGCATCGGCGCAATTCTTGGCCGCCCCCCACTCCCGCTCGGCCTGGATCCAGGTACGCACATCACCGCTCACCAGCACCGGCACCGCAAACGCCTCCTGCAAGGTCGGCCCCAGCGGCCAGTTGCGCAGATCGTAGAAGGGGAAGTGCTTGACCATGCCGGAGTGGCGCTCCACCTGACCGGGCAGACAGAGGGCAATACAGGCCAGACTGAGGGCCTTTTTCGGCAGGAAGCTGCGGATGGCATACACCAGGCTGCCCAGCAGATCGGCGCGCTCAGCCTCGGTAAAGAGGTGACGATGGCGCGACAGGGATCGACCGGAGAAGTCGAACAGCGCCATGTCCACATAACCGCGGCCAAGACGCATGGAAAGAAACTGGAAGCGGCGCTCGTTGATACGCAGCAGGGTCTGGCGACGGCCTCGCCCCACCGAGCTTTCACCACAGGTCACCACCAGTCCGCCATCGAGCAGTTCACGGGTGATCTTGGTGATACTGGCAGGCGAGAGGCCGGTAAGCCGGGAGAGATCGGTGCGCGACAGCTCCTTGTGCTCTTCCAGGCTGGCATAGACCAAGCCATAGTTGAGCTGGCGGATCAAGTCGATACTACCTTTCACGATCTCATTCATAGGGTATGGGGCAAAGGCTGAACAAAAGAGGCTGCCAATTTTCACACATTATTAGTCAATCCCCAAATAAAGAGCGGCCTGAACCGGGGTTCAGACCGCATCTTGTGGCTACCGTCACGACCCTTGGCAGGATCAGTAGCGGAATTGCGACACCAGTTTGCGCAATTTGTCGCCAGTATTGGCCAGATCGCGGGTGGTGCTGTTGGACTCCACCGCCGCGCTGGTCAGCTCGCTGACAATCTGCTGGATGGCCACCAGGTTCTTGTTGATCTCCTCGGAGACCGCATGCTGCTCCTCGGCGGCGGTGGCGATCTGGATGTTCATGTCGTTGATGGTGCTGACCGCCATCACCATGCTGTCGAGAGAGCTGGCGATGTGGCTCGCCTCCTGCACCGTCTCTTGGCTGCGATCCTCGCTCGCCTGCATCACATCCACCGCCTGTTTCACCCCACCTTGCAGGCGCTGGAGCATCTCGTTGATCTCTTTGGTGCTCTGCTGGGTACGACCAGCCAGTGAGCGTACTTCGTCCGCCACCACCGCAAAGCCGCGCCCCTGCTCACCGGCCCGCGCCGCTTCGATGGCTGCGTTGAGCGCCAGCAGGTTAGTCTGCTCGGCGATGCCGCGAATGACTTCAACCACCGAGCCGATCTTGGCGGTCTCCTGCGCCAACTGGGCAATTACGCCGGAGGCGGTATGCACCTCGCCCACCAGCCGGTTGATGCTGTTGATGGCGGTACCCACCACGCCGCGCGCCGCATCGGATTCACGGGCGGCATCGCTGGTAGCGCTGGCCGCGTTGGAGGCACTGGCTGCCACCTCCTGCGCGGTAGAGCTCATCTCGGTCACCGCGGTGACCACCTGATCGGTCTCGCGGCTATGGCCATGCATCTGCTGGTCGTAGTGCTCGCTCAGATGATGCAACTTGTCGACAGCGCTGAAGAGGTGGTTGCTGGTTTCACCCACCTGACTCACCACCGACTGGATCCGCTCGACAAAGCGGTTGAAGGCGCTGGCCAGCTGGCCAATTTCATCCTTGCTCTGCACCTTGAGACGCTGGGTCAAATCCCCGTCACCGTTGGCAATGTCGTTCAATGCCAGCACCGCATCCGCCAGCGGTTTGGTGACCCGATTACCCACGATCACGGTAGCCACCAGGGTGATCCCCAGAATCACCAGGATCACCACCACCCCCACCTGCAGGGAGCTGCTCATCTTGCTTTCACGCTCGGCACGCAAGGCTGCCAGCTCATTGTCGATATCATCGATATAAAAACCGGTACCTATGATCCACTGGTATTTGTCGAGCACCAGAGTAAAGGCCAGCTTGGGCGCATCACGATTGATGGAGGGCTTGGCAGTCCAGTACTCGGTGTAGCCATCCCCCTGGCGGGCTGACTTGAGGATCTCCTGGATCAGGAACTTGCCCTTGGCATCCTTGTCATTCCAGCGGTTTTTGCCCTCCAGCTCCGTTTTGATCGGCAACAGTATGGTGTTGCCTTCGAAGTCATAGACAAAGAAGTAGCCATCGTTGCCATAACGTAGTGGCCGCAACAGCTCTTTGACCTTTTGGCGATTTTCCGGTGAGTCCGGCAGCGCATAAACCGCATCGATAGCGGTTTTGGCCATCATGATGTAGCTGCTGAGCAGCGCTTTGCGCTCCTTGATGGCATTTTCCCGCGCCACCACCAGATCCGACTCCAGATCGCTTTTTGAGACCATGTAGTTACTGAGGTTGACCGCCAGGGCCATCAACAGGACGGGCACCGCCCCCAGTAACAGGATTTTCTGTTTTAGCGTCATCTTTCACATCCTTGCAGCTGTTTTTATTGGAATTCCTTGCCCACCCATCAGTATAGGTGCTGGCAGGGCGAGGCCCGCTTTCGTTACAATTCTCTTAATCAAAACGCTCCCTTACATCATCGGCGAGAAATTCAATATCATGACTCTTTGTCCCTGCGGTTCCCTCCTCTCTCTCGAACAGTGCTGTGGCTCACTGCACAGTGGCGCTGTGGCTGACACCCCAGAGCAGCTGATGCGTTCGCGCTACAGCGCCTTCGTGCTGGGATTGGGGGAGTATCTGGTACACAGCTGGCATCCTGACCAGCTCAATGGCATGACGGCAGCCGAGTTGTCACACACCGACACCCAGTGGGATGGCCTCGAGATTATCGCCAGCCAGGGTGGCCCGGCTGATGACACCGGCATGGTGGAGTTCAAGGCCTGGTTTAAAGAGGGAGAGCTACGCCACTGCCTCCACGAACGCTCCCGTTTTGTTCGTTATGCAGGACGCTGGGTCTATACCGAGGGAGAAATTGATCCCCTGCCGCTCAAAACCGGCCGCAATGACCCCTGCCCTTGTGGCAGCGGCAAGAAGTTCAAGAAGTGTTGCGGCAATCGAGGCTGACTACTTAAATGAATCTGTAACGCGGGAGCATCAGGACCATGATCCATGACACAGCAGACTCAGCAGTCACCCTTCAAATCCATTAAAGATCGCATCAAGGCCAACAAGGAGAAGGGGGTCGCCATACAGGGCCCCGATGTAATGGACTACCTCCATCCCGCCAGCAAGGTGGTGATCGAGGTGATCACCCCGACCGGACAGTTACGCTCTCTGCCTGCCGTCCTGATCGGTGCCGACAAGGCTCGCGTGGTCTACTTCAGTCTGCCCGCAACAACGGCGGCCGATGCTGCGCTCTACTGCCAACCCGGTTATCGGGTCACCGCAGCCATTATTTGTGAACGGGGTATGGGGGCGATGCTCTGCTTCGAAGGCTTGATTGAGCAGTTCAACAAGCAGCCCCAGCTCTTCACCATGCGCCAGCCCGAGACCATCACCCTGTTCAAGATCCGCAAAGAGGTGCGTTACCCCATCAGCTGTGAAGCGATTGCTCTCTTTGCCCAGCGCCCCCTCAATATTCATCTGGTGGACTTTTCACTGGCAGGCTGCGCATTCAGCACCGATCATCAGGCGCCCGCAATTCCCCTCAACCATGCCCTCGAGTTGCGGCTCAATACCCTCACCACCAACGGGGAGCCCTACCTGCTGACTGGCACGGTGCGCAACCAGCGCCAGATCAACAACTACCCCGTCTATGGCATGCAGTTCGACAGCGCGGGCCTGCAACAGAGTGGCACCTTCCTGCAGCATCTCGAATTCAATGGCCATCAGATGGTCGTTCGCACTCAGCCAGGCTCATTTACGAGCACCGTTGTGGGCTAGTACTGCCCGAGTTTCTCCTCAATAACAGGCCGATCTCGATCACAAATCTGGACATTCATGTTCCATAATGTTCGATCTCGCTCATTTTTTTGGTCTGAATCAAACATTTTGTTCCTCGTTCAGGTCACACTCGTCAGCAATGTGAGTAGCGAGACGGGCACAATGCAAAGAATAACTACACAAGTCGTCATCATAGGCGGCGGAGCAACAGGGGCCGGGATCATGCGCGACTGCGCATTGCGCGGCATCGACTGTATCCTGCTCGAACGGGATGATATCGCCGCAGGCACCACCGGGCGTAACCACGGCCTGCTGCACTCGGGCGCCCGCTATGCGGTGACGGATCAGGAGTCCGCTCGCGAGTGCATCCAGGAAAACCGCATCCTCAAGCGAATTGCCAACCACTGTGTCGAAGACACTGGCGGCCTCTTCCTCACCCTGCCGGAAGATGACATCAATTTCCAAACCACCTTTATGGATGCCTGCGCCCGTGCCGGAATTGAAACCCGTCAGCTCGATCCCGGTGAAGCCCTGCGCATGGAGCCCAACGCCAACCCGGCGATGATCGGCGCCATCCATGTGCCGGATGGCACGGTCGACCCCTTCCGTCTCGCCGCCGCCAACGTGCTGGATGCCAAAGAGCACGGCGCCCGCATCTTCACCCACAGCAAGGTGCTGGGGCTCTTGCGCTCTCAGGATCGAGTGCACGGGGTCAAGGCGATCAACACCCGCACCGGCGAAGCGTTCGAGGTGGAGTGTCAGGAGGTGATCAACGCAGCTGGCATCTGGGGCCAGCAAATTTGCGAATACGCCGATCTCGGCATTCGCATGTTCCCGGCCAAGGGCTCCCTGCTCATCATGGATTACCGTATCAACCAGCTGGTGCTCAACCGTGCTCGCAAACCGGCGGATGCGGACATTCTGGTGCCGGGCGATACCATCTCCCTCATCGGCACCACCTCCAGTCGCATCGATTACCACAAGATTGACCAGCTCACTGTCGAACCCGAAGAGGTGGAGGTGCTGCTGCGCGAAGGGATCAAGCTCGCTCCCATCATGGCCCGTACCCGTCTGCTGCGCGCCTATGCAGGCGTTCGCCCGCTGGTGGCGGTGGATGGCGACGAGAGCGGCCGCAACATCAGCCGCGGCATCGTGCTGCTCGATCACGCCGAGCGCGATGGACTCAAGGGTTTCAACACCATCACCGGTGGCAAACTGATGACCTACCGGCTGATGGCCGAATGGGCCACCGATCTGCTGGCCAAGAAGCTCGGCAACAGCAAGCCTTGCCAGACTGCCGTGCTCAGCCTGCCCGGCTCGCGGGATCCGGAGAAAGTCTCCGCCCCGGGGCTCTCGGTGCCTGCCGAAGGCTCGGCCCAATACCGCCATGGCGAGCGGGTCATCGCCTTTTTCCGCGACAACCCCAAGGCCAACGCCCTCATCTGCGAGTGCGAAATGGTCACCGCGGGTGAAATCGAATACGCCCTGCGCGAGCTGGATGTGGACAACCTCGTCGATCTGCGCCGCCGCACTCGTCTGGGCATGGGCCCCTGTCAGGGGGAGCTGTGCGCCTATCGCGCCGCCGGCCTGATGCAGGAGTACGGCAAAGCCGATGGCCGTCAGGCCTGCGTCATGCTGCGCCAGTTCCTGGAGGAGCGCTACAAGGGCACCCGCCCCGTGCTGTGGGGCGATGCCCTGCGCGAGGCCGAGTTTACCTACTGGATCTACGAAGGGCTGTTTGGTCTGGGCGAGTGGACTGCACCACAACTGGTGGCCGATCCCTCGCTCGCCCCCACCAGCGAGACCACTCACAAGGAGAGCCGTCATGAAGTTTGACAATATCGTTATCGGCGGTGGCATGGCTGGCCTCTCGGCGGCCCTGCGTCTGGTAGAAGCTGGCCAGAAGACCCTGCTGATGGCCTCTGGCCAGAGTGCGCTGCACTTCTCCTCCGGCTCGGTCGATCTGCTGGAGAGCGAGGGAGATCCCCGCGCCGCCCTGCCCGCCTTTATGGCCGCCCATCCGGATCACCCCTACAGCAAGGTGGGAATGCAAAACATCGAAGCGAGCCTGGCCGATCTGCAGCGCCACTGCGCCGAGCAGGGGCTGCCGCTGATGCGCCACGAGACCAACCATGAGCGTTTGACTCCCATCGGCACCCTCAAGCGCACCTGGCTCTCCCCCGATACCTGCGCCTGTGTCACCGATGCCCCCATTCCGGATAGCCTGTTGCTGGCCACCCTTGAGGGCTTTCGCGACTTTCATCCGGCGCTGGCGGCAGCCAATCTGGCGACCCATCCGCGTTTCGCTCACTGCCGCATTCTGACTGGCGAGATCCGCCTGCCCCAACTGGCCGAATTCAGCCGCAACCCCCACGAGTTTCGCTCCGCCGACATCGCACGCCTCTGTGACAAACACCATCTGGTGGCGGATCTCGCCAGCGAGATCAGTCGCATGGTCCACGAATGCGGCGAACCTGGCTGCCGCCATATCGTGCTGCCCGCCTGCCTGTCACTCGGGCTGGTTGGCCCGCGTCTGGCGGAGCTGGAGCAGCGCACCGGTTGCACCATCAAGGAGGTGGCCACCATGCCACCGTCACTGATCGGGATGCGGATGCAGGAGGCGCTCAAGCGCCGCTTCATGGCCCTTGGCGGCACCTTCCTCACCAGCGAGCGGGTGTTGGGCGCTCGTTACGAGGGTGATCGGGTGGTCGGCGTACACACCCAGAATGGTGATGATCAACTGTTTGAAGCGGACAACTTCGTGCTCGCCTCCGGCAGCTTCTTCAGCCGCGGGCTGGAGTCCCGTCTGCGCGGCATTCGCGAACCCATCTTCGATGCCGATGTGCTGAGTCTGGATGAGCGCGATGCCTGGGCGGGCCGCCGCCTGTTTGACCACCACCCCTTCATGGGCTTCGGGGTCAAAACCGATGACCAGCTCAGAGTGCTGCGCGGTGGTAAACCGCTCGCCAACCTCTACGGCGCTGGCAGCGTGCTGGCGCACTATGACCCCATCAAAGAGGGGTCAGGTTCCGGTGTCGCCGTTGCCACCGGCTGGCAGGCTGCCGGCCATATTCTGGGCGCTGCCCAATGATGATTTTGCCCCATATCCCGTGCCTTCACACCCTACGGGAGGAGAACTGACATGCTACTGGATCATGCCAACCAAACGTTCGATCAGTGCATCAAATGCACCGTCTGCACCGCCTACTGTCCGGTGGCCAAGGCCAATCCCGCCTACCCCGGCCCCAAGCAGGCTGGCCCGGATGGGGAGCGACTGCGGATCAAGAGCCCGGAGCTCTTTGACAGCGCCCTCAAGCACTGCACCAACTGCAAGCGCTGCGAAGTCGCCTGCCCGAGCGGGGTGCGCATTGGCGACATCATCGCCAAGGCCAAAGACAAGTACAGCGGCTTCAAACCGGGGATCCGCGAATTTGTGCTCTCTCACACCGATCTGATGGGCAGCATGTCAACCCTGATGGCCCCGGTGGTCAACTTCACCACCGGCCTCAAGCCAATGAAAATGGTGCTGGACAAGGCGCTGGGGGTATCCTCCCACCGCGACCTGCCCAAGTACTCCCAGGGCACCTTCCGCGGCTGGTACAAGAAGCAGAAAGAGACTCAGGCCCGCTTTGCGCGCCAGATAGCCTACTTCCACGGCTGCTACGTCAACTACAACCACCCGCAGCTTGGCAAGGAGCTGGTGCAGGTGCTCAACGCCATGAACATCGGCATGCAGTTGCTGGAGCGGGAGAAGTGCTGCGGCGTGCCGCTGATTGCCAACGGCTTCATGGATAAGGCCAAACAGCAGGCGGCGTTCAATATCCGGCAGATGGAAAACTCCCTGCTTGGCAACGAGATGCCGCTGCTGGCCACCTCCTCCACCTGCGGCTTTACCCTGCGCGACGAATATCCCCACCTGCTGGAGCAGGACAACCACAAGGTGCGCGATCGCATCTCGCTGGTGACCCGCTTCCTGTGGAACGAGTTCTATCAGGGCAACAAGCCGGCGATGAAGCCGCTCAATCTGCACATCGCCTACCACACCCCCTGCCACATGGAGAAGATGGGCGGCGTCATCTACACCCTCGAATTGCTGCGCGCGATTCCCGGGGTCAAGGTGACAGTGCTGGAGTCCCAGTGCTGCGGTATCGCCGGTACCTACGGCTTCAAGTCGGAAAACTACCAGACCAGCCAGACCATCGGCGAAGGACTGTTTGATCAGATCAATCGCCTCAAACCCGACCTGGTGATCACCGATTGCGAAACCTGCAAATGGCAGATCGAGATGAGCACAGCGTTCCGCTGCGAACATCCCATCCACCTGCTGGCCCAGGCACTGGCCTGAACGATGCAAGCCAGGTCAAATAAAAAGCAATCCACGCAGATATACTAAAAAACACCGCTTGTGCCAGCTTGTGGTATTCACCCCCTGAGCATCGCTTCAGGGGGTATTTTTTTGCCCAATCCACCCAACATCTGTCAGCTTAGTTACCCCAACTACCATAGGTAACGTGCAGTTTATGGCATGTTGGTGAACGCGACTTACCCATTGGCCCATAAACCATCATCATGCATCACGATACTTGTGGCGTATCGAAACATCAGCTTATACCCATCCCGTTGCATACATCTCCACCCCCATGCATGTGGTCCAGGCACCTCTTTATATATTTACCGGTGAGGATGAGAGATGAGAGATGAGAGATGAGAGATGAGAGTAAACAGATATGAAACCGTGCAGGTATTGCGCTCAATCAAACTTCTGAAAGGGCCATGGTGAGAATGCTTGCTGTAGCTATTGGCACATTAGAAAACGACTTGGTTTGGTATCGCGTCGTGAGCAAAGCACCACACCCACCACATCAATAATCCACGTGGCTATTGCCAGAGGCAGGCATATCATCGGCCAATGGAATATATCCAGATTACACTCTTGGTTAGCGCCGTCTTGCGAGACGGCCCCATGGATTGAATATCTCGCATATCGGTTCAAACAGCCCGCATATCATGCATCGTGTTTACAGCAGGCCACCATCAGCATATTTGGCCAAGATCGACTTAGGGCAAGGAAAGATATCAAATAAGAATGGTATGGCCGCATTACACAGTAACCACAGCCGGGCACTGTACAACCGACTCAAACAATCGAAGGCGGTGTTAATAGTCCTGTCACATCACACCACAGATCAATACGGGGCGGGAAAAGAACGCTCAATTCTCTTCCCACCACCTGTCACTTACTCTTTTGTCTTCTCCTGCTCAGACGCAGCACCTGGCGATTTGAGCGTCCGGTGGTAACCGTCGAGCATACCTTTCAGTAACGCCCACAGTGTATCGCCGGTACTGCACAAATAGAGGTGGACTGCGATGAACATGATCATCACCAGAGCGATACCATAGTGCAGATATGCGACTACTGTTTTACCCGGCAGCATTAAAATATGTTCCGGCGTCAAGTCCGGATACATCATCAGCAAACCCGTGACAATCAGCAGCGGTAACAGCGTAAACATCACACCCACATATCCCATTTGCTGCAAAATATTGAACTTGGCGGCCGGTGAAGCATGTTCAGGGTGTGGCTCTCCACGGAAAATACCATACAGATAGAAACGGGTCTGGCAGAAGATCCGGCCCACAATTCCCTCCATACGCACCCGATAATGATGACCGTTCCCGCACAGGGCGACCACTACAAATCCGAGCCAGACTGCGCACAATGACAAGCCTGCCGTATTGTGCACATTTACCCACAGCAAGAGGTGATCACTTCCCCAGTGCAATGTAAATCCGCTGACTAACAGTACGACGAAACAAAGTGCATTCAGCCAGTGCCAGCATCGGACAGGCAGGGTATAGAGATAATGTTTCTCCATTACCGCCTTCGGATCAGGCGCACGACGGGTGATATAGCGACCCAGACCATGACAAAGCAGCAGCCCCACAAAACCGGCCAGCAGATAGCCATAAATGTCATCAAAACGTCCGCTACCGTTATTACCAATCATGTAACTATTGGTAAACCAGCCGCCTTCCATTTGTCTCACAAGAGGCTGGGGTGCAAGAACCTCGGCCATGAGGTCATCCAGTACCGGATCATCCCCTCCCTTGCCAGCCAGGGTCTGGCGCGGCATCCCTTCAGCGGAACTCAACTGGTCACGCCGTTTCGTCAGCGGTGCCCCCGAGCCATGGCACTGTTTACAGCCAATGGCTTGTGAAGCAGGCATAATCCGGTGCAACGAACCGTCATTGATATCAGCGTGACAATCAATACAACGCAGACTCTTGAGATGAAGCGCGGTGTAAGGCAGAGAGCTGTGCAACAGGGGTTTTAAATTGAATCCTTTCTCTTTCACCAGCGGTGACTCAACCCCATCGACCGAGTGGCATCGGGTACACAGTAGGTTACTTTTTTGCACCTGAGCACTATGAACGCGCCCCGTGTTGTCACCCGTACTCATAGCATGTGCATCGTGGCAAAACGTACAGGTAAACGTCTCTTTGGCAAACGCCTCTTGATGCACACTTTGCTGTATTGCGTGTACCGAATCATGCATCACGATCGCATGACAGTTTTCGCATGTACTCTCGGCTTGAGGCACCATCTCGTGAGGAAGCGCTTTGAAGCCCTCACTACCCGGTTTGCTTTGGTGACAGGCAATACAAGGCACATTGCCATGGACACTGCTGTGGTAGGCATCCGCAGCCATATAAAGACCATTGGGCGCCTTTTTTGACCATGACGCATCAATGCCACTGTCTGCGTGGCAGGTCAGACACTCCTGATTGAGCGTTTCAACCTTGGAACTCAATTGCTCCGATGCAGAGAAAGAGGGAAGCGAAACCAGCATCAGCACCAGACAGAACAGCCCTCCTCTAAACCATTCGCGCGTTAAGTGCGTCATTTAAAACCTCGAGTGAATGCATATTTTGATATTTGAAAAATGACAACTGTTGCAATAAATTTGTGCAGGCCGATGTCCATGATGGCAGCAAGTGCAGAACACATATGCCTCGTATGTGCAGGAATCATGCGGGATATGCTACCGCTAGTCAGTTCGCGATTTTAGCTAAAAAAAACTATACAGACCTTGATGTATACCGCAAATTTCAGCACGTTGCTTTGATATATCAACCGCTATCACTCTATAGATAATAACAACGTCTATCGGTTATTTTTCATCCAATTCACTAATAAACAGTTATCTGCTGGCAAATGTATCAGGATGAGTACATACAACAGCCACAGTTAGCCCCATCTCTCACCAAGAGGCCTGGGCCATGTACATTTCCCGGACCCATTTCAACGACAATCAAATAGCAACTAGAATCACCAAACAATATTTCACATAAATTGCCACATCTGTCACAAAATACCAATATCAAATCCGCCCCATGCCGCTGGCGATAAAGGTATCAGAATATGTTGTTCGCGCCCTTGTTTTGATTCATCGAGTGTCATCAGACATATCGGTATATATTGTATTGCATCCACAACCGTTCAAATGATATTCGAATCCTGCCCACCACTTCATGGGCTCTATCATCACGACCAAAATACCACCATCAACTAATAACTCATTCAATGTCACAAAGGTGAACTATGATCCCCATTCGCTGCAAAGCTGTCTCCGGCGTCGCCCTCTCCACTGTCGATGGCGAGACCAGAATGTTGTTGATGAAACGGGTCAAGGGGGGCTTCTGGTGTCATGTGGCGGGCACGGTGGAGGCGGGTGAAACCGGCTGGCAGACCATTATTCGGGAGTTTGGCGAAGAGACAGGTATCCGGGTCACCGAGCTCTACAACGGCCAGTATCTGGAGCAGTTCTACGAGGCGAGCCTGAACACGATAGAGATGGTACCGGTCTTTGTGGTCTATTGCCCGCCCAATCAGGCGGTGATCCTCAACGATGAGCACACAGACTATCGCTGGTGTTCCTTAGCCGAGGCCAAGGCACTGGTGAGTTTCCCCGGCCAGAAGGCGCTCTACGACCATATCTGGCACCACTTTGTCGACAACGCCCCCTCTCCCCTGATGCGGGTCGATATCCGCTGACCTCACACGGCTTCCCCCTGTAAATGCAACACGCCCCCGGATGGGGGCGTGTTGTATCTAAAGCCAGTGGAGCTCTTTCATTAGACCACGCCGATGGCCTACGGCCGCTCGCCAGCGGCCAGACGACGGTTGATATCGGCGATAACCGGGGCGATGTCGGCAAGGGTATCAATCACATAGTGCGCCCCCGCCGCCCGCAGTTTGGCCTCGGCCGGTGCGCGCCGGGCGGCGATCTCCGCCTCGCTCATGGCGGCAAACTCTTCCCAGGTAGCGCCAAACTCGTTGCCGGAAACCGACAATCCCACCGTCCACATGCCCGCGTTCAACCCTTCGCTGATACCCGGCACGGCGTCATCCACCTTGATGCAGCGATGCACCGCGCTCACGCCCAGCTCAATCACATTTGCCAGCGCCATCCAGGGGCCGGGGCGACCACCCGCCTTGAGATCGTCGGTGGCGACCCAATGATCCGGCCGATAGCCGTGATCGGCCGCAACAGGTACCAACGCCTCCATCACCGGACGGGGGTAACCGGAGCAGGAGCCGATTTTCATCCCCTGCACCCGCAGCGCGTCCAGCACCGGCAGCACGCCGGGGATGGGGGTGGCAAAGCGGGTCACGGCGGCAATCTGCAGCGGCATAAAGGTGTGATAGAGGTGGTCCACCTCAGCATGGCTCATGGGGTGGCCAAAGCGGGCCTGCCAGCGCGCATCCACCGAGGGCAGACGGCCCAGCGCGGCGATATGATCCCACTTACCCAACCCCATGGGCTGCCGTGCCTCATCCAGGGTCACCGGAAAGTCATAGGCGCGGGCGAAGGCCTCGACGAAGATAGAGGTGGGGGCGAAGGAGCCGAAATCGACGACGGTACCGGCCCAGTCGAGGATCAGCGCCTCTACGTCGGTGGTCGGGTCTACAGCAATCTGCAAGTCAGTCATGGTGATGTTCCTGTTTCGGTGAAAGTGCGATCTCGCCAAGGGCGCGATCGAGAATGGTGATGGCCCGCACCAGATCGGCGCGAGCGATATTGAGCGGTGGCGAGAGCTGGATGACGTTGCCCTGGGAGACCTTGAAGCTGAGCCCAAGTTTCAGACAGCGATAGAGCAGCCGCTCGGCAGCCTGGCTATTGCGGGTGCGACTCTGGTGATCGACCACCAGATCGAGCGCCCAGAGCAAACCTATGCCACGCACCTGGCCGATCAGCGAGTGACGCTCGGCAAGCGCCGCGAGCTCGCGCGCCATAAAGCGGCCATCCTCCTGCGCTTTTGCCAACAATCCCGCTTCGCGGATTGTCTCTATAGTGGCTAGAGCCGCCGCGCAGCCGATGGGGCTCTTCTCGTGGGTGTAGTGACCGAGCGAGATGGCTGCGGCCTGATTGAAACGGTCGCGGGTGATGAGCGCCGCAAACGGCACCACCCCGCCCCCCAACCCCTTGCCAAGGCAGATGATGTCCGGCTCGATGCCGAACTCTTCAAAGCTGAACCAGTGGCCGGTGCGACCCAGGGCGTTGGGGATCTCGTCGACAATCAGCAACACCTTGTGGCGATCGCAGATCTCCCTTACCCGCTGCCAGTAGGCCTTCGAGGGCACCTGCACATCGGTGTTGCGGATGGGCTCGGCGATAAAGGCGCCGATCCCTCCCTCCTTCTCGATGACGTACTCCAGATAATCGGCGTAATGCAGGTCATCCCCCTCCCCGCGATACCAGACGCCGCGATAACGGGTGGGCGGCGGGATGCGCTCCACTCCGGCCATCAAGGGGCCCATACCGGCGCGAAAACAGGCCTCGCCACCGACCGAGATGGCATCGAGGGAGGCGCCGTGAAAGGCATCCCACAGGGACACCACCTTGCTGTTGCCAGTAATAAAGCGAGCGAGTTTCAGGGCAACCCCCACCACCTCGCTGCCGCCCGGTGCGAACAGCACCCGGTTGAGATCGCCGGGGGCCAGCTCGGCCAGAGTGCGGGCGCAGTCAATGGCAACCTGATTGGTGTAGCGGCGGGGCGCGAACGGCAGATCGGCGAGTTGCTGCTGCACCGCGGCCACCACCCTGGGGTGACCGTGGCCCAGCTGATGGACGCTGTTGCCGTGAAAATCGAGATACCGTTTGCCCGATACGCTGGTCAGCCAGCTCCCCTGCGCGCGCTCAAGCAGATCGAGACAGGGGGTGGAGAGGGCCTGATGGAGAAAGTAGCGGCTATCCTCCGCCAATCCGGCCTGTACATCTTCGCTCTGGCCCGCCCACCAGCGCGCCCGCCCCTCGCCGAAGTTGATATCCCCTTCGCTGTCGGCGCGACCACTGCCGTGCAGCTTATGGTCGTGCTGATCGCAACCGTGAGGCGCCATGCTGGTCATCACGCGTTCCCTTGCCAGTAGCAGGCGCTGGCCATGGCGGCGAGCAGATCGCGTACCCGCTCTGGCGTCACGTCACCGATATTGCCGATACGGAAGCAGTCGGCCTGGGAGACCTTGCCCGGATAGATGACAAAGCCCTGTGCCTTGAGCCGCTGGTAGAAGTCGGCGAAGCGGTAATCAGGATGGGTCGGAGAGTAGAAGGCGGTGATGATGGGAGACTGCCATTGTTCTGGCAGCAGCGGTGCAAAGCCGAGGGCAGCCATCCCCGCCACCAGCGTGCGCTGATTGTCGCGGTAACGCCGATGGCGGGCGGCAATGCCCCCCTCTTCGTCCAGCTCGCGCAGGGCCTGGGCAAAGGCGAGCACGGTATGGGTGGGCGAGGTAAAGCGCCACTTGCCCCCCTGCTGCTCCATGGTCTGCCACTGGGCGTGCAGGTCGAGGGAGACCGAGCGGGCACGACCGGCGCAGGCCGCCAGCGCGGCACGGCGAGCGATGACGAAGCCAAAGCCCGGCACCCCCTGAATGCACTTGTTGGCGGAGCTGATGAGAAATTCGATGCCAAGGCGGCCCATGTCGATGGGGATGCCGCCAAAGCTGCTCATGGCATCGACGATCAGGCGAATGCCGCAGCGCTGGCAGAGCGCAGCCACCTCCTCAAGGGGGTTGAGCATGCCGGTGGTAGTCTCGCAGTGCACCATCGCCAGATGGGTGATCTCGGGGTGGCGCGCCAGCATCGCCTCGATGGCGGCGGGTTCCGGGCGGGTGGTCTCGCCGCAGTCCAGCTCATGGTGACGCAGGCCAAGGCAGCGGGCCATCTCCCCCATGCGGGCACCGTAGGCGCCGTTGTTGATGATCAGCAGACACTCATCGACACCTATCGCCGAGCCCAGCACGCTCTCCACCACATAGCTGCCGCTCCCCTGCAGCAGTACGGCGCTGTAGTCGCTCTCATATTCAGGGCCAGTGGCCAGCCGCACCAGCTCGCGGCGGATGGGCTCCACCACGCCCTGGTTGTAGTCCGCATCCCAGGTGCAGCTGTCTTGCAGCATGGCGGCACGCACCGTGGCGGTGGTCGAGAGGGGGCCCGGGGTCAGCAGCAGGTAATCGACGGCGGCGGGGGCCGCAGGAATATGGGTCATGACTTCGCTCCTTTTGGTATATACCAGAATGAGCGCATTGTGGGTAACTGCCCCGCCAAGGTCAAAGGGGTGGCGCTACGTGCAACAAAAAATTCATTTTCAGTGCCGGGATCGCGATAATCTAGGAAGCCTGAACAACAGGGGCGATTCTGGTATCTACCAACACATGTTGATGTTGCCGTTTAACGATCGGACAGATGACCTGCCGCGTGCCCAACAAATTGCCCAACTTATTGTAAAAACAGGGATTTTCATGAGCAAACCGCAATACCTGCAGATCAAGGATGCCCTCGCCAACCAGATCCTGGCGGGGGGCCTGGCCCCCAACGACAAGCTCCCCTCCGAGCGCCTGCTAGGGGAGCTCTACGCCACCACAAGAGTCACCATCCGCGAGGCACTGGTGCAGCTGGAGGCGAACGGCCTTATCTATCGGGAGGATCGCCGCGGCTGGTTTGTCACCCCGCCGCGCTTTCGCTTGAACCCCAGACGCACCTCCAACTTTCACCAGATAGTACGTGAGCAAGGAGGCGAGCCGCGTACCGAGCTGCTGGAAAAAAGCCGCCAGGCGGTGCCCCCCTCGCTGATGGCACGGCTGCAGCTCAAGCCGTTCGACAGCCTGTTTCTGCTCAAGCGGCTGCGCTACGCCAACGGACGCGCCATCTGCTACTGCGAGAACCACTGCCTGCCAGAGCGGGTCCCAGGCCTGCTAGAGCTGGATCTCAACGGCAGCCTGACCGAGATCTATCAGGCCCATTACGATCTCCACTACGCCCGTATGCAGGTGCGCTTCTTCCCCACCGCCCTGCCGGACGAGGTGGCCAAGGCGCTGGGGGCCACCGCCGGCCTACCCGCCCTGCGCCTCGAGCGACTCAACTTCGATCAGCACGGCCGGGTGCTCGACTTCGATCTGGAGTACTGGCGCCACGACAGTCTGGAGATCGAGGTGGATACCCAGGATTAGTCACGGACAAATCAGGAACAGGAAAACGTCACGGGGCTGTCACGGTCACGTCATAAAGATCCCCTAGCCTCTCTCTCGACCAATCTGGTTTATACCAAGCCAATTTATATGGAGAAGAGGATGAAACAGGGAACCCATCTGCTGGCCGCCGCCGTGCTGACTGCCATGACCACCCCGGCACTGGCTGCGACCGATCTCACCGTCTATACCGCCTTCGAACCGGAGCAGCTCAGCGAGCTGAAGACCGCGTTCGAGCGCCAGCATCCGGATATCAACATCAAGTGGGTGCGTGACTCCACCGGCGTGGTCACCGCCCGCTTGCTGGCGGAAAAAGCCCAGCCCAAGGCGGATGTGGTGTGGGGGCTGGCGGCCACCAGCCTGATGCAGCTCGATCAGCAGCAGATGCTCAATGCCTATGCACCGAAAGGGCTGGACAAGCTCGACAGCCGCTTTCGCGACAGCAAGGCCGAGCCGCACTGGATCGGTCTGGACGCCTTCTTCAGCGCCATCTGCTTCAACAAGGTAGAGGCGGAGAAACAGGGGATCCCGGCGCCCACCAGCTGGGCCGACCTCACCAAACCCATCTACAAGGGCAAGGTGATCATGCCCAACCCCAGCTCCTCCGGCACCGGTTACCTGAGCGTCGCTGGCTGGCTGCAAACCATGGGTGAGAAGCAGGGCTGGCAATTTATGAACGGCCTGCACCAGAACATCGAACGTTACACCCACTCGGGCTCCGCCCCCTGCAAGCTGGCCGCCAGCGGCGAGACGGTGATCGGTATCTCCTTCGACTTCCCGGCCACCAGCCTCAAGGCCAAGGGGGCTCCCATCGAGGTGGTGTTCCCGAAAGAGGGTTCGGGCTGGGATATGGAAGCTGCCGCCATCATCAAGGGCACCCCCAAGCTGGAGGCCGCCAAACAGCTGCTCGACTTTGCCGCCACCGAGCAGGCCAACGCCCTCTACAACAAATCGTTCGCCGTGGTCGCCATTCCCGATGTGGCCCAACCGAGAGCGGGCTATCCGGCGGATATCAAAGGCCAGATGATCGACAACGACTTTAGCTGGGCGGCCCGCGAGCGTAACGCCATCCTGGCCCAGTGGAGCGCCAGCTTCGACGGCAAGACCGAAGCCAAACAGTAAGCGTGAAGAGCGGCGGTTTGTTCACGCCAGACACACCGCTGCCAATAAACTGCCAGTCGAAGGCCAACAGCTGTTGGCCTTCGCTTTTTGGTTTTAACTTCCCGAGTTTGTATTGCCTTCAATTAGCGACGCTTCGCCCATCCACACAGGGCCCAGCCACGTGCTGATGGCCCGATGTCATTTGACTGTCATCAAGCTGTCATCCCCCGATCACCTGACCGTCACACTTTGCCCGCAAACTGGTATATACCAAATCAGTAGCGAGTCGAACCATGACCCAGCCCTATCTGGACATTCAACATCTCAACAAGCAGTTCGGTGCTTTTCAGGCCCTCAAGGGGATCTCTCTGACCATTGAGCCGGGGGAGTTTATCTGCTTTCTCGGCCCCTCCGGCTGCGGCAAAACCACCCTGCTCAGAGCCATCGCCGGGCTGGATCTGCCGGACAGCGGCGAGATCTGGCAAGGGGGGCGCAATATCTCCCAGCTACCGCCCCAACAGCGCGACTTTGGCATCGTGTTTCAGTCCTATGCCCTCTTCCCCAACCTGACGGTTGCCCAGAACATCGCCTTCGGCCTTGAGAATCAGGGGCTGGCGCGGGATCTCATCAAGGAGCGGGTCGATCACTGGCTGGGGTTGGTGGATCTCACTGCCCAGTCCCACAAATACCCGAGCCAGATCTCCGGCGGCCAACAGCAGCGGGTGGCGCTGGCCCGGGCCTTGGCCCTCTCCCCCGGCCTGCTGCTGTTGGACGAACCGCTCAGCGCGCTGGATGCGCTGGTGCGCACCCACCTTCGCAGCGAGATCCGCGCCCTGCAGCAGCGTCTTGGCATCACCACCATCATGGTGACCCACGATCAGGAAGAGGCGCTGACCATGGCCGATCGCATCGTGGTGATGGAGGGTGGCCGCATCGTACAAGTGGGCACCCAGCAGGAGATCTACCACCAGCCTGCCAGCCGTTTCGTGGCAAGCTTTGTCGGCACCATGAACTTCCTCGACACCCTGGTGCTGAGCCCCACTCAGGTGCGCCTCAACGAACAACCGCTGCAACTCGCCAACCGGGCGGCGGCCGGCAGCAAATTGCAGGTGGCGATCCGCCCCGAAGCGATCACCCTGAGTGCGCCGAGCGAGCTGTCTCTTGGGCAGCACGGCATCGACGCGCAGATAGATCAGGTGGAGTTTCTCGGCGCCGCCCAGCGCCTGATCTGCACCGCCGACACCTATCTGGGCCCGCAACAGATCCTGGTGGAGCGCCCGACCCACGAGCTGCCCCGCCACGAACAGGGGGGCTGGCGCAGCGGCATGCGCTGCTCGCTGCACTGGCCCGCCGGGGCGATGCAGCTGTTTGAAGGAGAGCGCCCATGACTGGCCCCCTCGTGACCTCCTCCCTGTTGCCTCCAGCGACAGCCCGGCAAGACGGCCGCTGGCAGCGGCTTTGTCGCGGCTGGAGCCGGGATCAGCTGCTGCAACTGATCCTGCTCCTGCTCGGCATCGCCCTGCTGGTGGGGGGCCTCTTGCTGCCGCTGCTCACCATGCTGCAAAAGAGCCTGCAAGATGAGAACGGCCTCTGGGTAGGGTTTGCCAACTTCAGCGCCTACTTCGACTCCCCGCATCTGGGGCGCACCATCGGCAACACCCTCTGGCTCGGGGTGCTGATCACCGCGCTGGTGGTAACCATCGCCTTTGGTTACGCCTATGCCCTCACCCGCACCTGCATGCCGGGCAAGGGGTTGTTTCGCCTCATCGGCCTTATTCCGCTCCTGATGCCCTCCCTGCTGCCCGCCATCAGTCTGGTCTACTGGTTTGGCAATCAGGGGATCGCCAAGGGGCTGCTCGGCGGGGAGAGCATCTACGGCCCCATCGGCATCGTCATTGGCCTTGGCTTCTGGTGCTTTCCCCACGCCCTGATGATCCTTATCACGGCGCTCGGTCAGAGCGACGCCCGCCTCTATGAAGCCTCCCGGGTGCTCGGCAGCAGCGGCTGGCGCACCTTTGTCACCGTCACCCTGCCTACCGCCCGCTATGGCCTGCTCAGCGCCGCCATCGCGGTCTTCACCCTCACCATCTGCGACTTCGGGGTAGCCAAGGTGATTGGCGGCCAGTACAGCGTGCTGGCCACCGACATCTACCGGCAGGTGATCGGGATGCAGAACTTCTCGCTGGGCGCCGTTGCCAGCGTCACCCTGCTGCTGCCGGCACTGTTGAGCTTTGCCCTGGAGCACAGAGTGCGCAGCAAGATGCAGGAGCAGAGCAGCACCAAGGCGGTGCCCTATCAGCCCAAGCCACACAAGGTGCGGGATCTGCTGGCGCTCGGCTGGTGTACCCTCTGGGCCCTGCTGTTTCTGGCGCTGGTCGGGATGGCGGTTTACGGCTCGCTGGTGCAGTTCTGGCCCTACAACCTCGGGCTAACGCTGGATCACTACGCCTTTGACAGCAACAGCGTCTATGGCTGGCAGCCCTTTACCAACACCTTGCAGCTGGGCCTCTATAGCGCGCTTATCGGCACCGTGCTGGTGATGGTGCTGGCCTGGGCGCAGGAGAAGGGGCGCCACTTTGCGCCGCTGCGCCAGCTGCTGCATCTGCTCGCCATGCTGTCGCTGGCGGTGCCCGGAATGGTGCTGGGGCTGGGTTACATCTTCTTTTTCAACGGCAATCCGCTCTTTGGCGGTCTCTACGGCACCCTACCACTGATGGTGCTCTCCTGCGTCATCCACTACTACACCGTGGGCCATATGACGGCGCTAACCAGCCTCAAGCAACTGCCCAAGGAGCTGGAGCTGGTGGCCATCTCATTGCGCATTCCGCTCTGGAAGGCGTTCTGGCGGGTCACCCTGCCCGCCACCCTGCCCGCAGTGCTGGAGATCTTCATCTATCTGTTCGTCAACGCCATGACCACCACCTCGGCCGTGATCTTCCTCTATTCGAGCGACAGCGTGCTCGCCTCCATCGCCGTGCTCAATATGGAGGATTCCGGCGATACCGCCGCAGCTGCCGCCATGGCCACCCTGATCCTGCTGGCCGCTGCCACCATCAAGCTGCTCCAGCTCTTTTTGAGCCGCGCCCTGCTGGATCGCACCCAGCGCTGGCGCCACCAATAACCTTATCGAGGAGTCATCATGTCCACTCTCCCCTTCTGGCTGGCCGAAGCGCTCGCCGCTGAACAGCCCGCGCCCCCCACGCCACTTCACGGCCACCACGAGGCCGATATCTGCATCGTCGGTGGCGGCTTTACCGGGCTGTGGAGCGCCATCGCCCTTAAACAGGCCGAGCCAGCCTTACGCATCATGGTGCTGGAGAAAGATCGCTGTGGCAGCGGCGCCTCGGGGCGCAACGGCGGCTGCCTGCTCACCTGGTCGGCCAAGTATTTGACCTTAAAGCGCCTCTTTGGCGAAGAGCAGGCCGCCTGGCTGGTGCAAAGATCCGAGCAGGCGGTGCACGAGATCGCCCGCTTCTGCGCAGCTCACAACATAGAGGCACAGCTGAGGATCGAGGGCACCTGCTACACCGCCACCAGCGAAGCCCAGCGCGGCCTGATGGAACCGGTATTGCGGGAACTCAAGCGCGCCGACCTTAACCAGTGGCAGGCGATTGAAGAGGGTGAACTGGCGAGCCAGAGCGGTTCCCACGTTCATCTGGAGGGGCTCTACAGCCCCCACGCGGGCTCGGTGCAACCGGCACTGCTGGTGCGCGGTCTGCTGCGGGTGGCGCGGGAGCTGGGGGTCGAGGTCTATGAACACTCCCCCATGCAGCGCCTTGAGGCGGGCCAGCCTGCACGGGTGCAAACGCCGCAAGGCGAGGTGCGTGCCCGCAAGGTGGTGCTGGCCCTCAACAGCGCCATGGTGCAGCACTTTCGCGAATTTCGCCGCAGTATCGTGCTGGTCTCCTCCGATATGGTGATAACCGACCCTGCGCCGGATGAGCTGGCCGCCCAGCAGCTTGCGCACGGCCGCTCCGTGGTGGATGGCCGCACCTTTGTCCATTACTACCGCTCCACCCCGCAAGGGCGACTGATGCTGGGCAAGGGGGGCAACACCTTCGCCTTTGCCAACAGCCATCTGGCCGAGTTCGATGCGTCGAGCCGTTATCTTGCCCCTCTCACCCGCACCCTGCGCCGCTTCTTTCCGGCGCTCAAGGAGGTGCCCATCGCTGCCAGCTGGTGCGGCGCCTCCGACCGCTCGGTGGATGGCCTCCCCTTCTTCGGCCATTGGCGAGGGCAGCCCAACGTTGTCTATGGCCTCGGCTACTCCGGCAACGGAGTGGCCCAGAGCTGGATGGGCGGCCAGATCCTGGCGGCCCTGGTGCGCGATGAAGTGCGGGAGGAGGACAAGCCGTGGCGCGACTGCGCGCTGGTCAGCGGCCCGCGCGGCTATTTTCCGCCCGAGCCGTTTCGCTGGCTGGGCGCCATGGCGGTGCGCAACGCCATCCGGCGCAAGGAGCGGGCGGAAGATGAGAACCGTCCGGTGGCATGGTATGACAAACAGCTGGCCAAACTTGCCGATGCCGCTGGCAAGGCAGACAAGTAATTGCGGTAATGCCAATTCCGCACGGTTCAGCCCCGTCTGACTGCAACAAGCAAAGCGCCGACCCAAGGGTTGGCGCTTTGCTATTGGCGCCATAGACCATCAGCGCGGCAAAAACCTGTGATCAGCCCCGCGCTGCATCACCCGGATCGGAGGGCATCGGAGGGCATAGACAAGACGCGGCACACACGGTGCCCAACCTGCCATCAGCAGTATTGTTTCATCAATGAAACACCATCAAGAAACATCATCTCACTTGCGCAACAATCAGGCTGACAAGGCGCCGCCTTGCAGGGATATCGCGCCAGAGAGAACCACGCCGAAGAGCCACGCCGATCAGGGCAAACATCGCCAGCCCGCTACACTTGCACGCGGTTTATCGCCGCCACTTGTCGGCCGCCGGGACTTCCGTACCCATCAACAGTGCTGGCCTTGCCTGCCACACCCGCTCGGGGTCGGGCTCGGCAATGGCGGCGGCAATCAGCTGCTCGCTCCAGTGGCGGTGCAGCAGCCACATCTGCTGGCCGAGATCCCCATCGCTCCGGGTGCACTGCTTGGTGACATCGGCGGTGCGATAGAAGTAGCGCACCAGCGTCGTGAGTTCGGGCTCCGGCCAGCGGCAGCCAAAGTCACGCAGCAGGGATGACCAGAAATCAATCTGACCCCGCTCGTGCTGCTGCTCCAGCGCATGCAGTTCGGGAATGAGATCCATCGCATGCCAGAGGGCGCCATAGCCGACAAAGCGGCGCTCCAGCGCCTCCAGTGCCTCGTCGAGCAGCACCAGCGCCTGTGGCCAGCTGGTCGCCTGCAGCCGGATCACCTGCTGCGCCTCGCAGACCGCCGCCAGCCACCCCATGGCGAGGCGGCCGATAATCGCCTCCTTGTTGGGATAGAGGTGGTAGAGCGACTTGATCCCCACCCCCGCCCGATCGGCGATGGCGTTGGTATTGAGAGCAGTAAAACCCTGCTCCTGCAACAGGCTCAGGGTCGCCTCTTCGATGCGGCTGGCCACCGCCTGACTGCGCTGCTGTTTGGGTTGGCGGCGCATGGCAAACACTTGGGGTAACGGCCCCTCGGTCACTGACTCCTCTGACATCACTCCTCCCTGTTGTTGGCCCATCGGCAGGCGCTCTGGCTGTAGATCTTGGTACTTCAGCAAAGCGGGCACTGCGCCCCGCTCGCCACCGATTGATGTGATATGGTAAACAAAACGTTAAATATTTGCAGCAATTGCTGGCATTTTTTGACCGGGCAGCCATAAAGAGATCGCGCAATGTGCAGTAAACACTGCACTCAACCCGACCCTCAAGGAGATCACTGCATGGATTGCAAGGCACCACACCCCGCCCGTTCCCGCACTTTTTTGCTGCTCGCCCCGCTGCTGGCCGCCACGCTGGCGGGTTGCCAGCAGGGGCAGCCGCCCACCGCTGCACGCACTCTTTATCTCAACGGCAAGATCCACACTCAGGATGGTCAGCGCCAGGTGGCAGAGGCCATGGTGGTGAGCGGCGGCCAGTTCCTCTATGTGGGCAACCGGCAGGGGGCCGAGGCGCTCAGCACCCCCGACACCCAGGTGGTCGACTTGCAGGGCAAGATGGTGCTGCCGGGGCTGCACGACAACCATATCCACCTGCTGGGCACGGTGGCGCTCGATATGTGCGATCTCGACGGCAAGCCGGTCGATCTCGGCGAGCTGGCGGCCAAGGTGAAGAGCTGCCTGCCCCGCTACGCCCCCAAGGCTGGCGACTGGCTGGTGATCAACCAGTGGTCCCCCTACGAGGGCAATACCCCCACCGCCGCCTATAAAACCGTGCTGGCGGCCCTCGATGCCGCCGCCCCCGACAATCCGGTGGTGCTGGCCGGGGTCGATGGCCACGCCAGCGCCTACAACTCGCGGGCACTGGCGCAGGCGACCGATAAAAGCGGCAAACAGGTGGGCTTCACCGCCGCAACCCTGGCGCCGGGCGGCCTCTTTGCCCCCTTCAAACCCTATGTGGATCTCGATAGCGGCGTCATTCGCGAGGGGGCCCGCAGCGCTATTCCCTCCCCCGACAGCGGTCTGCTCAGCGCCCACGACGAGCAGGCGGCGAACCAGTATCGCCAGATCCTGCCCGCCATCTCGACCCTGATGGCCTCGCGCGGCATCACCAGCATTCAGGATGCCTGCGCCACCGACTTTATCCGCGATCGCCTGCGGGAGATGGAAGATAAGGGGCTGCTCAATATGCGGGTCACCGCCGCCACCTGTTTTCACGAGGATGACTACAGCGGCAAGCTCGACATCGGCGGCCATCTGGCCAAGGCCAACCGGGTGCGCGACCAGTTTGCCAGCGATCCCCTGATCAAGGCCGATGCGGTCAAGATCTTCCTCGACGGGGTACTGGAAGGGGATCCCTTCAGCACGCCCCCCTTCCTGCCCAACGCCGGTATGCTGAGCAACTACCAGACCCCCCACCTCGCCGCGGATCAGGCGAGCGAGCAGGTCACCATCACCGCCAACAGCGAGGATGCTGGCAGCAAGGGGCTGGTCAACTACCGCGCCGCCGATCTGAACCGCTACGTGGGGGCGCTCGACAAGGCGGGATTTAGCATCCATATGCACAGCATCGGCGATCGCACTACCCGCATGGCCCTCGATGCGCTGGAGGCGGCCCGCGCCAGCAACGGCGATCACGGCATCCCCCACACCCTCGCCCATCTGCAGGTGGTGCATCCGGACGATCAGCCGCGGCTCGGCCAGCTTGGCCTCTACCTCACCTTCACCTACGCCTGGACCAACCCCCAGCCCGAATATGACATGCTGGTCACCCCCTTTATCCAGCCGACCCGCAAGGGGCAATCCCTGCACGAGGCGATGTACGATCCCAAGGGGTATCTCAAGCAGGCGCTCTATCCGGTGGCCAGCTCGCGCAAGGCGGGGGCCATTCTGGTGGCCGGCAGCGATGCGCCGGTCGACAGCCGCGATCCGCGCCCCTTCGCCAATATGGCCGCCGGGGTCAACCATGCTCCCCAAAGCGGCGATGACTTTCGGGCGAGCCAGCGCATCACCCTCGACCAGATGCTGGATGCCTACACCATCAACGGCGCCCGCGCGGTGCGCCAGCAGGCTATCAGCGGCTCCATCGAAGCGGGCAAATCGGCCGACTTTATCGTGCTCGATCGGGATCTCTACCAGCTGGTCGCCGCCGGCAAACCGGAGCAGATCGCCGAGACCAACGTCACCCGCACCGTCTTTCGCGGGCAGACGGTCTTTAGCCAATAGGCTCAGCGGAATGGCGAGTGTGAGGGTCTTGGCTGCGGTACTCTGAGCACATACAGCCAGACCAGCGCCTTGTAACAGCAAAATGCCGACCTTTTGGTCGGCATTTTTAGTTCGGGAGTGATAGCAAGCCCTGATGACAAGGTGCGCTGTGCAGGGGTCAATACGCGGGAGCTAACCCGCGTTCAGCTTGTCCCTTTGCGTCAAATCGGAGGGGCATTGGCAACCAGCGTGGCCAGCGGGCTGCCCCCTGCAGCGGCAGGATTGATTCACCAGCGAAACAGCCTCCGCCAACTTGGTTGCAGCAGCGTAACAATCCTGGCCCGTTCGATTCTGGCCACAAACGAAGGCTGTGGCATACTAATTCCCGATCGTCTGAATACGCCTCGTTATTCGGCCCCACGGGTTGCCACTCAGGGCGATAGCGTAATTCGTAGGTTGGCGCAGAGCGTAGCAAAGCCCAACAGCCAAGCATTATTGCGCCAACCAGAGCGGGATAAACAAGGATGTGGCCGAGCCGAAAATAAAATTACAGGCATATTTCACGGTAAACGTTGGCTACCCTTGTTAGCCCAACATACGAGATTGACTTTGTTAAATTGAATAACAAACATATAAATCGAACGGATATTGACCAATCATGGTTCTCTTTTGCATTAACGCAATCAGTCAATCGTTTGATTTTGAGCATCAGAGTTGTCTAGGCTGTTCGATATGTATGCTTTCGAGAATTTTTAACAAAATACGCTCCCGCCATGATTTTCTTAGGATACTGTACAGGACCTTTTCTTTAACCTAATTGAACTAGGTGTTACCTCAATCCATTCATCATTATTAATCCATGTTAATGCTTCTTCAAGACTTAATTTTTTAATTTCTTTCATCGCGTAATTTTTATCAGAAACATTGCGCCACATTGGCACCAGGTTTTTTCCTTGCCGACAATTTACCCACATATCTGAATTAGTTGATGTCTCTCCAATAATTTGCCCCGCATACACCATATCACCATGCTGAATCATGAGTCTTCCTCGTGATTGCAACTGGGAAAGAGAGTGAATAAGTGCTTTTCCGCCCCCATTTGAAACCATTACTCCGCGGGTTCTATGTCCAAGCAAGCCGTTTATTTTAACCTTCATTCCAGCATACTCTTTATGTATGGAAGCAGTTCCTTCGGTTAAACTTAATAGAGTATGGCGTATGCCAAGAGTACCACGTTTAGGGCCACAAAAGACCATTCTAGAGTGCCCATTTGACAACGCCTCATGGGATTCAATTATTATCCGTCTATCTGCTAGCTCCTTAATAACATGACCACAAAATGATGGCTCACAGTCAATGACAACATTCTCGTAAGGTTCATATTTATCATTAAATTCATCCATGATGATTTGAGGCCTTGAAACAACAAACTCAAAGCCCTCTCTGCGCATATCTTCAATAAGAACCCCAAGATGTAATTCACCTCGACCAGAAACCTCAAATATATCAGGATCACGTGTAGACTTTACATTAAGAGATACATTATACATTGTTTCCTTAAATAGACGATGACCTAATTCTCGAGATTGTAATGCATGTCCTTCCGAATTTGCCTTTGGTGAATTATTTACACCTATTCTCACTGAAACAGTTGGTTTATCTATTTCAAGTTTTGGCATAAATACCGGGGTGTCACTATGACCGATGACGTCAGATATTCTTATATTGCCAATGCCTGTAACTGCTATAATATCACCTGCAATGCCCTCATCTATCTTTACTTTTGCTAACCCTACGTGATGAAATATATCTCTCACCTGTGCAAATCGAATATTTCCTTCAGTGTCTGATATTGACACCCTCTGACCGGAGCAAATTTTCCCATCAGAAATGCGCCCAATACCAATAAGTCCCTGATAGTCACAGAAGTCTAATTGGGTGATCTGTAACTTCAAACTGCGGCATATACTAGAGGCTGGAGCTTTTACACATTCAACCAAGGCATCAAGTAGCGGCTCCATATTACCTGGTTCGGTATGAATACCACCTTCACTATAGGCATATCCATATCTTGCTGAACAATAAATAACTGGAAAATCAAGCTGAGTATCATTTGCTCCGAGTGTAACAAGAAGATCAAACACATTATTTAAAGCATTATCAGGATCTGCCTCATGTCTATCTATTTTATTGATTACAACAATAGGCATTAGACCTTTCTTGATAGCTCGTTCCGCAACAAAACGAGTTTGAGGCATAGGTCCATCAACCGCATCTATGAGTAAAGCAACCGCATCAGCCATTCCTAAAACTCTTTCGACTTCACCACTAAAATCAGCATGTCCAGGAGTATCAATGATATTTATTCGGTGCTGCTTCCAATGGATTGCAGTTACTTTAGATAATATCGTAATTCCACGTTCTTTTTCTTGTTCGTTACTGTCCATTAATAGTGTCTGCGTGGACTCTTTTCTATCAAGAGCTTCAGTCCCTTTCAACAACTGATCTATTAGCGATGTTTTTCCATGATCGACATGTGCAACAATAGCTACATTTCTTATATTCTCTGTTTTCATATTTACCACGCTCAACTAATACAGTAGTACATTAAAATATTGCTTACCACAGCATATACTGCGGCAAGCAATATTAATGTATACCAGGCAACCAAATGCTATTAATTTGTACTTAGATGTCACATCAGATTTTTGTTTAAATTTTGGCAAAACCATTCTTTTAAAAAATTTTTCGGTTTATTCCGATCGAGCTTTAACCATTTATTTTTAATTGTGTTTAACTGCTTTCGTTGTACTAAAACGCAAGCAACATAGAAGAGCCATAACACCACAGCCGGATAAAACCAAGCCTAAAGACTGTAGTCCGCCCGCTATAGCCAAACCAATACTAAGTAATAAATAATAGGCCAAGCCAAATAGTGCTCCAGCACTTCCCGCTACATCACGATAAGACAATAACGCTTGACTTAATACATTAGGAATTGCAATACCAAAAGCTATAACAATGCCCATCATTGGCAGTAAAAACCATAACGACGCTTGACTGGCCCATACAGTAAGGCCGCATATCATTGCCAATCCCACTGCAAATCTGATGAGTGATACCGGCATCCAGCCCTTACTCAATAATCTCTTGTTTAGTATACTTCCAATAAGAGTTGCGAGTGCGAGTATAATGCCAGAATACCCAAACTCACTAGTACTTAACCCTAGATTTGAAAACAAGAAAGGTGCTAGGCTGTAATAACCAAATAGCATCGTATTGAATAGTGCCACGAGCATGGCGCTACGCCAAAGTCCATAATCTTTCGCCATTCGGCAAGCCAGTGGCCATAACGCTACTTTTGCTGTATTTTCAGGACGCGTTTCCGGTAACCAGCAGCTAGCAATAAGCAACAGCACAATTGCCAACGTCATCAAACCACTGAATACGCCAAGGTAACCAAACTCTTCAGCCAGTTGTCCACCGCTAAGCAGACCTAACACGGGACTAATCGAGAGTGCCACCCCCATGACAGAGAATACCCTTGCCAAGTCAGTGCCTTGGTAGCTATCACGCAACATAGTTTGCGTTACAACAGATCCAACTGCTGCACCAAAGGCAGATATAATCCTTGCAAGTAGTAAGGTTTCAAATTCGTTAGCCAGTAGAGCCAATAGGGCTCCCAGCGCATAGGTCAGAAGACCAGCTAGCATTGCAGGGCGTCGCCCAATTAGATCACAGAGACGACCCCAAAAAACGACACCTATAGCAAACGCTAGAAAGTATACGGATAGAGTTTGAGATGCCTGCCCCTCACTGACTTGAAATTGACTGGCAATGTGGGTTAGTGCCGGGCTATAAATCGTTTCCACGATCTGCGGGAACATCATCAACCCGACTGCCAACCAAAGGGGTGGCGACTTGTAATTCATAATAATCTCCTTAAAAACTGATAGTCATTGTAGAGTGAAGTGTAGTGACGGATTACAATAAATAAGACTATAAATATCAAACTTAGGACATATGGCTTTTATTCTTCCAGATAACCCTTTTGATCCGGACCAGTTACCTGGCCAAGTCCTAGGGATAGCCTCTGACTTGGGGGTACATGATTCTGGTCCCCATCGACACCAGCGTCATCAGTTACTGTTTGCCCAAGCAGGATGCATGAGCATCGAGTTGGAGAATCGACTTTGCTTGCTTCCTCCCACTAGGGCTGCTTGGATTCCTGCTGGTACAACACACAGGGTGCTGATGCGAGGGGTAGTTGCTTATCGCTCCCTCTATTTTTCTCCAGATCAGTGCTTACCAAACATGGTGCAGGTCATGGGTGTAAATCCCCTGCTGAGGGAAATCATTGAGCGAGTGTCACTTTGGCCCTGGGATAAACCGCAAGAGGAACAACAACGAACACTTGCGCTCTTTATGGAGGAACTGTTGCATTCGCCAAAGGAAGATTGGCATCTCCCGATGCCACAAGACAAACGATTGGCATCATGGCTATGGCATATCAAACGTGGTGGTTTTATGCCTGATAGGCTTAACCAATTAGCAGAAAAAGTAGGTGCCAGCAGTAAAACGATTGGGCGTATATTTATGTCTGATACAGGCATGAGCTACCAAGCTTGGCGTCAGCAGTGGCGTCTGCTACATGCCATGGAATTGTTGGCTGAAGGTATCCCTCTCAGCCAGGTAGCCAGCCAGCTAGAGTTTTCCAGTGATAGCGCCTTTATCAGCTTTTTTAAGAAAAATACAGGACAAACTCCACTGATCTATCTCAACTCTAAGCGTTTCAGATAATTTGCGAGGTGGCTTCTGGAGGACTACGCGAGCCGATCTGTGCAAAAAGTGCTGCAACGTAAGCGTTCACCGAGAGCGGGTTGCAACATGAAAAAATGGGACGATCGTCTCTTTTTCCTGTCAAGCCACTCTCGGTGAACGGTTACCATTGTGGTGGCTGGCAGCGATGCGCCGGTCGACAGCCGCGATCCGCGCCCCTTCGCCAATATGGCCGCCGGGGTCAACCACGCCCCCCAGAGCGGCGATGACTTTCGGGCGAGCCAGCGCATCACCCTCGACCAGATGCTCGATGCCTACACCATCAACGGCGCCCGTGCAGTGCGCCAGCAGGCCGTCAGCGGCTCCATCGAAGCGGGCAAATCGGCCGACTTTATCGTGCTGGATCGGGCTCTCTACCAGCTGGTCGCTGCCGGCAAACCGGAGCAGATCGCCGACACCCAAGTTACCCGCACCGTCTTTCGCGGGCAGACGGTCTTTAGCCAATAGGCTCAAGTGATATGGCGAGTGTAAGTATCTCGTCAGCAGCGCGCCAAGCACATATGCCGCCAGCTATCGCCTTGTAAAAGCAAAATGCCGACCTCCGGGTCGGCATTTTTATGGCGTGACATCACATTCCAAGGCAAGGCTCGTAGGAGGGGGTGGCCATAACCAACCATTGAGCGACTTGGTCAGACCACAAATCGGAGGAGCATGATCGAGGGAAATAGCAATCTGGCTACCCCAGCCTGCGGCAAGATTGATTCACCAGCGAGACAATATAATCCAACTTGATTGCACCAGCGCAACAATACGGGTTGTTTCATGGCTGATGCGGACCATACATGCCGCCGACTAACCACCCCCGTCCAGATGCACGTCGCTATTCGATACGGGTTTGCGCCACAGTTCGCGGTTAGAGTCCCGACGAGACCATTTCAAAAATGGGTGTACCCAACATATTCAGAAAAAGAGTGAACCAATGACCTCATCAATAACCCATCTGGATTTGACAAGTCATCCAATATGACAAAGTGATTGCAATCAGGGAGCGGACAAATTGTTACGTTTTCTCCTGCATCAATACAAGCGCGAGCATACTCCTTTGACTGTCTTATCAATTCTGGCAGTTCATCAGCGCCAAAAGCGATGGTCATAGGTGCACCGCCTTGAATATTATGCAAAGGACTTAGCTCGATGATCTCGCGCTCTGTAAGCTGCAGCTTGTCGTTTAACCAACATAAGCTGATTGGCTCAAGATCTGTCAGGGCACTAATTGGCATTGCAAAAGAAATACTTGGGTGTGATCGGTACATCGCGGTGAGGTGTCCTCCTGCGGAGTGTCCACTCAAGCAGATGGGGCCACCGGTAATACCAAGTTGATCAGGATCCGCAACAAGATGGTCTAGCAACATGCCAATTTCAGCCACAATCTCGGTCATCGTCGCTTCGGGTGCCAAGGTATATTCCGCAAGAACGACATTAAAACCATGTGCAAGAGGTCCTCTGGCGATAAACGAATAGTCCTCTTTAGTGCAATTTTGCCAGTAGCCGCCATGGATAAAAATGAATGTTGGTGCGGTGCCCAGACCCGCAGCGGGGAACCAGTCAAAACGTTGCCGCGGGCCCGCCCCATATGCCAAATTCTTTTTGCATACAGCCGTTTTATAAAACGCTGCACTCTGTGTTTGAAAACGGGAGAGCGTGGCAGAAAAATCCTTATCCGCTTTGGTATTGTTGTAGGCTGCGTCAAGCTCAGCTCGGTTCATATTATGATAAATGTGGTTCACTATCATCACTCCAGACTTGTTCATTGCGTGATACGTGGAAAGAGAGATCCCGTTATTGTACGCATGGTAATTGAACCCTGAATAGCCATATTATTGGCATTTTAACATGAACGGAAATGGTCATGGCCCCCTTCTACGCCATATGCAGCATGCTGCCACTTGATTGCACCAGCGCAACACGATTGACCTGTCATCACAGATTGTGGCGAACATCTGTGGCAAACTAACGTCACGATCGTCCGAATACGCTTCGCTATTCGCCCTCACAAATTACCACTCAGGGCAATCGCGTAATTTGTAGGTTGGCGCAGAGCGTAGCGAAGCCCAACAAGTGTGCATTATTACGCGCCAACCAGAGCGGGATAAATAAGGATATGGCGAAGCCTTAAAACAGATTTACAGGCATATTTCACGGTAAACGTTAGGCTTCACTTCGTTCAGCAACAACCTACCATTTTTAGTCCAATCTACGAGATTCCATTTACACGCGTTAATAGCACTCGCTTTTCAACCATATTTATGTGACGGCATGCCATACCATGATGGTGGTTTCCCAGTGACCATGGGTTGATTGATGTATCGCGTTGAAGCCTTGCTCACGATAAAAGTCAACGTTATGTGTTTCACACTGCAAGTACAGTGTCAAAACACCACGAGCAACCGCAATTTCTTTTGCGGTATTAATCAATTTTTTAGCGATTCCTTTTCTACGGTGTTCAGACGGGACATAAACACCACCGATCCAGTGATCATATTCAGGATAATTTTTATTCTCCCGAATTTTCAGTTCCAATGTACCAACCAGAGTTCCTTCATCATAAGCAACAAGACTAAGCGGGATATCACGATTAGAAACCTTATGTTTAATTTTTTCATGTACCATCTCCTTCGTGACATTCGGCATATGAGATGCCCACTCATCGAAATACCACTCAGCTATTTTCGATACGTCATACGGATGATCCGCCAGCAAAGAAATGTCCATACATCCTCTTTACAGAAAAATTTCTTCGGTGTTTATAGTAACGGAATGGCATTTACACTATAAAAAAGAAGAATTATGTCAAACCATTGCCCGACAACATATTTCAACGCGAACGAGCCAACCCATAAAATATCCTAGCACTGGGATAAGCGATAACAACACCGAGTATTACGATACCAGCTCCCAGTTCACGGCAATAACCTATTGACTGCATATAGCTTGCAAATTCCCATAAGATGCCACTCGTTCTACCACTAAATGTCACTATTTCACATGAGTCAGCCAAAACAATATTGGTACCGATAAGCACAAAACCGGCACCGGCAGAAAAGACCAGCAGCGCATGACCAACCACAAATAGCTGGGCTCGCTTAACGCCATCAGAAAAGTAAAAGCCAAACCAGAACAAAATCATAGATAACGGGAACAGGTTAAATGCAATCCAATCAATCACTCTGGTAGATGATGAACTATCAAAAATGACTGCATTGCCGGTAACAACAAGCAACATGATAAACAGCAGGAAAAACCACCTCATTGTTTCACCCAAGCACCGAGAACGACGATATGATTGTTATATCCTCATCTGCTGAACTTGCGAAGCCAAATATCAAGCATCATAAAAAAGCCGCCCATCGGGCGGCTTTTTTATTAGAGATAACGGGCGATAAGGAATTACCAGCCGGTTACTTCGCGCAGGGCCTTGCCGATATCGGCCAGGGAACGGACGGTCTTCACGCCAGCATCTTCCAGTGCGGCAAACTTCTCGGCGGCGGTACCCTTGCCACCGGAGATGATGGCGCCAGCGTGGCCCATCCGCTTGCCGGGAGGCGCGGTCACACCGGCGATATAGGAGACCACCGGCTTGGTGACGTGGGCCTTGATATAGGCGGCCGCGTCTTCCTCGGCGTTGCCGCCGATCTCGCCGATCATCACGATCGCTTCGGTCTGCGGGTCGTTCTGGAACATCTCCAGAATGTCGATAAAGTTGGAGCCCGGGATGGGGTCGCCACCTATACCGACGCAGGTGGACTGGCCAAAGCCCTCGTCAGTGGTCTGCTTGACCGCTTCGTAGGTCAGGGTGCCGGAGCGGGAGACGATGCCCACCTTGCCCGGCTTGTGAATGTGGCCCGGCATGATGCCGATCTTGCACTCACCCGGGGTGATCACGCCCGGGCAGTTGGGGCCGATCATCCGCACGCCGGTCTCTTGCAGCTTCACTTTCACATCCAGCATATCCAGCGTCGGGATGCCTTCGGTGATGGTGACGATGAGCTTGATACCCGCGTCGATCGCTTCCAGGATCGCGTCCTTGCAGAACGGTGCCGGCACATAGATGACGGTGGCGGTGGCGCCGGTCGCTTCGACCGCGTCACGCACGGTGTTGAACACCGGCAGGCCCAGATGGGTGGTGCCGCCCTTGCCCGGGGAGACGCCGCCGACCAGTTGGGTGCCGTAGGAGAGCGCCTGCTCGGAGTGGAAAGTACCCTGACCGCCGGTAAAGCCCTGGCAGATGACTCGGGTTTCCTTGTTAATCAGTACGCTCATCAGTTGGCCTCCGCTGCTTTAACGACTTGCTGCGCGGCATCGGTCAGACTCTTGGCCGCAATGATGTTGAGGCCGCTCTCGGCCAGCTTGATACCACCCAGCTCGGCATTGTTGCCTTCCAGACGGACCACGACGGGCACCTTGACCCCCACTTCCTTGACCGCACCGATAATGCCTTCCGCGATCATGTCGCAGCGCACGATGCCGCCGAAGATGTTGACCAGCACCGCTTTGACGTTGCTGTCGGAGAGGATGATCTTGAACGCTTCGGTCACGCGCTCCTTGGTGGCGCCACCGCCAACGTCAAGGAAGTTGGCAGGCGAGCCGCCGTGCAGGTTGACGATATCCATGGTACCCATAGCCAGACCGGCGCCGTTGACCATGCAGCCGATGTTGCCATCGAGCGCCACATAGTTGAGCTCCCACTGGGCAGCGTGCGCTTCGCGGGCGTCATCCTGCGAAGGATCGTGCATCTCGCGCAGCTTGGGCTGACGGTAGAGGGCGTTGGCATCGATGTTGATCTTGCCATCGAGGCAGAGCAGGTTGCCCTGCGCGGTGATCACCAGCGGGTTGACCTCGAGCAGCGCGAAGTCGCAATCGAGGAACATCTGACCCAGACCCATGAAGATCTTGGTGAACTGTTTGATCTGATCGCCGACCAGACCCAGTTTGAAAGCCAGCTCGCGGGCCTGATAGGGCTGCGGGCCAACCAGTGGATCCAGCGTTGCCTTGTGGATCAGCTCGGGGGTTTCGTGGGCGACTTTTTCAATCTCCACGCCACCTTCGGTAGAGGCCATGAAGACCACGCGGCGAGTGCCACGATCCACCACGGCGCCCAGGTAGAGCTCTTTGGCGATATCGGTGCAAGATTCAACCAAGATCTTGGAGACCGGCTGGCCGTTGGCGTCGGTCTGGTAGGTCACCAGATTCTTGCCCAGCCAGTTTTGGGCGAAGGCGCGGATCTCATCCTTGCTCTTGGCCACTTTTACGCCGCCCGCTTTACCGCGACCACCAGCGTGTACCTGGCATTTGACGACCCAGATATTGCCGCCAATCTTGTCGGCCGCTTCGGCCGCTTCCTGCGGGGTAGCACAGGCATAACCTTCGGAGACCGGCAGGCCATACTCGGCAAACAGCTGTTTTGCCTGATATTCATGCAGATTCATAGATGCTCTATCCGTGTTGTAGGTATTTCCGTCCGGGGCTGGTGTTTCTCAATCCCCTGTGAGTGGGGGCCTCGGGGGCCCCTCGTTATCTTTCAATCGCTCGGGTATTACTCAGACATCCAGCAACAGACGAGTCGGGTCTTCCAAGAGCTCCTTGACGGAGACCAGGAAGCCTACCGATTCACGTCCGTCGATGAGACGGTGATCGTAGGAGAGCGCCAGATACATCATCGGCAGGATCTCAACCTTGCCGGCAACGGCCATCGGGCGATCCTGGATCTTGTGCATCCCCAGAATGGCGCTCTGGGGCGGGTTGATGATCGGGGTGGACATCAGGGAGCCGAACACGCCACCGTTGGTGATGGTGAAGTTGCCGCCAGTCAGTTCATCCACGGTCAGCTTGCCGTCACGGCCCTTGCCCGCCAGATCCTTGATGGCCTTCTCGATGTCGGCAAGGCTCATGTTGTCGCAGTCGCGCAACACCGGGGTCACCAGACCGCGCGGGGTGGAGACGGCGATGCTGACATCGAAGTAGTTGTGGTAAACCACGTCATCGCCGTCCAGCGCCGCGTTCACTTCCGGATAGCGCTTGAGGGATTCAACGACCGCTTTCACGTAGAAGGACATAAAGCCGAGCTTGATGCCGTGCTTCTTCTCGAAGATCTCGCCGTACTGCTTGCGCAGATCCATGATGGGCTTCATGTTGACCTCGTTGAAGGTGGTCAGCATGGCGGTGGTGTTTTTCGCTTCCAGCAGACGCTCGGCGATACGCTTGCGCAGACGGGTCATCGGCACCCGTTTGTCGCTGCGGCCACCCAGCGGTGCCACCTTGGCCGCAGGAGCGGCAGCGGCAACCACGGGGGCGGCAGCAGGCTTGCTCAGAGCCTTGATGTAGGCTTCGACATCTTCCTTGCTGATGCGCCCGCCCTTGCCGGTGCCGGTCAGCTTGGCCACATCGATGTCGTGCTCGCCAATCAGGCGGCGGACCGAGGGACTCAACCCTTCGGTGCTGTCATCGGCTACCGCTTCAACCGGTTTCTCTTTGGTCTCTTCACCAGCCACCGGGGCCGCGGTGAGGATGGCAATCAGTTGACGGGACAACACGGTCGCCCCTTCCCCTTGCAGAATATCCCCCAGCACACCGGCTTGCGGTGCCGGTACTTCCAGCACCACCTTGTCGGTTTCGATGTCGACCAGCACTTCGTCACGGGCGACCAGATCGCCCGGTTTTTTGTGCCAGGTGGCAATAGTGGCATCGGCCACTGATTCCGGCAGATCCGGTACCTTGATTTCGATAGTCATCCAATCAGTTCCTTTTTACTTCTATGCCAGAGGCTTTACAGGGTAAGGGCATCTTCCACCAAGGCTTTCTGCTGCTTGGCGTGGACAGACATGTAACCGACGGCCGGTGAGGCTGACGCGGGGCGACCGGCATAACGCAGGGTGGCACCGGCTGGCAACACGCCATCATAGTGGTGACGGGTGCAGTACCAGGCGCCCTGGTTCTGCGGCTCTTCCTGACACCAGACAAAGTCGGTGACATGGGCGTAGTTGGCCAGAATGGCGCGCACTTCCTCTTCCGGGAAGGGGTAGAGCTGCTCAATTCGCACCAGCGCCACATCTTGCTGCTCGGCCTTGCGACGGGCATCGAGCAGGTCGTAGTAGACCTTGCCGGAGCAGAACACTACCCGCTTGACGCCCTTCGGATCCAGCGCATCGATCTCGCCGATGGCGTTCTGGAAGGTGCCGTCAGCCAACTCTTCGAGCTTGCTCACCGCCAGCGGGTGGCGCAGCAGGGATTTGGGCGTCATGACGATGAGCGGACGGCGCATCGGGCGCACCACCTGACGACGCAGCATGTGGAACACCTGCGCCGGGGTAGAGGGCACGCACACCTGCATGTTGTGCTGGGCGCACATCTGCAGATAACGCTCCAGACGGGCGGAGGAGTGCTCCGGGCCCTGCCCTTCGTAACCGTGCGGCAGCAACATGGTCAGGCCGCACATCCGGCCCCACTTCTGCTCGCCGGAGGAGAGGAACTGATCCACCACCACCTGGGCACAGTTGGCGAAGTCACCGAACTGGGCTTCCCAAATGGTGAGGCCAGCCGGTTCGGCGCTGGCGTAGCCATATTCAAAGGCCAGTACCGCGTTCTCGGTCAGTACCGAGTCGTACACCTCGAACGGGCCCTGCTCGTCGTGCAGGTTGCACAGCGGGGTGTAGGTGCTGGCATCGTTTTGGTTGTGCAGTACGGCGTGACGGTGGAAGAAGGTGCCACGGCCGGAGTCTTCACCGGTGAAGCGGATACGAGACCCCTTGTCCACCAGGGTGGCGTAGGCCAGGGTCTCGGCAAAGCCCCAATCCAGCAGCTTCTCGCCTGCCGCCATCAGCCGACGGTCTTCGTAAATCTTCTCGACCTGACGCTGCAGCACATGGGTCGCCGGATACTGGCTCACCCGCTCACCGAGGGACTTGAGGTAATCCAGCGGCAAGGTGCTGTCATAGGCCATCGCCCAGTCGTGACCGAGATAAGGGGTCCAGTCGACGGAGTGCAGCTCCATCGGCCGCCACTCTTTGCTCACCCGCTCGCCGCGATCCAGGGTCTCGCGATACTCGTTGACCAGGGTGGTCGCCAACTCCTGACTGACGCTCCCCTCGGCCACCAGCTGATCGGCGTAGATCTTGCGCGGGGTCGGGTGCTGTTTGATCTTCTGGTACATCAACGGCTGGGTCGCGCTCGGCTCGTCCGCTTCGTTGTGACCGTGACGACGGTAGCAGACCAGCTCGATCACCACGTCGCGTTTGAAGGTGTTGCGGTAATCCAGCGCAATCTGGGTCACCAGCACCACCGCTTCCGGGTCATCCCCGTTGACGTGCAGCACCGGCGCCTGCACCGCCTTGGCGATGTCGGTGCAATATTCGGTGGAGCGCAGATCACGATGGTAAGAGGTGGTGAAACCGACCTGGTTGTTGATGACGATGCGCACCGTCCCGCCCACGCCATAGGCACGGGTCTGGGACATGTTGAAGGTCTCGGCCACCACGCCCTGACCGGACATGGCCGAGTCACCGTGGATGGTGATGGGCAACACGCTTGCACCATCCTTGTCACCGCGACGGTCCATCCGGGCACGGACCGAGCCGATGACCACCGGGTTGACGATCTCGAGGTGAGACGGGTTAAAGGCGAGCGCCAGATGGACGTTGCCACCCGGGGTGGCGAAGTCGGATGAGAAGCCCATGTGGTACTTCACATCCCCCGTGCCCCAGGATTCGCCATGCTTGCCGGCAAACTCGTCGAACAGATCCTGCGCCCGTTTGCCGAGCACGTTGATCAGTACGTTGAGACGGCCTCGGTGGGCCATGCCGATGACGGCCTCTTTGCACCCCTGCTCACCGGCGCGACGGATCAGCTCTTTCAGCATGGGGATCATGGCGTCGCCACCTTCCAGCGAGAAGCGCTTGGCCCCCGGGAACTTGGCACCCAGATATTTTTCCAGCCCTTCGGCGGCGGTCAGGCTCTCGAGGAAACGGGTCTTCTCTTCGAGGGTATAGCTCCCCTTCCCTTCAATGGATTCGAGACGCTGTTGCAGCCAGCGCTTCTCCTCGGTGGAGGTGAGGTGCATATAGTCAGCGCCGATGGAGCTGCAGTAGGTCTTTTTCAGCGAGGCGTAGAGATCGGAGAGCACCATGGTCTCGCGACCGATGGCGTAGGAGCCCACATTGAAGGTGGCCTCCATGTCTGCGCCCTGCAGGTTGTGAAACGCGGGATCCAGTTCGGCAACGGTTTCACGCTGCCACAAGCCCAGCGGATCCAGATTGGCATTCTGGTGACCACGGAAACGGAAGGCGTTGATCAGCTGCAGCACCCGAACCTGCTTGGCATCCACTTGGGGATCGGAGACGGGGGCACTGTAGCGAGAGGGATCCTTGGCCAGACGACGGAAATAATCGCGGACCTGGGAGTGGGGTTGTTCAACCGCATGACCATTGACTTGGGGCAGCTCGCTAAACAGGCTGCGCCACTCGTCGGACACGGAGTCAGGATTTTCCAGGAAGGATTCGTACAAATCCTCAATATAGCTTGCATTCGCACCAGCCAGGTGAGATGACTCCAACCAGGCCTTCATCACGCCGTTATGCATTTCTATCCCTTGTACTTCTTGTTACTGCTGCGCAGCTTGTAGGGGTCAAATAGCCATCCTGCCACGGGTGGGATGGCTATCCAGAAGTCGGGCCAGCACGCGCTGGCCCAAATACTAAACAGCCCGATTGAGCAACATCGACTTGATCTGGCCAATCGCCTTGGTCGGGTTCAAGCCTTTCGGACAGACGTTCACGCAGTTCATGATGCCATGGCAACGGAACACGCTGAAGGCGTCGTCCAGATTACCCAGTCGTTCGGTGGTCGCGGTGTCGCGGCTGTCAGCCAACCAGCGGTAGGCAGCGAGCAGCCCGGCCGGACCGATGAACTTGTCAGGGTTCCACCAGAAGGAGGGGCACGAAGTGGAGCAGCAGGCACAGAGAATGCACTCGTACAGGCCGTCAAGCTTGGCGCGCTCTTCGGGGGATTGCAGATGCTCACGCACCGGCGGCAACTTCTCTTCATTGATGAGGAAGGGTTTGACCTTCTCCCACTGGGTGTAGAACTGGGTCATGTCGATCACCAGATCACGGATCACCGGCAGGCCGGGCAAGGGGCGAATAACGACGTTATTGCCCTTCTTCAGCAGATCAGAGAGCGGGGTGATACAGGCAAGACCGTTCTTGCCATTCATGTTGAGACCGTCAGATCCACAGACCCCTTCGCGGCAAGAGCGGCGGAAGGCGAGTGTGGGATCCAGCTCTTTCAACTGGATCAGTGCGTCGAGCACCATCATGTCGGAACCTTCAGGAATATCAAGACGATATTCCTTCATATAAGGGACGTTATCAATATCCGGATTGTATCTGTAAACAGAGAAAGTGACGTTCATAGGGCTGGCTCCGCAATCAGTAAGTCCGGACCTTGGGCGGGAACGCCTCACGGGTCTTGGGTGACATGTTGACAGCGCGACGGGTCATGGACTCGGTGTCCGGGTGATAGAGGCTGTGGCACAGCCAGCTCTCGTCGTCGCGATCCGGGAAGTCGAAGCGGCTGTGAGCACCGCGACTCTCGGTACGGAAGTTGGCGGCAACCGCCGTGGCAAACGCCGTCTCCATCAGGTTGTCCAGCTCCAGACACTCGATGCGCTGGGTGTTGAACTCTTTGGAGGTGTCATCCAGACGGGCATGCTTGAGACGCTCACGGATGAGTTTCAGCTCGGCCAGCCCTTCCGCCATGGCATCACCTTCACGGAATACCGAGAAGTTGTTCTGCATGCAGCGCTGCAGGTCTTTGCGGATCTGCACCGGGTCTTCGCCGTCACGGCAATTTTCCCAGCGATTGAAGCGGGCCAACGCGGCGTCGATGTCCGACTCGGACGCTTCGCGACCGTGATCCATCTCGCCCAAGGTGTTGACCAGATGCATACCGGCAGCGCGGCCAAACACCACCAGATCCAGCAGCGAGTTGCCGCCCAGACGGTTGGCACCGTGCACCGAGACGCAGGCAATTTCGCCCACCGCAAACAGGCCGACCACCGGCACGTCGTTGCCATCTTTGTCTTGCGCCAGACACTGGCCATTCACGTTGGTCGGCACGCCGCCCATCATGTAGTGGCAAGTCGGGATGATCGGAATAGGCTCTTTGACCGGATCCACGTGAGCAAAGGTGCGTGACAACTCGCAGATGCCCGGCAGACGGGATTCCAGCACATCTTTGCCGAGGTGATCCAGCTTGAGCTTGATATGCGGGCCCCAGGGACCATCGCAACCACGCCCTTCGCGGATCTCGATCATGATGGAGCGGGCCACCACATCGCGACCGGCCAGATCCTTGGCGTTGGGGGCATAACGCTCCATGAAGCGCTCGCCATCCTTGTTGAGCAGATAACCACCTTCACCACGGCACCCTTCGGTCACCAGCACCCCGGCCCCGGCGATACCGGTCGGGTGGAACTGCCAGAACTCCATGTCCTGCACCCCTACCCCGGCACGCAGCGCCATGCCGACACCGTCACCGGTGTTGATATGGGCATTGGTGGTGGACTGGTAGATACGACCGGCACCGCCGGTGGCCAGCACAGTCGCCTTGGCCTTGAAGTAGACTACTTCACCGCTCTCCATATCGATGGCGGTACAACCAACGATGTGACCGTCCTGGTTTTTCACCAGATCCAGCGCATACCACTCGGAGAAGACGGTGGTCTTGTTCTTGACGTTCTGCTGATAGAGGGTGTGCAGCAGGGCGTGACCGGTACGGTCGGCCGCCGCAGCGGTACGAGCAGCCTGCTCGCCACCGAAATTCTTGGACTGACCACCAAACGGACGCTGGTAGACAGAACCGTTGTCGAAACGGGAGAAGGGCAGCCCCATGTTCTCCAGCTCATAGACCGCCTCGGGGCCGGTCTTGCACATGTACTCGATGGCTTCCTGATCACCGATGTAATCAGAGCCTTTGACGGTGTCATACATGTGCCACTGCCAGTTGTCGTCGTGGGCATTGCCCAGCGCAACCGTGATCCCGCCCTGGGCGGAGACAGTGTGAGAACGGGTCGGAAACACCTTGGATAACAGAGCGCAGCTCTTGCCGGACTGGGCAATCTGCAGCGCGGCGCGCATACCGGCACCACCGGCACCAATCACCACCGCATCAAATTCACGAGTTGGAATAGCCACCTTAAACACCCCACAGCACGACGAAACCCGTCATCAGATAGACAAACAGCACCACGACCAGGGCAAATTGCAGCGCCCCGCGCAGCCCTACCGGCTTGATATAGTCAGTCAGCACCTGCCACAGACCGATCCAGGCGTGGATCAGTACGCAAAGCAGGGTCAACAGGGTGAATACCTTGGTGAAGGTTTTGGCGAAGAAGCCTGCCCACACCTCGTAGGTGATGTCGTTGAACGCGACAAATCCCACCAGATAGAGGACATAACAGGTCATGATGAGGGCGGTGGCGCGGATCAGGATGTAATCGTGAACGCCGCTGCGCCCGAAGGTTGCAGAATTGGTTACCATACAAGCACTCCCGCCAATACAGCCAGGATCGCGGTGATCACAAAGGCCACACGGGCACTCTGATTACCGGATTCCAGCTCTTCCCAATAGCCCATATCCATAACCAGATGACGCAAGCCGCCCACAATGTGGTATGCCAGCGCAGTCAGGATCCCCCACAGCACGAGTTTGACCAGGAAGTTGTCCATGATGGCAACCACGGTTGCAAACCCTTCGGGAGAGGCGAGTGAAGTACCAAGCATCCACAGCAAGATGCCCAGTGCAACAAAGGTGATGACCCCTGAAACACGGTGCAGGATGGATGCAATGGCAGTGACAGGAAAGCTGATCGTTTGTAGGTCGAGGTTGACCGGTCTCTGTTTGTTTTTCACGCTTGCCCACTCAGCTCCATTGAGCACGTTAGTTATTGTTTTAACTCACATATGAGGGCACGGGATGGTGATTGTTGGTTATTTGTTACCAAAACACTCTGAAAAAGCCAAAAATCGAGTTTTCAGTTTCACATCAGGTTTTGCCAAAGCGTTTCAAACACCCGCAGCCATGACCCACGTGGCGCAGTATATCGGCGGGCTTAACCGAAGACAATCAATTAGCTACAAAGAAAACACAAAACCGCAAACTCGATCGCATATTTAATTTAACATTTCATTAATGCCATTAATGGCCTTCCAGCAAAATTGACATTGATAGGGAACTCTGTTTCAAATAAGGCGCTCCAGCCGCCTTGGTACGGGTAAGAACCTTTGCCAGCGTCATAAGAGTCGTAATAGAGTAGGACTGGAACCAAATTATAAAGAGCAAAGGAGACGTGCTATGGCTGATAAGATAGCCACCCTACATCTACCCGGAAAAGATCCGGTCGAACTGCCTATTCTCTCCGGCACCGTCGGGCCGGATGTCATCGACGTCAGAAAACTGGGTGCACAAGGGTATTTCACCTTTGACCCAGGCTTTATGGCGACCGGTTCTTGCAAATCTGCCATTACCTACATTGACGGCGATCAGGGTATCCTGCTGCACCGTGGTTTCCCCATCGCCGACCTGGCGACCCAATCGAGCTATCTCGAGGTCTGCTATATCCTGCTCTATGGTGAAGCACCGACCAAAACGCAATATGCCGAATTCCAGCGCCTGGTCACGCGTCACACCATGGTGCACGAGCAGATCGCCTTCTTCTTCCGCGGCTTCCGTCGTGACTCCCACCCTATGGCCATCATGTGCGGTGTGGTCAGCGCCCTCTCCGCCTTCTATCACGATGCCCTCGACATCAACAACGAGCAGCACCGCGAGATCTGTGCCTTCCGTCTGCTCTCCAAGATGCCGACCCTGGCCGCCATGTGTTACAAGTACTCCATCGGTCAGCCGTTTATGCAGCCGCGCAACGCCCTCTCCTATGCAGGCAACTTCCTGCACATGATGTTTGGCGTGCCGACCGAAGAGTACAAGGTCAACCCCACCGTCGAACGCGCCATGGATCGCATCTTCACCCTGCACGCAGATCACGAGCAGAATGCCTCCACCTCTACCGTTCGTCTGGCTGGCTCCTCCGGTGCCAACCCGTTTGCCTGTATCGCTGCGGGGATCGCCTCCCTGTGGGGCCCGGCGCACGGCGGCGCCAACGAAGCCTGCCTGCGTATGCTGGAGGAGATCGGCTCGGTGGAACGCATCCCCGAGTTCATCGCCAAGGCCAAAGACAAGAACGATCCGTTCCGTCTGATGGGCTTCGGTCATCGGGTCTACAAGAACCACGATCCGCGCGCTCAAGTGATGCGTCAGACCTGTCACGAAGTGCTGACCGAGCTGCAAATCAAGGATCCGCTGCTGGATGTTGCCATGGAGCTGGAGCGCATTGCGCTGTCCGACCCCTACTTCATCGAGAAGAAACTCTACCCGAACGTGGACTTCTACTCCGGCATCATCATGAAAGCGATCGGTATTCCGATGAGCATGTTCACCGTGATCTTCGCCATTTCTCGTACCATCGGCTGGATCGCTCACTGGAACGAAATGCACTCGGATCCGGATCAGAAGATCGGCCGTCCGCGCCAGCTCTATATCGGCCAGCCACAACGGGAATTCGTTCCGCTCGACCAGCGCTGATAAGTTGAATCGATATGGTTTGTTACAAAGGCGGTCATTGACCGCCTTTTTATTTGCCGCTCTAATGCCCCTCTCGTTTTGAAGGAGCTCACTATGAAACCACTGCTTGCCAGCGCCGCCCTGCTACTCACCGCCTGTCAGGGCACAGTTGCCCCCCAAGGGGAGACGCTCTATATCAACAGCCAGCTGGTCGATTGTGTCGGGGTCGGTCCGATGCAGTGCATGCAGGTGCGCAGCGACGAACAGCAACCCTGGACGCTGTTCTACCAGAACATTGAAGGCTTCCAGTTTGAGCCGGGCTACCAGTATCAGCTCAGCGTCAGCAAGGAGCAGCTCACCGATGTGCCAGCCGATGCCCCCTCCCTGCGCTACCAGCTGATCAAGGTGGTCAATAAAGTCGCCAGCAAGTAACGGCAGGATCAAAAAACGGGGGATGGCGCTGGCCATCCCCCGTTTGTTATCACTGTTGCTTCACTTGAGCGACTATCGCGGCGGCAATGCCATATGGAGCAAGGGATAGGGCTTGCCCTGGCCATCCAGCGGCGAGCGGCCCGTCACGGCGAACCCCATCTTTTGGTAGAACCCCACCGCCTGCTCATTCTGCTCGTTGACGTCAACCAGCGTCGCACCGCACTGGTCGATGGCATGCTCCACCAGTTGGCGACCCACGCCACTGCCGCGCGCAGCAGGCGCCACAAACAGCATCTCTATCTTGCCATCACATAGCCCGCAAAAACCGGCAATGCTCCCCTCTTCTGTGCGGGCACTGTGCAGTGTCACCGCATCGAAGTAGTGCTCCAGAATAAGCGGCTTGAGCGCGAGGATTTCGGCCTCGGGCAGGAAGTGGTGGGTCGCCCGCACCGAGGCCTCCCACAGCGCGATCAGGGCCGGATAATCAGCCCGCGTTGCAGTATCAATTTTCATCAATGACTCTTTGTTGCAGCCCGCAGGATGGCAGTGGCCGCCCCGCGGGCCAAAGCGATTAGCGTGCCTGCACCGCCTGCAGCAGCACCGACACATCGGCACCAAAGCTGCGGGTGCGAATGGCTTCGCGGATCTCCGCTTCGCTGTAGCGGCTACCCGGATAGACCACCACGCAGGAGGTGTCGCCCGGTTTGAGGAAGTGGGTCTCGCCAAACGGGGTATAGCGGGTGGCGCCGATGCTGATCAGCGCATGGGGAGGATGTCCCGCCTGTGCCAGCAGCCCCTGAATGTGCTCCGCCGGACCTTCATCTTGCTGATGGTTGAACTTGTCGATGGCCCAGTCGAGCAGCTGACCGTGGAAGTAGCTGTAATCGATGGCAGCGCTATCTACCCCGTAGGCGTGCAGCTCACCGTCACGCTCCAGATAGCAGGCGATGCGATAGTCATCGAGCTCGCAACCGGCGGCAAAACCGGTGAGCGGCAGCAGGTTGGCCGCCAACCCCTTGCTCTCTTCACCCCAGTTCTTCTTCTCGCTGATCTTCTTGGCGTTGGGACGACGGATGGAGCAGTCGTTATAGGCGCCAAAGGCACGGGGATGGATCGCCACCACCTGCTTGTCGGCATATTCCAGCTCGCACCAGAGGGCCACTTCCGGCTCAATCTGCACCTTCTCGTCACCGCTGACCGCCGCTTCCGGCAGGAAGATGGCGTTATTGCTCAGCGGAAAGACCCCGAGCTGGCCCGGATGGCCCGGCACGAAGAAGGGGAACAGCGCCTTGGGCGCGGTGGTATCACGCACCACGACCGCCACGAAGTCCGACGCTTCACCCGCCTGCTCCAGATGACCGGCGAAATTGCCCGCTACCCCGAGTCCGATAAACTTGCTCTCTGCTGTTACTTGCATCTTGCTCACCTGCATCTTGCCCACGCAAGGTAGCAGGCTCGTCGCCCACTACCGCTAAAGTGGCAAGATTAAACCACAAGGCCCCCGCGTTCGCCCAGTCCGACCCTCCGCTGGTGTGCGCCACTCCGCTTTTTTGACTCCGGTTGGCGACGCCTTGCACCATTTCAGTCACCTCATCCACCTCGTCCGCTACGCGGGCTGGTCATCTTGTCGCCATCAGCCACTGATCTGCCTTGCAGCAATCGGCCAACGCCCCAGAGAAGCGAAAAACAGAGTGCAACAGCCGCAAACCGGGTTCACCAATCGATATAAACAAAAACGCAGGCATTTAGCCAAAAGGCATAAATTCTACTTATAGTGGCCAGTTTGGCCCCTCTCTGCCTCGTCGGCTGCCCGCCAAGCCCCTTGCGACCATCTTCCGATCTCTTCCTCTCTATTCTCTCTTTCCCCCTTTCTCCTCTTTGGCCTGCGCACCAACTTTGCTAGGCTGCCAGCCACACAGACTCACAGAGGGATCTTCTTGATGTCACAGGAGCACTTTCAGGGCTGCTTCGAAGTCGAGTTCAAATATCGGCTGGCGGATCGCCCCGCCTTCCTCAAGGCGCTGCTCGCTCTTAATCCGGAGATCATGCTGGAAGATAATCTGGAGCGGGATCGCTACTTCGACACCCCGGACGATGCCCTTGCCCGCACAGGCAAGAGTCTGGCGATCCGCACCATGGAGCCCTCCGGCATCCAGCTCTGGATCGTCAAGGGGCCTGAGGCGGATCGCTGTGAAGCAGTCAATATCAGCGATGCCGACAAGGCCGTCAGCATGCTTATTACCATGAACTACCGGCAGATACTCGAGATCACCAAAAGGCGCAGCATCTACTTTCTTGGCCCGTTTCACCTCACCCTGGATCATCTGGCCGGGATTGGCGATTTTGCCGAGCTGGCCATCATGACCGATGACGAGGCTCGCCTGCCTGAATTTCGCCAGCAACTGCTCGCGCTGGCCGAGCAGTTGGAGCTATCTCCCGATGCGCAGGAACCGCGATCCTATCGCACCCTGTGCACCCGGCACATGCAGGCAACACACACCACGCAACCAGAGGATGCAACCCGATGATCGACAAACTCGCCTGGCTCACGTTCAAGGATCAACAGCTGCTCTGCGCCCGCTCCCACGGCAAGGCCATCTATTACATTCCCGGCGGCAAGCGCGAACCGGGCGAGAGCGACGAAGCGGCGCTGATCCGCGAGATTGACGAGGAGCTGGCTGTCACCCTGCAACCCGATACCCTGCGCTTTGCCTGTGAGTTCAGCGCCCAGGCCGATGGCAAACCGGCCGGGGTCGAGGTACGGCTGCGCTGCTACACCGGCGAAGCCAGCGGCACTCCGGTCGCCTCGGCCGAGATCGCCGAGCTGCGCTGGCTCGACAGCAGCCATCTCGACGAGCTCTCCCCCGTCTCCCGCCTGCTCTTTGGCTGGCTCAAGGAGCAAGGGCTGATCCGCTAACAGGCCACAGCCTCCTCCTTGCATCACGGCCAGAGAACACTCTGGCTGAACCACAGGCAAGATACCGTTCAAACAACGAAAAGGATGTCGGATGGACATTATTGACGTACCCGCTATCGAGGATCACCTGCCCGCCCTCATCGCCCTGCTGCAAGATTGTGTCGACAGTGGTGCCTCGGTCGGTTTTTTACCGCCCTTCAGCGTTGAGGATGGAACCAGGTACTGGCAAGGAGTGGCAGCAGATCTGGCATCAGGCAGCCGCAAGCTGTGGCTTGCCCTTGAGCAGCAAGCCGTTGTGGGCGCCGTGCAGCTCTCACTCTGCGGCAAGGCCAACGGTCGCCACCGGGCCGAAGTGGAAAAACTGATGGTAGTGCAAACGGCAAGAGGAAAAGGTGTTGGCCGTGCGCTGATGCAGGCGATGGAACAAGGCGCCCATGCCGCGGGTCGTTCGCTGCTGGTGCTGGATACTCGTGCCGGTGACGTGGCCTCCCACCTCTATCGTCAACTCGGCTATCAGGAGGCGGGCCAGATCCCCCATTTTGCCCTCGGAGCCGATGGCAAGCTGGCGGCGACGGTTATCTTCTACAAGGCGCTCTGAACACTAACCTCATCATGTATCAAAACAACAGGGCCGGTCTGATGACCGGCCCTGTTTGTTGCAATGGCGCTGCAATGGGAGCTATCTACCTCACGGCAGCTTGGTAGCACGCACCTCAACCTCTGGCAAGGCAAAGGCATCTTGGGCGGCGATGAGTTGCAGCTCATAAGCCTGCTGGCGCCAGGTCTCTTGCAACACAGCATCCACCGCCGCATTGGTGCGCTCAAAGGCGTTCACCGCATCGTGGCCGGTCAGCAGGTTGGCCAGCATCAGGGCGCTGATAAGATCGCCAACCCCGACCGGCTGGCGGGCAAAGTCGTAGAGCGGGCGGGCAATCAGGTAATCCCCTTCGGGGGTGGCCAGCAGCATCTCGAAGCGGCTCGGATCTTGCGCCGCGCGGCCCAGATGCTTGACCAGTACCAGCTTGACACCACGGGCCAGCAGCTGATGAGCGGCGGCACGGGTTTGCGCCAGATCCGCCAGATGGGTATCGCAGAGGGTCTCCAGCTCCAGCAGGTTGGGGGCCATCATGTCGGCCACCGGCAGCGCTTGCTCGGTCAGAAAACGGGTGACGCCGGGGGCAACGATGCACCCTTTCTCGGGATGCCCCATCACCGGATCGCAGAAGTAGATGGCATCGGGATTGGCCGCCTTGACGGCGTTGACCACCTTGAGGATCTCGTCACCCTGCTCGGCCGAACCGAGGTAACCACTCAGCACCGCATCGCACTGACCCAGCACTTCGATATTGCCCAACCCTTCGGCCAGCGCGCTGATGTGTCCCGCTGGCATCGCCATCCCCTGCCACCCCTGCGCGTACTGGGTATGGTTGGAAAATTGCACCGTGTTGACAGGCCACACATCGACACCCAGGCGGCGCATGGGAAACACCGCCGCGCTGTTGCCGGCACAGCCGAACACCACGTGGGACTGAATAGAGAGAACGGATTTCATCGGGATCACCACAACAAAGGATCAGCAAAGTGGGCAATATATCGGATGAAGATATTGGATTGCCACCTTGTCACCACACGAACCGGCATTTTCCTGATTAAGCGCAGGCTTTTGACCCGAGGTTATTGGGTTCTGCGCTGCTTTGCGTTCGTCCTTCTGTTCGCTATGGGCGGGCGAAGTGGTAGACCCACCCCTCATCCAGAGCCATCTCAGCAGGTGGTGACAACAGTGCTGGCAGCTGCGCCACCTGACCGCCAGCGGCATATTGCAGTGCCATCAGAGCGCACAGCGCCGCATCATAGCGATCCGTATCCGGCACCACATCGACGGGCAGCAGCGCAGCCAGCTCGGACCTGGCAGAGGATGCCTTGCCAGCTACTTTAGCCAGCGCCGGATAGACCTCCAGCACAGCGCGACGGGCCTGTGATGCAACGGTGGGCACCAGTTGCAGATCCGACAGATTGGGCAGCATGGAGAGCGCCAGGGTGGCGTTGTTGCCGAGCCGATCGAAGGTGGCCGACAGCGGCTTCTTGCCATATTGCTGATATAACCAGCGCTCGCAGTCGCGATAGGCGTAGGGGTTGTCGATTTCCCGCTCGGGCACGGCGCAGGAGAGCGGCTGACCGTTAAGCAGGTCGCGCAAGGCGCGGGGAAAAGCGAGCGGCGCATCGATGCCGAGCGCAAGGTGCGGGCAGGCCTCGACCTGCGCCAGCACCGCCTCGTCCTGCAGGGCCGGACGCAGCAAGGCGGCCAGATCCGGTGCGACCCGCGAGCTCAGGCGAAACAGCGGCGAGACACCGAGCCAGTGCAGGCTGCTGGAGTCGGCCAGCCAGCCCACCACGGCCACCGCCTGGGCGCTGCCCTGCCAGCCCCGCACATCCCAGCCAATCCCGATTGCACTCATCTGCCCTGCCGTCATCTGTCACCTCTGTGTCACGGATAGAAGGGGCACAGGGTAATCAGCCGAGACGCTTAACGCAAAGCGAACCGCCCACTCAGAACGATTTCTGGAAGTTCACCAGCGGCAAAATGGGGAAAACGCCGTTGGCGGCGTAGTTGGCCAACCCAATCTGCAAACCGTCGAGGTGTTTGGTGGCATTGATAAAACCGATCTGGAAGGTGGTACGCTCGGCATAGTTGACCAACCCGACGTTGGCCAGCGCATTGCCTTTGGCGATATTGACCGCTCCCCAGTTAAGCCCCTCCACGTTATTGGTCAGGTTGACCAACCCGAGATTGACGCCGGTATCCTGTCCTTCATGCCAGTTGACGGTGTTGATGGCGACCCCGCCAAACTGGTGGCGTACACGACCGGCACCGAGAAAGATCCCGAGCTGCAGACCTGTGAACTGATCCACATCGGAGAGCGCAAACACCGGCAGATCGATCCCCTTCACCTGGCCGGTGCGACCATAGAGTAACGAAGCCCTGGCCCCTTCCACCTGATGGGAGGCTGGCAAATTGACCCCGGGCAGCGAAACCTGCACCGGCGTACTGGCCTGCGCAACGCCGCACAACGTGAGAGCGCCACAGGCCAGCAGCAGTCGGGAGAATGTCATTAGATACTTCCTTGAACCATTGAGAATGGCCCGATCCTAACAGCCAGGGAAGCGCGTGGGCACACCGCCAGAGGCGGAGTACGTCACGATACGTCACGGGTCGCTATAGGTCACGGGGTCACGGCAGCACATCTGGCTCACCCGCTGGCAATGCCATTGGGGTCGACCTCATGGCCATTGGCTACTTTTTCACAACGAACGAGCCCCTATCCTTTCTTTACCTGACCGAACTGCCTAAAATAGCCGCCCTGCTGTATTTGGCATTCATCCATTTAGAGGATTTCCCATGGAGACGTTTCTGCTCGAAGGCCACCCCTTCGTTGCCTTGTGTGACCTTATCAAGCATCAGGGTTGGGCCGATTGTGGCGGCGCGGCCAAGGCGCTCGTCGCCGAAGGGCTGGTCGAAGTGGACGGCCAGGTCGAGACTCGCAAGCGCTGCAAGATCGTGGCCGAGCAGGTGGTCAACTTCAACGGCATGAAGGTTGTGGTCAAAGAGGGGATGAGCCCGGAGATCGAGTGATCGGCCACGGCTGATTGCCACCGCTCCGCCAGATCTGCCGGCGGAGCGTTTGAGCTGCCTGTACGGGCGTATCTCTTGAGCGCATCAGCTGGCCTTGATCGAGAGGGTCAATACGAAGCGCGCCATCGCCTCATCCCCGTTCAGTGACGGACAAGTGGCCACCACCTGTATGGGGCGATTGATGCGCTGCCCAGTGGCCAGCGATTCATCGATCATGGCGTCGATCTCCTCCCCCGCTGCGCAGTCAAACTGCACATCCCCCTCGGGCCGCTTCAAAAATTCCCCCTGCACATCCTTGAAGGCGAAGTGTACCTTCTTGCGCCGCTGCCGCCCCTTCTCCATCACCAGCAGACCGCCTACCAGATCGGCTCCGGTGGCCAGCGCGCCGAAATACATGCTGCCCAGGTGGTTGCGAGTGCGCCAGCCCAGCGGAATGCGAATACGCAGCGCCTTGGCGTTCATCTCTTCGATGACTGGGGCGCAAAAACCGATGACGGGAATGTAGCGCCAGGCAAAGAGCCGTAGCGCCAGATTGGCTTTGAAACGTTGCAAATCCATATGCGAACTGATCCGATGAGTTGATGTAAACAACATGTTGCCTGCATCGCCGTCATTCAACAAGCACAGGGATCACGGTTATGACCATTTGCCCGACACAAAAAAGAGGGAACCGCACCGGTTCCCTCTTTCATCCATGTTACTGGTTCACAACAGATGCGCTGATCAGGCTCGCTTCTCTTCCAGCCAGGCGCCTTGACTCTGCATCTCGAACAGCTGGGCATAGTGGCCACCGAGGGCCATCAGCTGGCTGTGGCTGCCCCGCTCGTTGACCTGACCGCGGGAGAGCAACAGGATCTCGTCCGCATCAACAATGGTCGAGAGGCGGTGGGCAATGGCGATGGTAGTGCGGCCACGACGCGCAGCCGCCAGCGCCGAAGAGAGGGCCAACTCGGTCTGGGAGTCCACGCTGGCAGTTGCCTCGTCAAGGATGAGGATCTTGGGATCCCCCACCAGCGCGCGGGCAAAGGAGAGCAGTTGACGCTGACCCGCGGAGAGGTTCTTGCCCCCCTCCTCCATCAGGGTGTTCAACCCATCCGGCAGGCTGCGGACAAACTCGGCCAGTTGCACCTCGGTCAGCGCCTGCCAAAGCCGCGACTCGTCGATGCCTTCACGGCCAAGGCGCAGGTTCTCGGCCAGGGTACCGACGAAGATAAAGGGATCTTGCTGTACCAGCCCGATACTGCGGCGTACCGCCGAAAGCGACAGGCTCGCCATCGGGTGATCATCGAAGCGGATGGTGCCCTGATCCAGCGGGTAGAAACCCATCAACAGGCTGATGATAGTGGACTTGCCACTGCCGGTGTGGCCCACCAGCGCCAGCATCTGGCCAGGACGGGCAGCAAAGCTCACATCACGTAGCACCTGCTGCTCGCCATCGTAGGAGAAGCTCACCCGATCGAAGCTCACCTGTCCTGCAAGGGGACGCATCTCACCCTCGGTGCTCTCGCGGGGTTCATCGAGCAGAGCAAAGACCCGCTCACCGGCCACCATCGCCTGCTGTAGCTGGTTAAGCTGGTTGGTCATCTCGATCAGGGGTTCAATCATCCGTCCCAGATAGCTGATAAAGGCGTAGAGCACCCCCACCTGGATGGCGCCGCCCGCGCTCAACCCCTCGTGGGCAAACAGTGCCAACAGGCCTATCAGCACCATCATGTAGAAGAGATCGATGAGCGGGCGCAGCAGAATGCCGTTGATCTTGAGGCTCTTGAGGCGCGCCGCCCAGTGCTGCTGGTTCACCTCGGCAAACGCGTTGGCGAAATGTCTCTCCTGCACCATGGCCTGAATAACCGGCATCCCCTGCAGCGACTCGTTAAGACGGCTATTGATGTCAGAGAGCAGGCTGCGGGTCGCCCGCACTACAGGCACACTCAGCTTCTGATAAAGCCACATCACACCGGCCACCGCCGGCAGCAGGCAGGCACAAACCAGCATCAGCCGCAGATCCAGCAGCGCCATGGAGATAAGGATGCCGCACAGCAGTACCACCTTCTGCACCAACAGCCCGATCACCTGCACGTAGAGGTTCATTATCGCCTCGGTATCGTTGGTGATACGGGAGATGAGCGAGCCCGAGCGATGCCGGTCAAAGTAGCGGGCTGGCAGCCGGATGGCAGTGGCAAACACCTGCTCACGCAAGGTCTGCACCACCGCCTGGGCGATGCGGTTAAAGCGCAGGGATTGCAGGTAGAAACCCGCAGCAGAGAGCACCTGCAAGCCGAGATAGCCCGCGGCAATGGCTGCGATGGCGGGCCACACCAGCTGGCGCGGCGTCAGATAGTCATCGATGAACAGCTTGATAAGCAGGGGGCCTGCCACCTCGGCACCGGTGGCCAGCAACAGGCAGAGCCCGGCCTGGATCAGCCAGCGCGGATAACGGGCACAATAGGCGAGTAGCCGTTTGATAGTCGGGTTCACAGGCTCTCCTCCACATCTTGTTCCAGCCGTTGGTAACGGACCATGTCAGCGTACCAGCCGTTGTGAGTCATCAGGGCGCCATGGCGGCCACGCTCGCTGATCGCGCCCTGCTCCAGCACCAGGATCTCGTCGGCCTGCTCCACCGCCGTCATGCGGTGGCTGACCAGAATGAGGGTCCGTTTGTGGGCCTTGAGGGCATGCAGGATCTGCTGTTCGGTATGGGCATCCACCGCCGAGAGCGCATCATCGAGCACCAAAATGGGCGCTTCCAAGAGCAGAGCCCGGGCGATGGCAAGCCGCTGTTTCTGACCTCCGGAGAGGGTCACCCCCTTCTCCCCCACTTCGGTCTCATACCCTTTGGGAAAGCGACTGATATCGTCGTGCACGCAGGCGATGCGCGCCACCCGCTCCACCTCCTCCCGGCTGGCATCAGGCTTGCCGAGGGCGATATTGGCCGCGATGGAGGTTGAAAACAGAAACGGCTCCTGCGGCACATAGGCAAACTGGCTGCGCAGCGTCCCCAATGGCAACAGGTCAATCGGAACGCCCCCCATGGCAATCTTGCCTTCTGTGGGATTGGCCAGCCGCATCAGCAGTTTGAGCAATGAACTCTTGCCCGCGCCGGTGCGGCCCACCACCCCGAGCATACCGCCCTGTTGCAGGGTAAAATCGATATTTTGCAGCAGGGTCCGCTGCTCGAGCTGATAGCTCACTCCTTCAACCTTGAGGGGAAATGCCGCGCCAAAAGCAGCCGGTTGGGCAGCCTCTTCAATATCGCAACGCTCGCTCAGCAAGCTCTCGATACGGGAATAGGCGGCGCTGCCGCGCTCAATGATGTTGAACAGCCAGGCGATGGCAAACATCGGCCAGATCAGCTGACCCAGGTACATGGTGAAGCTGGTAAGCTCCCCGAGGGTCAGCTCGTCACGCAGTACCAGCGCACTGCCACCCGCTACCGCCAGAAAGTAGGAGCAACCGATACAGAGATAGATGACGGGATCAAACTTGGCATCAATGCGGGCCACCGCCATGTTGCGCTCACCAGCCTGACGAGTCAGTTCGGCAAAGCCCTGATCTTCGAGGGATTCGACGGCATAGGACTTGAGCACCCGCACACCGGAGAGCGCCTCCTGGGTCTTGTTGTTGAGTTTGGAAAAGGCACCTTGCGCCGCTTTGAACTGGGTGTAGATCTGGGTACCAAAACGGTTCATGAAAAACGCCATCACCGGCAGCGGCAACAGGGAGAGCAGAGTCAGCTGCCAAGAGTACTGGCTACACATGATAGAGAGCACCAGTACCCCAACCATGATGGAGTCCACCAGGGTCAACACCCCTTCGCCTGCGGTCATCTCCACCGCCTGAACATCATTGGTCGCGTGAGCCATCAGATCGCCAGTGCGATGACGCTGGTAGAAATCGGGGCTCATCCGGGTGAAGTGGCTGAACAGACGGTTGCGCAGTACATAAGCCAGCCGATAAGAGGCGCCAAACAGCATGACTCGCCAGGCGTAACGCAGTATGTAGATGAGCAAACCAAGGCCCAACAGACCGGCCAGATAGCCCGTAAGCGTTGCGCTATCCAGTGATCCCCTGGTAATGCCGTCCACCACCCACCCCACCACTTTGGGCGGAATGACTGTCAACAGGGCCACCATCATCAGCAGAAAGATGGCGATCAGATAACGCCGCCACTGCTCCCTGAAAAACCAGCTCAATCGTATAAATACGCTCACACCACCAACCTTTAGCGCCATCTACCCATGACAATGCCATAGAAGGGCTGTCTGGCAAGCTACGCAGAAATTGAAAAAAAGAAAACAATCGCCTCCGGCTGGAGGCGATTCGAATGAATGCTCATCATATCCTGAACAGAGAAGGTTGAGAATAATTACTATTTAATTCACTGTGACATGTGATCATCCCCTATTGAATAGGGGTTGTACGAACTTTCATGCTGCTCACCAGTTAACAAAAAGTGTGACACCTCTTCTCGGGTCTGACTGAACACCTGCTGCAACTGCTCCAGATCCGTCTCGCTCAGTACCTCGTTTTGCCGCAACCGCCACTCCAGATCGCCAGCGACGACCTGCAAGCGGGAAGCCGATATATTGGCCGACACCCCCTTGAGGGTATGGAGCAGCTTGCTGGCGATTTCGGGTTGCTGACGGCGCAGCGCGGAGCGGATCTCCCACAGATCATCTTTGTGCTCCGACATAAACAACTTGAACAGGATCTGCAGCGCCTCCTTGTCCTGCTCCAGCCGTTTGAGAGCATCGTCCAGGTCGAGGAGCCCCATCAAATCCGGTGGTTTCACCTCCATCAGCCCCGCCTGCTCAACCCCTTGCGGTTTCACCCACTGCAACAGGTTGTTATAGAGATCCAGCTTGCTCACCGGTTTGGTGACATAGCCGTTCATCCCCACTCCCAGACAGCGCTCCTTGTCACCCGGCATGGCACTGGCTGTGAGCGCAATGATGGGGACATCGTGCTTGTCCACCATCTTGCGGATCTGGCGTGTCGCATCCAGCCCGTCCAGCACCGGCATTTGCAAATCCATCAGGATCACATCAAAAGGCTGTTCGGAAACCCGCTCCACCGCTTCCCGACCATTGCTGACCACGCAGACCTGGGCATCGACCCGGCGCAGATACTCAATGATGAGCTGCTGATTAACCCGATTGTCTTCAGCCAGCAACACCCGAGTTCCCTGCAGCAAGGATTTAAAATGCTGCTGATCCCCCTGAACTTCGGCTTTACGCAGATTAAGCTCGTAGGAGCTGCCGTTGAGCAACTCGTCCACCTTGGCTAGCAGTGCATTCTCGGTCATAGGTTTGGGCAGAAAATGGGTCAATCCCATACTGTCCATTCGGGCGTGCAACCCTTCTCTGGCCCAGGCACTGATCATCAGGATAGGGATCCTCCGCCACTGGCTATGCTGATACATCTCCAGCGCCAGATCGAGCCCATCCTCCTGACCCATGCGCCAGTCGAGAATCGCCAACCGCAGGTTCTGTCCCTCTTCACACAACAGCTGCCGACCTCGAGAAAGGGAGTTGACCGGCACCACCCGCACGCCAGCCCGAGTCAAAATATCGCGGGCCAGATCCAGCACCAGCTCGTTGTCGTCCATCACCATCACCATCGGCTGGTTCTCGAAAAAAACCTTCCTTCCAGCCACACCGTAAACGGCCTGCGCGATCGGAATTTCAAACTGGAACAGCGACCCGACCCCCGGCTTGCTCTGGACTGTGATCCGCCCGCCCATCAGCTCAACCAAACGTTGGGAGATATTGAGCCCCAGGCCAGAGCCGCCATATTTGCGGGTATTACCCGCCTCCAGTTGGGTGAACGCCTGAAACAGCTGCGCCAGTTTCTCCTCGGCAATGCCGATACCGGTATCGCGCACACTGAAGCGGATCCGCATCGGATGAGGATTGGCCAGCTCGATGGAGACCTCCACCTCACCGCGCTCGGTAAACTTGATGGCATTGTTAACAAGGTTGACCAGCACCTGCCCCAACCGCAGGGGATCTCCACGCAAGAAGACCGGCACCTCTGGCGACTTGCGAATGATCACCTCGACATGTTTACGTTCTGCCAGATCGGCAAACATACCCGCCAATGAGTCGAGCTGTTCACTGAGATCGAAATCAATCTCTTCCAGCGTCAGCTTGCCGGATTCCACTTTGGTTAGATCGAGAATGTCATTGATGAGCAGCAGCAAGGTGTCGGAGGAGGACTTGATCTTGCCAAGATAGTCACGCTGTTGCTGATCCAACTCGGTTTGCAACGCCAGAGAACTGAAACCGATGATGGCATTCATCGGGGTGCGGATCTCGTGGCTCATGTTGGCCAGGAAATCACTCTTGGCCTGGGCCAGCAAGCCCGTCTGGCGCGACAGTTCACTCAGTTTCTGGTTGCGGCGCCACAGGGTATAGGCCACCAGAGCGAAACAGATCAACGCCCCCGCCAGCACAATGAGATAGAATCGGTTCATCAATGACGAGGCGCGTTCCAGTTTATCCAGCTTCCAGCGCACCAGACTTTCAATCACATGCATATCGATCAATCGGTAGCGCAGGGTGTGATAAGCCATCACCTGACGACTAAAATCTTCGCTCAGTTTTACCAGCGTGATCACCTCGGGAAGTGCGCCATAACGGGCAGTGAGTGAGCGTTGCAACAGCACCAACTGCTGTTGTTCATTACTATCCGAGCTGTGCTGCAAATAATTGATTAACTGAGCCAGTTCATTCACATCGAGATGCAACTCACTGTCTGGCGGGGCACTCTCGCGTACTTTCTGCAACTGATGCTGAAAGGGTTGAGCTATGTATTCAATCGCCATCTCCATGGCATGCAGCTTGGCCAGATCCATCAGGTAAGCATCCAGGTCCCGCAACAAGTCCTGAGAAAGAGGGGCTTGTTCGACCTCGGGATCACTGCGGATCGTCCGCACAAAAGTATCCAGGACGATAGATAACTGGCCAAGGCGCTGCTGAACATTGCTATCGTTGGCATTTTCCCGACCAAGCAGGTAAACGCTGTCAGAATTGATCCGGTTCAGCACGACCTCAGCCGCCTCATTCAGATTGTGCGCCTGCTGCTGCTGGCTAAGCAGTTGCCAACAGAAGCCCGAAAAACCGAGCAACAAGGCAGCTACCAGCGCTGGCACCACAGGGCTCTTCCGTGATCCTTTATTCATCCCGTCTCGACTCTCAACTTGTGGTCGCTGAATTATCTGGCAGGGCGAAGATCGCATGAGGATCCACTCCCGCCAGTGGCTGTGTTACCGTTATTATGTGGCTCTCACTTGGGAACGATATCCCCGTCAGCACAGCTATTGAAGGAGCCAATTATGTCATTTATCACTACTTATTGTAGCCATTGCTTTACCCGAAACCGTCTTCCGGTCACGCAGATAAATAATTCAGCCAAATGTGGGCACTGCAAAGCCCTCATGTTCAGTCAGACTCCCTGTCTCGGGCGCGTTGAACAATTCGATACCCTGATCAACTCCGATATCCCGGTTGTTGTCGATTTCTGGGCCAGCTGGTGCGGACCATGCCAACAATTTGCACCAGTATTTCATGAAGTTGCACACGAATTAGAACCCGGTATGCGCTTTGTCAAAGTCGATACGGAGCAACAGGCGAGCCTCGCCGCCCGTTACGCAATCCGCAGCATTCCTACCCTGATGGTCTTCAAGCAAGGGGAAATCGTGACACAGATAAACGGTTCACTGCCCAAAAGCATGTTTAAACAGTGGCTGGAACAGTTCATTTATGTTTGATTTATGCTGCGCACATGTTTTATTTGTGTTTAATTCAGACCCTTTCTATCAATCACTATGTGAGTAGTGACAGATTTTGAGCAATAGAACCTGTTTCAAACAAGTGAACAGATGTAATCTCGGCAACACAAAAACAACCATAAATTAACCGAGAGAACAATATGCACACATCGGCTGTACCCTCTGCTCCGTCTCGCTGGCTGGACATCAAATCAGGGATCGTCATCCTGGATGTCCTGCTACTTTGTGCCATGCTGGCCTGGCTCCCGTTTGATCCCATGGTCAACAAGGGGTTGGGCATTCTGGTCTTCATCGCCATTCTCTGGCTGACCGAAGCCCTCCATGTCACCATCACCGCTCTGCTCGTCCCCCTGCTTGCCACCGTGCTCGGGGTATTTGACATGAGCAAATCCCTTACCGACTTCGCCAACCCGATCCTGTTCCTGTTTTTCGGTGGTTTTGCTCTCGCAGCTGCGCTGTCCAAACAGGGGCTGGATACCCTGATGGCAGGCAAGGTGATGCACTTCGCCAACGGTCATCTCGGTTGGGGCGTCATTCTGCTCTTTACCATCACGGCCGCCATGTCCATGTGGATCAGTAACACCGCTACCACCGCCATGATGCTGCCACTGGCTATCGGTATGCTGACCCGCCTCGATAGCAAGAAAGATCGTGCCACCTTTGTGTTTGTTCTGCTTGGCATCGCCTATAGCGCCAGCATCGGCGGCATCGGTACTCTGGTAGGCAGTCCCCCCAACGCCATCGCTGCCGCCCAGATGGGGATCGGCTTCACCGACTGGATGAAGTTCGGCATTCCGGTGGTACTGATCCTGATGCCCTGCGGCATTGCCCTGCTCTATCTGGTCACCCGTCCGCAACTTAGTCACCGTGTCGAGATCCAGGATGTCACCATCAACTGGACTCGCGAGCGTAAAGTCACCCTGGCTATCTTCCTGACTACCGTTGTGCTCTGGATCGGTTCACAACCCATATCCAATGCCTTTGGTGGTATCCCGCAACTCGATACCCTGATTGCCATGGGTGCTATCGTGGCCATCGTCGTCAGCCGCGTTGCCAGCTGGGACGATGTGAACCAGAACACTGACTGGGGCGTACTGATGTTGTTTGGCGGCGGTTTGACCTTGAGCGCCATTCTCAAAGCGACCGGTACCAGCGCTTTTCTGGCTGCACATCTGTCAGCCGTGCTCTCCCACGCAAATATCTTCGTGATCTTGTTGATGCTGGCCGCTTTTGTGGTGTTTTTGACCGAACTGGTCTCCAACACGGCCACCGCTGCCCTGCTGATACCGCTGTTCGCCGGTGTGGCGGAGGCTCTCGGCGTCTCCCCTATCGTGATGGCGGTCTTGATCGCTATCGGGGCTTCCTGCGCCTTTATGCTGCCGGTTGCCACCCCGCCCAATGCCATCGTCTTTGCTAGTGGTCACATCCGCCAGCAAGAGATGATGAAAGCAGGAATGTCCCTGAATCTGGTGTTTACCGCGCTGTTAGCGCTGCTAGCCTACTTTGTCGGTGACATTCTCTGATTACCCTCATGCCTGCTAACTAAACAAAAACCCCCGCATTGCGGGGGTTTTGTCATCTCTGTATCTGATTAACCTATCTTGCAAGCCTTCAGATCCCAGATCCGATCCACATAGTCCTGAATGGAGCGGTCAGAGTTGAACTTGCCCATGGTGGCCGAGTTGATGATGGCTTTCTTCGCCCACAGTGCCGGATCACGATACCAAGTATCGATCAGCTTGTGCGCATCCGAGTAGGACTGGAAGTCAGCCAGCGTCAGGTAAGGATCTCCCCCTTCCAGCAAGGAGCGCTTGATGGAGGCCAACTCACCCGGACGACCCGGCGTGAAGTAGTCGGTATCAAACCAATCCAGCACGGCTTTCAACTCTGAGTTAGCATAGTAGAAGTCGTACGGGTTGTAGCCACGTCCCTTCAGTGCCTTCACCTCGTCCACGTTCAGACCGAAGATGGCGCAGTTTTCAGCTCCCGCCTCTTCTGCGATCTCGATGTTGGCCCCATCCAGAGTCCCGATAGTGATAGCACCGTTCAATGCCATCTTCATGTTGCCGGTACCGGAGGCTTCGTAACCTGCAGTGGAGATCTGCTCGGAGACATCAGCAGCTGGGATCAGCTTCTCGGCCAGGCTCACGCGGTAGTTCGGCATGAACACCACCTTCAGCTTGCCTTGAATACGGGCGTCATTATTGACTCGCTCTGCCAGCTTGTTGATGGCGTAGATGATGTCTTTGGCCAGCTTGTAACCTGGTGCCGCTTTGGAACCGAAGATAAACACCCGCGGATGCATGTCGTAATCCGGGTTGGCCAATAGACGACGATAGAGCGCCATGATGTGGATGAGGTTCAGCTGCTGGCGCTTGTACTCATGCAGACGCTTAATCTGAACGTCAAAGATCGCCTCGGCGCTGACATCGATGCCGGTTTCGGCTTTGATGACTTTGACCAGTTTCTCCTTGTTGTGACGCTTGATGGTCATGAACTGCTTCTGGAACGCTTTGTCATCAGCAAACTTCACTACTCCACGCAGCTTGTCCAGCTGCAGCGGCCACTCCTTGCCCACCACCTCGTTATAGAGTGCAGCCAGTTCCGGGTTACAGGCCAGCAGCCAACGACGCGGGGTAACCCCGTTGGTGACGTTGCACATTTTTTCCGGCCACAGTTCGGCATACTCGGGGAACAGATCTTCTTTCACCAGCTTGGAGTGGATCTCGGCGACGCCATTCACTTTTGACGAGCCGATCACACACAGGTTACCCATGCGCACTTTGCGCACATCACCCTCTTCGATGATAGAAAGCTTGGCCTTGATGGCGTCGTTACCTGGCCATTTGGGTTCGACCAACTCGCTCAGGAAGCGGGCATTGATCTCGTAAATCACTTCCAGATGGCGAGGCAACACCTTCTCGAACAGACTGACCGACCACTTCTCCAGCGCTTCCGGCAGCAAGGTGTGGTTGGTGTAAGAGAACACCTGATAGCAGATAGCCCAAGCGGCATCCCAGTTCAAATCCTCCTCGTCCACCAGCACCCGCATCAGTTCCGGAATGGCAACAGTCGGGTGGGTATCATTGAGCTGAATGGCAATCTGCGCTGCAAAGTTACTGAAATCAGAACCATGCACCCGCTTGTAGCGACGCATGATGTCCTTGATGGAACAAGCACAGAAGAAATACTGCTGGATCAGACGCAGCTCTTTACCTGCATCGGTCTCATCGTTCGGATAGAGCACTTTGGAGATGGTTTCAGCCTGGGCTTTCTCTGCCTGGGAGTCGATATAACCGCCAGCGTTAAACACGTCCCAGTCAAAAAATTCAGAGGCACGGGATTCCCACAGACGCAGGATGTTGACGGTGTGACCGCCAAAACCAACAACCGGGATATCCCAAGGCACCCCTTTGATCTTGCGACCGGCGTGCCATACCTTTTTCAGGCCGCCATTGTCACCAAACACGGTCTCGACATAACCGTAGAGTGGTACTTCTTGCACTGATTCGGGACGGCAGATCTCCCACGGGTTGCCATATTCACGCCAGGAGTCCGGACGCTCAATCTGACGGCCATCCTGGATCTCTTGACGGAACAGGCCGTGTTCGTAGTGGATACCATAGCCAACCGCCGGGTAGTTCAGGGTGGCCAGCGAGTCGATGAAGCAGGCAGCCAACCGACCCAGACCACCGTTGCCCAGAGCCATGTCCGGCTCTTGTTCGCACAGGTCGGTCAGTTCCAGACCGAGTTCACCCAGAGCCTCTTCACAGGTCTTGTACAAAGAGAGGTTGTGCAGGTTGTTGGAGGTCAGACGCCCCATCAGGAATTCAGCAGAGAGATAGTGAATGGCACGAGTATCTTTCTTGAAATGAGTCTGCTGAGTACGGGTCAGGCGCTCGTACACCTGTTCATTGACGGCCGCAGCGGTAGCTTTCCACCACGCTTCGGGAGAGGCTTTCTGTTCGCTTGTACCCAAGGTAGAACGCAGGTGACGCACGATACTCGCCTTGAGCTGATCTTTATCCAGTTGGAGATCCTGGTCTGTCTTCTTCTTGGTAGCCATAAACCATATTCCTTCGTTACAAATAAAATTGTTATCCCGCTAGCGGGACCGGCGCTGTTGTTATCTCAAAATATATCCGGCGTGAGAATACTAACTAAAGCCACAGAATTAAAAGTTAACGCAAGTCACACTTTAACCGATAAAAACAGCCTTAAAATCTTGAAAACCCTTTCCTTTAACTGATCACATAAGAACAAACATTTCCTTTATTATCATGGCGTTAATGTCAAAATGAAAATATTATGACATGAATAGGTTTTCAGAGATTGCCAAGCCTTGAAAACCATTGAAAATAGACACTAAAAGGGCGTATTGAAACCGATTTCAATGCGCCGGGTAAATTATCGTATAAAGATGCAGCAATCATTTCATCCTCAAGGATATGGCTTGAACTGATTACTCAATGGGTCATAGTGGTACCCAATCTGATCCAGACGCCCCGCCAACAGCTCTTCACTCATATCGTAATAGGCCAGCAACTCCTCCAGCCCGTCACACTCAAGCCTTAGTTTCTCATTGATGATGCCCAACAATATGTTGGCATCCAGACGCTGCAAGGTACTGATATCCATAGCGGCACCTCCTTTAAATGACCTGTATAACCATGGGTCGTTCCACGGGTTTTGTCCATAGCATGAAAAACACACAGTAAAACTTAGATTAAATAACATTTAAAAACATGAAGTTATGAACATCTCCTGCCAACTTCATCACATTTCTCAGCAAAAACACCTTGTCACTGCCTCAGGATAGAACTACTGTATGTGCATACAGCTTGGATATTCATACAGGAAAACATATATGAACCAGCCTCTGCACTCACTGCCCTTTGCGATGAATCGTGTCATGAGCAACCCCTGGCCAACCAGAACCGCCTGTAAAGCTGAATCGGCTCATTATGGTGTGACTATCCAGGCTAATGATCAGTTTCTCAGCGAGCTGAGCAAGTTGGGTGACTCTCATGCCGGCTGGATCTTGTTGATCGCCCCGCCGGGGCGCCCCACAGCAAGCCACCTTGAAGAGCGAGGCATCGATCCCAACAGAGTGCTGGTGGTACACAGCCCCAAAATCAAGAACTGGCAGCAAACCCTGGAACGCAGCCTGGGCAATGGTCACTGCGCTGCTGTGTTTACCTGGCTACCCGAGCAGATCGAGCTGGATCACGTCAAGCTGCAGCGACTGGGGCAACAATCTGGCGTACTGACGCGCTTCTTTGGCACTAAACGGAGTAACCTTGGCACACATCAGTTGGCCTATGCAGAGCAAGATATCTATCTCAATCATTAAGACAAAAAACGAACGCTCATACAGGCCCCTCCAACTCGCCGTGGCAGATTGACCAACAACATGCACCGCGATGTTTTATCTGAGAAACAGGCGTGGCACAGCCTGAGGACAGGCACCGGAGGTCATTTGGCCTTTCTTGCTGCAAGCAGACAGACTGAATTAGCATATGTAACTGATACTAAAGAAAAACATAAGCTGGTTAATCATGCCGAACAGACATTGAAGCCTGCATATTTTATTGCTAGCAGGCGAGTCAATTTGGGCAACATGAAGACACTGTGAGTAGTACCTGGTGTGACTTGAAGATGACAATTCTCCCACCTGAGTAACCCTCTCCTTGAAATACTGGATAACAAGGGGTATAACCACGCGTTTTATCAGGTGTATTAAGTGAGCGGTATGATGCAAGCCCCCTTCTGGCAGACCAAGAGTCTGCAGCAGATGACTGAGTCCGAATGGGAATCCCTCTGCGATGGTTGTGGCAAATGCTGCCTCAACAAACTGATCGATGAGGATACCGACGAACTGGTATTTACCAATGTCGCCTGCAACCTGCTCAACACCAAGACCTGTCAGTGCTCTGACTATCCCAATCGTTTCAAAATAGAGCCTGACTGTCTGCAGATCACCCATGACAAGATTGCTGAATATGACTGGCTCCCCTCTACCTGCGCCTATCGCCTGCTGGCGGAGGGTGACACGCTGCCAGAGTGGCATCCTCTGCTGACCGGCAGTCGCTCCGCCATGCATCAGGCAGGTCAATCCGTTCGTGGCAAGGTCATTCACGAAGATCAGGCTGGTGAGTGGATTGATCACATCATTACCTGGGCCAGCTGACGTGCTCAACTAACCATTTTCTAGAGGCAAGGGCTGCACATAGTGCGGCCCTTGTCGTTTCTGCAAACAGGGATGGTAGCTTGGTTGGCTAAAGCCCACACATATCTGGCAGGCTCAAGCCTAGCCCCCTCCTCCCAACAGCAGACTTGCACATTGGCAGAGACAGAGACAGAGACAGAGACAGAGACAGAGACAGAGACAGAGACAGAGACAGAGACAGAGAATGATTCCATAACCACAGGCTTATGGATATTGCTTTCTACCCGCGATGGCGTCTCTTTCACCCGTAGACTGAGCCTGTTCGCCGTGGCCTAGCGCGTGACAGTGACACAATGACAGGCAAAGCCACCGCCCTATTGAGTGATAAAGCGTGGATGAATCATGATCGCATTACAGACCGTGCCAAGGTCAATCCTGGTGAATTGTTGCACCTTGGCCCTGTTCAAATATCCCATGACAATCTTTGTGGCCACTATGGGGCTGCTCTAGAGATCCATTCCCCCTAAATCACACGCATAAAAAAACCGGCGCCTTGGCGCCGGTTTTACTCACTGAATCTCGATTACAGAGAGGCGGTGAAGGTACGTGTGATGACGTCTTGCTGTTGCTCTTTGGTCAAAGAGTTAAAGCGAACGGCATAACCGGATACGCGGATGGTCAACTGCGGATATTTCTCCGGGTTTTCCATGGCGTCCAGCAGCATTTCACGGTTCATCACGTTCACGTTCAGGTGCTGACCACCCTCTACGTTGGATTCGTGGTGGAAGTAACCGTCCATCAGGCCAGCCAGGTTGGCTTTCTGAGCGTCCATGTCTTTGCCCAGTGCGTTCGGAACGATGGAGAAGGTATAGGAGATACCATCTTTAGCGTAAGCGAATGGCAGCTTGGCGACGGAAGTCAGGGAAGCAACGGCACCCTTCTGGTCACGACCGTGCATCGGGTTGGCACCCGGGCCGAACGGAGCACCTGAACGGCGACCATCCGGAGTGTTACCGGTCTTCTTGCCATATACCACGTTAGAGGTAATGGTCAGAACAGACTGGGTAGCAACAGCGCCGCGGTAGGTATTCAGCTTCTGAATTTTCTTCATGAAGCGCTCAACCAGATCACAGGCGATATCGTCAACGCGCTCGTCGTTGTTACCGAACTGCGGGTACTCACCATCGATTTCGAAGTCGACTGCAACGCCATCTTCGTCACGAACCGGCTTGACCTTGGCATACTTGATGGCAGACAGGGAGTCAGCTGCAACTGACAGACCCGCGATACCACACGCCATGGTGCGATATACGTCACGGTCGTGCAGCGCCATCAGAGAGGCTTCGTAGCTGTACTTGTCGTGCATGTAGTGGATGATGTTCAGCGCAGCAACGTACTGCTTGGCCAGCCAATCCATGAAGCTATCCAGACGAGACATGACATCGTCATAGTCCAGGAACTCGGAGGTCACCTTGTCAGTTTTAGGACCGACCTGGATCTTGAGCTTCTCGTCGATACCGCCGTTGATTGCATACAGCATGGTCTTGGCCAGGTTGGCACGAGCACCGAAGAACTGCATCTGCTTACCAATCACCATCGGGGACACACAGCAAGCAATGGCATAGTCATCGTTGTTGAAGTCCGGACGCATCAGGTCATCGTTCTCATACTGAACAGAAGAGGTCTCGATGGATACCTTGGCGCAGTACTTCTTGAAACCGATCGGCAGCTGTTCGGACCACAGGATGGTCAGGTTCGGCTCAGGAGACGGGCCCATGGTGTACAGGGTGTTCAGCATACGGAAGCTGTTCTTGGTGACCAGAGTACGGCCATCAACGCCCATACCAGCCAGAGTCTCGGTAGCCCACATCGGGTCGCCGGAGAACAGTGAATCGTATTCCGGGGTACGCAGGAAGCGAACCATACGCAGCTTCATGACCATGTGGTCCATCAGCTCCTGGGCTTCTTGCTCGGTGATCAGACCTTTCTGCAGGTCACGCTCGATGTACACGTCCAGGAAGCTGGAGGTACGACCGAAGGACATGGCTGCACCGTTCTGGGACTTGACTGCCGCCAGGTAGGCGAAGTAGGTCCACTGTACGGCTTCTTTGGCGTTCTTGGCCGGTACGGAGATATCGCAACCGTACTTGGCAGCCATTACCTTCATCTGTGCCAGGGCACGGTGCTGCTCGGAGATCTCTTCGCGCAGACGGATGGTGGCTTCCAGGTTTACGCCGTTTTCCAGGTCAGCTTGCAGGGACTTGAACTGGGCCAGTTTGTCGGCCATCAGGAAGTCGATACCGTACAGAGCGACACGACGGTAGTCACCGATGATACGGCCACGGCCGTAGGCATCCGGCAAACCGGTGATAACACCAGACTTACGGCAGTTCAGGATGTCTTTGGTGTAAACGTCAAACACGCCCTGGTTGTGAGTCTTGCGGTACTCGGTGAAGATCTTCTCGACCATCGGGTCCAGTTGACGACCGTACACTTCGCAAGAAGTCTTAACCATCTTGATACCGCCGTTGGCGATGATGGCGCGCTTCAGCGGCTTGTCAGTCTGCAGACCAACGATCTGCTCCAGACCTTGATCGATATAACCGGCATCGTGTGCGGTAATGGTGGAGGGCAGGTCAGTATCAAAATCGACCGGCGCATGAGTGCGGTTCTCGATTTTGATGCCTTCCATGACCTTGTCCCACAGCTTGGTGGTAGCTTCGGTCGCGCCAGCCAGGAAGGACTCGTCACCTTCATACGGGGTGTAGTTCTTCTGGATGAAGTCACGGGTGTTGACAGAGGTCTGCCATTCACCGGCCGCGAAGCCTTCCCATGCTTTTTGGAACTGTTCGTTAAGTTCTGCCATTTTTCATTACCTCACACGGTATTGATGTAGTATCCCGCAATCATCCTTAATGATGACGACGGAAGATAAACCAGTAAGTCAGACCAACCATCACGCCACCACCGATGATATTGCCGATGGTAACAGGGATGAGGTTGTGTAGGACGAAGTTGGATACGGTCAGGTCAGCAAAGGTTGCCGGATCCTGGCCGATGGCCTGCCAAAATTCCGGACTAGCCACGCTGTGGATAGCGATACCAACCGGAATCATAAACATGTTTGCGATGCTGTGCTCGAAACCTGCGGCAACGAACATGGCAACTGGCAGCAGCATAACCACTACCTTGTCAGTCGCGCTGCGGGCACCAAAGGCCATCCAGGCAGCAAGACACACCATCAGGTTACAAAGGATACCCAATGCAACGGCTTCGAAGAAGGTGTGGTGAATTTTGTGCTGAGCCACTTTCAGGGCATTGAGACCCCACTGGCCATCTGCCGCGGTATATTCCGCCGACATGATGATGAGGCCAACCATCAGCAGACCACCGATCAGGTTACCGAAGTAGACCAGACCCCAGTTCTTGAGCAGTTGCGCCCAGCTGATGCGATTGGCAGCCTTGGCCACCAGCGTCAGGGTGGTGGAGGTGAACAGCTCGGCACCGAGCAGCACACACAAAATAAGGCCGAGAGAGAAACAGAGACCGCCAACCAGCTTGGCCATACCCCAGGACATGGAGCCGGTACCGGTAGTAACAGTAATGTAGAAGATAAACGCGATGGCGATGAAAGCGCCTGCGGTGATGGCCAGTGGAATGACCTTGTATGCCGGCTTGGTAGCCTTGGCATAGGTGATGTCTTCAGCCAGTGCAGCGATGGCTTCGGGCTTGAGACAATCGAATGGGGATTCAGCTTTCAATTATTATCTACCTGAATGTTTTGCCTGTTGAAATCATAACAAAGGCCCAAATGGCCAAAATTGACATCGATCAAGTTTATCAGACTGCGAATGTAATTTTACTACAAATTTTTTAGTGCAACGGCTGCGCCAGTTTACACCAGGTTTCAGCTGAAACAGAAATGCCATATTTTTAATACAATGATTTTAAAGAATTTATTGGCATGCATGGAAAGCTGGTATTGGCAAGATATCTTTGCAGCCCAACAGCACACTCTTGACTCTCTTATCAACCCCATTAGGGGTATTTTTTGTTTTTTATTTCATCTTTGAATAACAATCCCCAACATTGCCACACAATAAACAGAAGGGGCCACACGGCCCCTTCCTCTACAGCAACGATTACACCCAGTGGTGGGCTCGCTTGGCTGTTTGCAGCTTCTCGTAGGCCGCCAGCAGCTTTTGATGCAGCGGGAATTGGGCAAGCGACAAGTCAGCCGCCTCCAGTCCGTGGAAACGCTCGTCGCCACTGGCATGGGCCCACGCCTGGGCCAGCGTCTCTTCGCCATACATGCGGGTGAAGACGGCACGATACTGCTCCGGATCCCGCTCCTCGTCCAGGAACAGCTCGACACAGGCACGCAGGGCACGGTAGTAGCTGGCCCGCTCGGCAGTGAAGACTGACTGGTTGAACTCCATGGTCCAGTCGATGAGATCCATCGCCGTCTCCAGCTCACCGGCAGCCAGCGCCAGCATGGCTTTCAGCTCGCCGACGCGCAAGGTATGCAGAGCGGTGCCCTTGGCGGCGGCGATGCCGAGCAGCTCGCGCACACGGGTACGCTCGTCATGCCCCTCTTCATCCAGTTGATCAAACAACGCCATATATTGTTCGGCATCCCATTCCAGCCCGGGCAACGCCAGGATGGTCTCACGCAGGTGGGCGCCCATGGTGTTGTTGGCGAGCAGCAAATCTTCGGCCGGATAGATGTCGGACATGCCAGGCACCAGAATGCGGCAGGCATAGACGCCCAGGTGCTCGTAGTCGGCGATATAGACCGGCTGTTCCAGCTCGTGGAAGATGCCGATCAGGTGATCGAACTCCTCTTGCGAGGTACCGCGGAAGTCCCAATCGGCGAACTCGAAGTCAGCCTCTTCCTTGAACAGATCCCAGCTGATAAGGCCCGAGGAGTCGATGAAGTGGGTCTCGAGGTTGTGGTGATCCGCCACCTGATCGTTGTCGAATGACGGCGGCACGAACACGTCGAGATCTTTGAGGCCACGACCCTGCAGCAGCTCGGTTACGGTGCGTTCGAAGGCCACTTCGAAGCGCGGGTGGGCTCCGAAGGAGGCAAAACAGGTACCGTTGTTCGGGTTGAGCAGCACCACACAGATGACCGGATAGCGGCCACCCAGCGAGGCATCGAAGCTATAAATCGGGAAGCCTTCGGCTTCCAGTGCGGCGATGGAGGCGGCAATCCCCGGGTAACGGGCAATCACTTCGCTCGGGATCTGCGGCAGGCTCAGGGCCTCGGCGATGATCCTGTTCTTCACGTGGCGCTCGAACACCTCGGAGAGCGCCTGAGTGCGCGCTTCGGTCTTGGTGTTACCGGCGCTCATGCCGTTGGAGACGTAGAGGTTGCCGATGATGTTCATCGGGATGTAGACGGTCTCGTGATCGGACTGGCGCTCGAACGGCAGCGCGACTATGCCGCGCTCCTCGTTGCCAGATTGCAGGTCCACCAGCATCTCCGCTGTCACTTCGCCATCCGGGTTGTAGAACTTGCGAGTGAAGCTGTCGAGCAGACCGGCTGGCAGCTGATCCCCTTCGATGGGGAACCACTTCTCGTTCGGATAGTGAACGAAATCGCCGTTCGCTACCTGCTCGCCCAGATAGAAGTCGGCGAAGAAGTAGTTGGTGGAGAGGCGCTCGAAATATTCACCGAGGGCTGAGGCGAGTGCCGCCTTCTTGCTGGCACCCTTACCGTTGGTAAAGCAGAGGGAGCACTCCTTGTCCCGGATGTGCACCGACCAGACGTTCGGCACGGGGTTGAGCCAGGAGGCCTCTTCAATATCAAAGCCCAGAGCTTGCAGCTTGGTCTGGAAGCGTTCGATGGAGTCTTCCAGCGCCGCGTCCTTGCCGGGAATAAAAGTGTGGTCAGTCATCACGATATCCTGATTTTTATTGGCTCATGTTTGGCCGCAGATAATAGCAGGGGTCAGCGGCTTTGGCAGGACAAAATCAGTAAACGGTAAGCAATGCGCCCCACTTCCGACGCCCGCAGACTCCAGCGCCCTCTCCTCTCTCGGTCAAAGATGGCAACCAAAGCAAACGGGCCCGGGGATTGCCCGGGCCCGCTTGTTACGCGAAGCGATACATCGTCAGAGCTGCTTGCCCTGGCTGGCTATCACCTGGCTGTACCAGTGGAAACTCGCTTTCTTGATCCGGCGAAGTGACCCGCCCTGCTCATCACGATCCACATAGACGAAGCCATAGCGCTTCTGGTAACCGTTGAGCCAGCTCAGGATGTCGGTGAACGACCAGGCGCAGTAACCGAGCAGTTCGACGCCGTCTTGCATCGCCTCCTGGCACGCCTTGACGTGGCTGCGCAGATAGTCGATGCGGTACTCATCGTTCACCTTGTCGCCCGCCTCCAGCTTGTCGAACTCGCCGAGGCCATTCTCGGTGATCATCAGCGGCAAGCCGTAACGGGAAGAGAGACGACGCAGCGCGATGCGCATCCCGGTCGGGTCGATAGCCCAGTCCCAGTTACTGGTCTCAAGGTGCGGATTGGGCGCCGTCTTGTAGAGGCCGGGAATGCCGCTGGACGGCGTAGTGCCCTTCTTGCCGGTGGTGTTGATGCGCTGCAGGGTCTGACCACCCAGAGGGTTATCGGTGTAGGTCAGGGTGTAGTAGTAGTTGACGCCAATATAGTCGGGCGTCCCTTCGCGCAGCAGTTCCAAATCGCCCGGCAGGATCTCGGGCGCCTCGCCGTTTTCCCGTAAGTAAGCGAGCGCCGCCTGCGGATAGCGGCCAAAGCAATAGGCATCCAGCCACCAGAGGTTGTTGAACTCCTCGGCATTCTCGTAAGCCAGCATATCTTTCGGGTCGCACGACGCCGGATAGGCAGGGGAATAGGCAAAGCTCGGGCCGATGAGGCCGTTCGGCACATGCTGGCGAAACGCCTTGATCACCCGGGCATTGGCCAGAAAGGCGATATGGTTGGCGGCGAAGAAGCGCTTGCGATCCTGCACTGCGGGCGGATGGGTGCCGAGCTGATAGGCATTGGTCAGGTTGTAGTTCTGCTCGTTAAGCGACACCCAGTACTTCACCTTGCCGGCAAAACGCTGATAGAGGGTCACGCAGTAGCGCTCGAAATCCTCGATAATGCGTCGGTCTTCCCAGCCGCCGTACTCATCCTGCAGCGCCTGCGGCAAGTCCCAGTGGTAGAGGGTCAGCACCGGCTCTATCTTGTGCGCCAAGAGGGTGTCGATCAGCTTCTCGTAGAAAGCAAGACCCGCCTCGTTCACCTCCCCCCGACCGGTGGGATAGATGCGCGGCCAGCTCACCGAGAAGCGGTAAGCCTTGAGCCCCATCTCGGCCATCAGCGCCACGTCCTCCTCCATGCGGTGGTAGTGATCTACCGCCACATCGCCGTTGCTACCCTCAAAGGTCTTGCCCGGCAACTTGGTGAAGAGATCCCACACCGAGGGCCCCTTACCATCGGCATTCCAGCCCCCCTCCACCTGATAGGCGGCAGAGGCGGCGCCCCACAGAAAATCGCTCGGGAAGTCGTTGAACTTGTGGTGATGCATCTGGTGTTGCTCCTTCTGCGGCGGCTCTGACCACCTTGATTGCGCCGACTAGCGGCACCCAATTGAATTGGCAATAGCATCGAACAGTTCTAAAATTCCGTCCAATGACAAATATGACCATTCAATATTCCCATAAGGAATGAAGGAGCCACTGTGGAGCTACGGGATCTAAAGGCCTTCGTCACCCTGGGCGAGGTACTGCACTTCGGCCAGGCGGCGGTACGCCAGCATGTTACCCAGTCGGCGCTGAGCAAGCAGATCCGGCGGTTGGAGGAGGAGCTGGGCGGCGAACTGTTCGAGCGCAATTCCAGCACCACCCGTCTCACCGTGCTGGGGCGAGCCCTCTATGAAGATGCTCGCTCGCTGGTGACGGCCAGCGAGCAACTCTCGCGCACCGCCCGCGATGTGCTGGCGGGTAATCTGGGGATCCTGCGCATCGGCTTTGGCGTCGCTACCAAGCTGCTGGTACCCGCCGCCATCGCCCGCTTTCGTGCCGAACGGCCGCAGGTGACCATAGAACTCAACGATCTCTCCACCCACCACCAGTTGCTGGCGCTGAGCGAGGGCAAGCTGGATCTAGGTTTTTGCCGCCTGCCCGCCCCCAAGGGGTGGCACGCCATGCCGGTCGAACGGGCCCACTTCGTCGCCGTGCTGCCCGCCAGCTATCGAGATGTGAGGGGATTGGCAGATCTGTTGGATAAACCGCTGGCGATCCTGCGCCGGGACAAGGCACCGTCGTTTTACGATCACCTGATGAACTATCTGGCCCAGAGCGGACTGCGCTTTCAGGGTATCCAGTATGTCAATGACTTCGCCGCTGGCGTGGCTACTGCTGCGGCCGGGATCGCCTGGACCCTGGTGCCCTCCTCCACCACCATCGAGCACCCGGATGTGCTCACCCTGCCGCTGATGGAGAACGAAGCATGCTGGACAATCGGTCTTATTCGCCCGCCCCACAGTAACGGGCCGCTGATCGAGGCTTTCTGGGCGACGATCTCACAAATGGAGCAAGAAAAGATTTGTCCAGAATAAACGCGTTGATGTCAGTGGAGCTGTCAACGATAGCGGGCTTCGATACGTGCCAGCTCACCGCTTTGACGCAATTTCTGCAATGTGTGATTGAACTCATTCACCCGGGTATTAAAACGGGAATGGTTGCCAATACAGAGATTAAACGGGGTCGATTCAAGCAGAAGTGGCACTTCAACCACCTTACCGGACAAACCCAACAGGTTGATTTTGAAACGCGCGACCAAGGGGTCTGTCACCATCAAGTCCCCTCGCCCCGCCGCCAGCATTTTAAAAACGTTGTCGACGTTGATGGTATGGTGAACCTTGAAACTGGCCAGATTCTCCTTGCCCCAGCCATTACCGAAGTAGTCGAGAAAGGTATAGGCGCTGAACGCACTCAATCGATCAGCATGTTGAAACACCGCTATGTCCGGGTGATCTCGTCGGGTAAACAGCGTTAATCGGGTAATAGTGACCGGCTGCTCTACCACCAGGGTGTAAGTACGCCGCTCATGGGTCGCAATAGTGACAAAGCCATCGGCTTGCGTTGCTTGCACCAGTTTCTGGGCCCGCTGCCAGGGATATCCGCTATGGCTGACCCGGATCCCCATCTCCTTCGCAACCAGATCCATCACATCGATCATCAGCCCGCGCATCTTGCCCTGTTCGTCACGCCACGAATATGGAGCGAAGTCGTCAAAATAGACCATCTTCAACTCTTCCGCCGACGCCGCCCATGCACTCTGCCACAGCAGCAAACCCCACAGGATTGCACTACGCACTCCGACTCTCATGGCCGCGAACTCCATCCACACCTGCCAACTTTGATCCTAGTGCAAAGCGGGCTACGGCAAGGTTTCGGTGCATACGAAACAGTGACCAGCGAAAAAGTGGCGAACATAAAAAGAAAGAGGAAACACTGGCTTCCCCTCTCCCGTTAGTTTGTCAGCACGCCACCTTATCGATGGCGGTCACGGCTTGCCGGTTACGCCAGCTCGGCCCGCAGCGCCCTGGTGGCATCGACCATCACTTTGAGAGCGGCTTCCGTCTCTTCCCAGCCGCGGGTCTTGAGGCCGCAATCCGGGTTGACCCACAGCCGCTCGGCCGGGATCTGCCTGGCCGCCTTGCGCAGCAACCCCTCAATCCAGCTCTGGCTCGGCACGTTCGGCGAGTGGATGTCGTAGACGCCCGGGCCGATTTCATTGGGGTAGTTGAAGCGTTCGAACGCTTCCAGCAGCTGCATCTGGCTGCGGCTAGTCTCGATGGTGATCACGTCTGCATCCAGCGCCGCCACCGCCTCGATGATGAGATTGAAGTCGCTATAGCACATGTGGGTATGGATCTGGGTGCTGTCCGCCACCGGGCTGGCACTCAGACGGAAGGCCCGCACCGCCCAGTCCAGATAGGCCTGGTGATCCTGCTTGCGCAGCGGCAGCCCTTCGCGGATCGCCGGTTCATCGATCTGGATGATCTTGATGCCCGCGCTTTCCAAATCCGCCACTTCGTCGCGAATGGCAAGCCCAATCTGCAGGGCAGACTGCTCGCGGCTCACATCTTCCCGCGGGAAGGACCAGCAGAGGATGGTCACCGGGCCCGTCAGCATCCCCTTGACCGGCTTGTCGGTCAGGCTCTGGGCAAACCGGGTCCACGCCAGGGTCATGGGGGTCGGGCGGTCGATGTCACGGGTGATCACCGGCGGCTTGACGCAGCGGGAGCCATAGCTCTGTACCCAGCCGAAACGGGTGATAGCAAAACCATCCAGCAGCTCACCGAAATACTCCACCATGTCGTTGCGCTCGGCCTCGCCGTGCACCAGCACGTCCAGCCCGATGGCCTCCTGCCGTTCGATGGCATCGCGGATCTCAGCCTGAATGCCCGCCTCATAGGCGCGGTCATCGATGCGACCGGCCCGCCAATCCTGACGCAGCACCCGAATTTCCGAGGTCTGCGGGAAAGAACCGATGGTGGTGGTGGGCAGCAGCGGCAGTTTGAGATCCGAGCGCTGCAGCTGGGCCCTGACCGGATAGGGACTGTGACGCTCGAAATCGCTGTTGGTGAGGCTGGCGAGCCGTGACTGCACAGCTTTCTTGTGCACCCGGCTGTCGGACTCCCGATCCACGATGGGCTGGCTGTAGGCGGTGATTTTGTCGAGCTCGCCCCCATCCAGATACTCTCTGAGCAGTCCCAGCTCGAAGCATTTTTGCAGGGCAAAGGCGAACCAGCTGCGGGTCTGGGGATCCAGATCCAATTCGAGGGTCAAATCCACCGGGCTGTGCAGCAGGGAGCAGGAGGAGGCCACCCAGAACCGCTCGCCGAGCTTATCCTTCAGTGCTTTTAGAGTCGGTGCCAGCTTGGCGAGGTTGGCACGCCAGACGTTGCGACCATTGATGACTCCGGCCGAGATAACCCACTGGGCTGGCAAATGCGGCACCAGCGTCTCCAACTGCTCGGGGGCGGCCACCAGATCCAGATGCAGGCCATCCACCTTCAGGCTGGTGATGATGTCGCGCTGATGGGCCACCGAGCCGAAATAGGTAGTAAGCAGCAGCTTGCAGGGACCGGCCAGACGCTCGTAAGCGTTGAGGTAGACCAGCCGCCACTCGTCCGGCAAGTCCAGCGTCAACGCCGGTTCGTCGATCTGCACCCACTCCACCCCCTGCGCGGCCAGTTTAGCCAAGATCTCCTGATAGACGATCAGCAAGCGATCGAGCAGTTCAAGGCGCGAAAAGCCGCTCTCTTTCTCCTTGCCAAGCCACAGGTAGGAGACCGGCCCCAGCAGCACAGCCTTGACCGGCAGCCCCAGCGCCTTGGCCTCTTCAACCTCGTCAAACAACTGGCTCCAGCCCAGCTTGAAGCGCTGATCGCGGCTAAATTCGGGCACCAGGTAGTGGTAGTTGGTGTTGAACCACTTGGTCATCTCGGCAGCGGCCGCCGCTGGGCCCGTCGGCGCACGACCACGGGCGACCCGGAACAGGGTATCGAGATCGGTCTCGCCATGACGATGACGGGCAGGCACCGCATCCACCAGCAGGCTGGTGCCAAGCACCTGATCGTACCAGGCAAAATCCCCCACAGGCAGCAGATTAACCCCGGCAGCGTGCTGCGCCAACCAGTGACGCTCGCGCAGCGTCTTGCCCACGGCAACGAGTTCCGCCTGAGTGGTCTCTCCACGCCAGTAGGATTCGAGGGCAAATTTCAGCTCGCGTTTGGCGCCGATACGGGGGAAGCCCAGGGTGTGTGCTCGTGTCATAGGTCCATTTCCTTATGCTCATTCATCTGATGGGAAAACTGGATGATTTGGCCATCCAGATGTTTACACATCCAAAATGACAAGATAAGGTGGCGCTGGCTATTGAATCCTCTTCAAGTGGCCCTCAAAAAATTCTCAACTGACCTGCGATCAGCTGTACAGCAAGGATGCCGAGGCTGGTTGCAGCAGGAACCAGCGGTGCAGCCACGTCCCAGAACAAAAATAGAGCGACACGAAATACCACAAGGAGCCCTCTCATGGCAGTGCCAAGCAATTCAGGGATAGAGATCAAGCATTTGAAAACGCTCTGCGCACTGGCCGAGCAGGGCTCGCTGGCTGGGGCAGCCCTCACCCTCAACCTCACCCAGTCCGCCCTCTCCCATCAGCTGAAAGAGCTGGAGACCCGCCTCAATCTGGAGCTTTACCTGCGCAAAAGTCGCCCGCTGGTGCTGACCGCGGCAGGCAGCCAGCTGCTCGGCCTCGCCCGTCAGGTGCTGCCTGCGCTGGCCCAGACCGAGAGGCAGCTACACGCCCTGCATAGCGGCGATGCAGGCAGGCTGCATCTGGCTCTCGATTGCCACAGCTGCATCCAGTGGCTGCTGCCGTTGCTGCCCGACTTTCGCCGCCAGTGGCCGGGGGTGGATCTGGAAGTGGAGTCGGTACCCGGCTTCGATGCCCTTGCAGCCCTGCTCGGCGGCCAACTCGACCTGCTGCTCACCTCGGACGTGCAGGCGCGCGGCGATCTCCACTTCGAGCCACTGTTTGCCTTCGACCTCACCCTGGTGATGGCGCCGGATCACCCCTTCTGTCACCAGCACCACATAGTGCCGGAAGATCTCAAGCGGGAGGTATTGCTGGTCTACCCTGTGGAGCGTGCCCGCATGGACATCTTCAGCCGATTTTTGCAACCCGCCGGGGTGGAGCCTGCCCGCTGCAAGCCGGTAGACAACACCTCGGTGATGCTGCAAATGGCCGCCGCCGGGCTCGGGGTCGCCGCCTTGCCACGCTGGGCCAGCGAGGAGTTTGTCAGGCAGGGGATGCTCTGCTCCCGCCCCCTCGGAAACGGTATTCGTCGCCATATGTATGGCGCGGTGCGCAGTGCCGACCGGGAGCAAACGTGTCTGCAAAGCCTGCTCGAACGCATTCGCAGCAAGATGGGCAACGGCTGAGAGCCGCTGAATATCACAGAACAGACAGGCAATGCTGGCCTCGCAAAGGGCAAAGCCGTATCCTGATTCTTTAATGGTGCTTAACGGTGTCAGCCATGTCGCAAGTCGATCTCAACCTCTTTCGTGTCCTGGACACCGTGATCCGCTATGGCGGTGTCACTACCGCTGCCGAGATGATGGAGATGACCCCCTCTGCTATCAGTCAGGCCATCAGTCGCCTCACTGCACTGGTGGGCGAACCGCTGTTCGTCCGTCAGGGCCGCGGGATCATCCCCACGGCGCGGGCATTGAGCCTGCACCGCGAGATCATGGTGCCGTTGCACGACATAGAGCGCAGCCTGCAACGCACGGATCTCTTTGATCCCCAAACCAGTCGGCGCACTTTTCGCATCGCGGGAGTTCCCGATATCGACCTGTTCTTCTTGCCGGAACTCAACAACCTGCTGCAAACCAAAGCCCCCAACTGTCAGCTGGAGTGGAATACCCAGGTACAGGACGAAGCGCTGCGCCAGAACAGCCTCTATCTGCACAGCGTGGATCTGGTGCTGGCAATCAAGCCGATGACTGAGCCGGGTATCGAAAATGTGAAGCTGATGTCGCAAGCACTGCGCATCGCCTGTCGCAAGGATCATCCCAGGATCCGCCAAGCCCCCGATATGAATGCCTTTTTCAGCGAAAAACATGTGGTGCTGCAAGCCAGACGGCTCGACAATCTGCTGCTCAACACCCTGACCAAGTCGCCGCTGCCACCGCGCCAGATCGCCTACGAAAGTGACTCATTGCTCAGCGCACTCCATCTGGTGAGTCGTACCGATTTGCTTTGCGTCGCCAGCCAGTGGCATATGGATATGCTGGGCCCTAGCTTGCAACTGGCCAGCTACCCCCTCCCCTGGCCTTCGGAAGATGGCTCTGTCTATATGAGCTGGCACAAGAGCGCCAATCAGGATGCAGGGCTGAATTGGTTCAAACAGCAGGTACAGGCCGTCAGTTTACTTTAAGCTACCTTAACAGTTAAAAAGCGCCCACCAACCGTCAGGCTGGCATGTTGCACCTGCAAGATGTCACTCAAGGGCTGGTCATACCGAAATAGTTACGCAGTGCCTCCACCACCCGCCTCACCTTCTCCGGGATCTCTCGCTGCGGCGTGATGGCGTGGATCTCCATCGGTGCAACCCGAAAGCCGGGTAACAGCTCAAGCAGGCGCCCCTGTGCCAGATCCTCACTGATTTCGCCTTCCGGTTGCAGCGAGATCCCCTGCCCCGCCAGCGCAAACTGGCGTAGGGGTAACACGTTATTGCACAGTACCTTGGCCTTGAACCTCACTCTGTGTTCGCCCCCCTTTTCATCCAGCAGCAATAAACCGCTGCCCAACATGTCGCCACAGAGCCAGTCGTGGGTGGCCAGATCGGTGGGCGTGCGCGGCGTCCCCTTGCGCGCCAGATAGGCGGGAGCGGCGCAGAGCAGCATCCGGGTCTGACCAAGTTTGCGGGCCACCAGAGTCGAGTCGGGCAAAGTGCCAACCCGCAGCGCCACGTCGATCCGCTCGGCAATCAGATCCCGTTTCTCATCGTCGGCGATGATCTGGATAGTGAGGCCAGGGTGGGCCTGCAGCAGCGGCGAGAGGGCCAGTGCCAGCGGCTGGCCCGCCATCCCCACCGGCGCAGTGATCCGCACCTCACCGAGCAGGGCGTCGCGCACTTCAGAAAGACGCAGCTCGGTCTCGCTCAACGTCTGCTGCAGCGCTCGGCACCCTTGCCACACCACCTCTCCCGCCTCGGTGAGACTGAGGCGGCGGGTGGAGCGATGGAGCAGGGGCAGCCCGAGCAGGCTCTCCAGCTGGCTGATATGCTGACTGACGGCGGAGGGTGTCATGCCAAGAGACTTGGCCGCACCGGTCATACTGCCCGCTTCCACCACGGCGGCGAAGATAGCGTAACGTCTGAGCTGTTCCATTATTAAACCCAGATTATAAGTGAATGCATTTTTGAGGTGATTATTAAATCATAACTGGCGGCGTAGGATAGCCCCATTCCAACAGCGAAGGAGAGTTTCCCATGAAGATTGCCCTGATCGGTGCCAGCGGTTTTGTCGGTTCAGCCATCCTGAACGAGGCCGTCAGCCGCGGCCATCACGTCACCGCCATCGTCCGCGATGTCAGCAAGGTGGCCGCCCATCCGCAGGTCACCGCCGTGGCGGTGGATGCCCAAAACCCGCAGGCATTGGCCGAGGTGCTCAAGGGGCACGATCGGGTGATCAGCGCCTACAACCCGGGCTGGAGTGCGCCGGATATCTACGACCAGTACCTCAAAGGCGCCAACGCGATTGTCGATGCGTCCAAAGCGGCCAACAGTTGGCTGCTGGTAGTCGGTGGTGCCGGCAGTCTGGAAGTCGCCCCCGGCGTGCAGCTAGTGGATACACCGGAGTTTCCGGCCGAGTGGCAACAGGGAGCCCTGGCCGCCCGCGACGGTCTCACCGCCCTGCGTCGTGAAACCGCCCTCGACTGGCGCTTTGTCTCTCCCCCGGTGTTCCTCGAACCGGGCGAGAAGCGCGGCGGCTATCGCATGGGGGGCGATCAGGTGCTCTTTAGCGGCGAACAACCTGCCGGAATCACGGTTGGCGATCTGGCCGATGGCGTGCTGAACGAGGTGGAAAAACCGGCTCACCTGCGCCAGCGCTTTACCCTGGGTTACTGAGAGCCCACTGTCGGTTAAGGCCAGAATGCGCGGTCACTCGCCTGTGCACCTAGTCAGGTGAACACCCGCGCAAACAGAAGGGAGGCATCCGCCTCCCTTCTGTTTTGGCCATTTTTGCCGCTGGCAGCTTGCCTCTGGTTATCACTATCCCCCTCATCATTTCCCCTTTACCCCTCAATGACTGCGCAAAAAACCGTCAGCCCATCAGGCGCCGAATTCCATTTCGAATTTTGTATATAACTAAGAATAATTTGTTGTTTCCGTCTTATAACACCGAACAGTAGCATCCCCTTCATTCCAGATGGCACCACACCGCAAGCGCATACCGCCGTGCTGTCGCGCCATCCCGTTTGCCGCTCATCAGGCCTGCCCGCACTAGAGGCAGCAGAAGAGATGACGCCAGAGATAACGAAAGAGTGAGGAGGTGCACATGGAACATTCACCACTGCCGATCATCGATCTGGCTGCCCTCAACGGGGCGCCCGAGATGCGTCGCCCTATGTTGACCAGGCTGGCTGCGGCCGCTCGCGATGTAGGCTTTTTCTATCTGACAGGACACGGTCTGAGCGAGACCGAACAGCGGGAAACCCTGGCGCTGGCAGAGCGTTTCTTTGCCCTGCCGGAGCAGGAGAAGCTGGCGGTGCAGATGGTCAACAACCCCCACTTTCGCGGCTACAACCGGGTCGGCGCCGAGCTGACCCGCCAGCAGCCTGACCTGCGCGAGCAGTTCGATATCATGAATGAGGCGCAGACCCTGCCTTCGGCACAGATCCGTGAACCCTGGCAGCGGCTGATCGGCCCCAACCAGTGGCCGACCGCCTTGCCCGAGATGAAATATCACCTGCTGGCGTGGCAGGAGCGGCTGAGCGATATCACCATCACCCTGCTCGCCGCCTTTGCCGAGGTACTGGAACAGCCAGTCGGAGTGTTTGACGACAGCATTCGTGGCGCCCCCTACCAGCACATGAAGCTCATTCACTACCCGGGACAAGAGGCGGGCGGCAGCAGTCAGGGGGTCGGCGCCCACAAGGATCCCGGCTACCTGACGCTGGTGATGCAGGACAATCACTCGGGGCTTGAGGTCGAGACGGCCGACGGCTGGATCTCCGCGCCGCCCCTGCCGGGAGCGCTGGTGGTCAATATCGGCGAGCTGCTGGAGCTGGCCTCCAACGGCTATCTCAAGGCGACCCTGCATCGGGTGGTGAGCCCGCCGCCCGGCGTCTCACGCCTCTCCTGCGCCTTCTTTATGGCGGCGCGGCTCGATGCCACCGTGCCACTGCTCAGCCTCTCCCCTGCGCTGGCAGCGCAGGGGCCGGAGAGTGACCCGACCAACCCGCTCTTCTATCAGGTTGGGGAAAACGTACTCAAGGGGCGGCTGCGCTCCCACCCGGATGTAGCAGCGCGTCACTATGGGCCGGTGGAACCTGCTCGCCTCCCGCGCACTGAAAGCGAAGCGATACCGGCCTAAGCAGCGCAAAGATCCGCAGGCGGGTATATGCATGAGCCACAAGCAGCATGGATATACCCGCCCTGACAACGAACAACAAGCAATGAACGACAAAACACAACCAGTCATGGCCAGAGCCTGGCCATCACGGAGCAACACGATGAAATTCAAGACCATGAGCGTACACAGCGGCCAGCGGATCGACCCACAGACCGGCGCCCTCACCACCCCGCTCTACCAGAGCAGCACCTTCAGCTACTTCAACGCCCAGGCGGGCAAGGAGCGCTTTGCAGGTCAGGCCCCCGGCTTTATCTACAGCCGCTTTGGCAACCCCACCACTGCCGAGCTGGAGCAGAAGCTGGCAGCGCTCGAAGGGGCAGATGAGGCGCTGGTAGTAGCGAGCGGCATGGCGTCGGTGAGCGCCATCATGTATGCCCTGGCCGACAGCGGCGATGAGGTGGCCTATATCGGCCCGCTCTACGGCGGCACCGATGCGTTTCTCAAGCAAACCTTCAGCCGCGCCGGCATCAAGGTCACCGCCTACGAGAGCGATCAGGATCTGCTGGCCAATATCCGCCCGGGTACCAAGGTGGTACTGTTCGAAACCCTGACCAACCCCACCCTCAAGGTGGTGGATCCGCGGGTGGTGGTGGAAGCGGCCCGCAAGGTGGGGGCCATTACGGTGTGTGACAACACCTTCCTCACCCCCTATCTGCTGCGTCCGCTGGAGCTCGGGGTAGACGTGGTGATGCACAGCGGCACCAAATATCTGGGCGGCCACGGCGACATCATCGCCGGGGTGGTGGCGGGATCTCACGCGCTGATGAAGTCCATCCGCACCGTGGCCCTCAAGCATATCGGCTCCCCCATCGGCCCGCAGGAGGCTTACCTGCTGCAGCGCGGGGTCAAGACCCTGCCCCTGCGGATGGATGCCCATCTGCACAATGCGCAGAAGGTGGCCGAGTTTCTGGCCGCCCATCCGGCGGTGAAGAAGGTGATCTACCCGGGGCTTGCCAACCATCCGGGCCACGATGCCCTCGGCGCCTTCGCCAGCGGCTTTGGCGGCATGGTGAGCATTGAACTTGAAGGAGGGTTTGAGCGCTGCGCCACCCTGCTCGACAACCTGCAGCTGTTCGTGCAGGCGGTGAGCCTCGGCGATCTCGAGAGCCTGGCCTGCCATCCGGCCAGCACCACCCACGCCGCCATGGACGAGGCGAGCCGCCTCGCCGCCGGGGTCAATGACGACCTCATCCGCTTCAGCATCGGGGTGGAAGATGCCGACGATCTGATCGCCGATCTGGCCGCTGCGCTGGCGCAGATCTAGCCAGAAGGCATGTTTCACTTGCCCGCCAAATCGCGACGGGTGATAACCCCCAAACACAACAACGGCCCATCAAGGGCCGTTGTTGTTTGTCACGATGTGGAAAAGGCGGGATTTACTCCTCCCACACCACCACTTGCGATGAAGGCCAGCGATCCCCGACATGAGCATATTTTTGCTCCAGCAGATGACGCTTGATCTTCATGGTGGGAGTCAGCACGCCGTTTTCGATATTCCAGGGGGTTTTCACCACCAGAATGCCGCGAATTTTGGCATGGGACTCCAGATGATCGTTGACCCGTACCCGGGCGGCCTCCAGTCTGGCCACGATCTCGTCCCGATTTCCCTTGGCTGCGCTCTCGGCCAACTGCACCAGCGCCACTGGTTGCGGCATGCCGTAACCAATCACGCAGAGCTGCTCGATAATGGGCTCCTGCCCCAGCATCCCTTCGATGGGGACCGGCGCTACATACTTGCCCTTGGCAGTCTTGAACACATCCTTCATCCGGCCGGTGATGGTGAGGTAACCCTCCCGGTCCAGCTTGCCCATGTCGCCGGTGTGGAGCCAGCCCTCGGCATCAATGGCCTCGGCGCTGTGTTCGGGATCCTTGTAGTAACCGAGCATCATCCCTTCGCAACGACAGAGGATCTCCCCCTCATCGGAGATCTTGATGGTCACCCCGGGCCCCGCCTTGCCAACGGTACCGATCTTGTCAGCACGGAACGGATAGTTGATGGTCGAAAATGCGTGGTTCTCGGTCATGCCCCACGCCTCGGTCACCTTGAGACCGATACTCAGATACCACTCCAGCAAGGCAGGGGAGACCGGCGCCGAGCCGCAGCCGAGCACACGGGCCTGATCCAGCCCCAGCCCTTTTTGCAGCTTGCGTTTGATGAGACCGGAGATGAGCGGGATCTTGAGCAGCAACTCCAGTTTCTTCTGGGGCAGCTTCTCGTGGATCTTGATGCGGAACATGGCCCATAGCCGCGGCACCGAGATAAAGACGGTGGGACGGCAACGTTTGACATCGTCAATAAAGGTATCGAGGGATTCGGGGAAGGCGATTTCGGCGCCACCATAAAGGCTGCCGCCGTAGATATAGACCCGCTCGGTAATGTGGGCCAACGGCAGATAGGAGAAACCGCGATCAGACTGGGTCAGACTCACCGTCTCTACCAGCTTCTCACATGACCAGGCGTAACGCTCGACACTCAGCATGGCCCCTTTCGGTTTACCGGTACTGCCGGAGGTGTAGACCAGACTCAGCAAGGCGTCGGGGGCCTGCACCGGGCTATCGGGAATGGGTTCGTGCGCTTCCAGCAGATCATCCCACTGGTGGCTGGCCGGCATGGTGTCGTAGGGGAAGGCGATGCGCAGCAGGTCGGCGGGCACGCCAGCCTCCTGACTCTTCCAGTCATCCAGTTTGCCAACGAAGATGGCCTTGGCTTCGCTGTGGCGCAGCACATATTCGATGGTATCGACGTTGGCCGTCGGGTAGATGGGCACGCTCACATACTGCCCCATCTGCATCGCCAGATCGGCGATAAACCACTGGGCGCAGTTCTTGGAGAGCAGCGCCACCTTGTCACCGGCCACCAGACCGAGGTGGCGCAAGGCCGTCACCATCCGCCGCGCTTCATCGGCCACTTCACCCCAGGTGAAGTCGACATATTCGCGGTTGATGGTTTGACGCAGGTAGGTTCGATCAGGACACTGCCGCTCCCAGTGATAGAGCATCTCGAGCGGCAGTTTGTTGGCAATGCGTGAGGAGGAGGCCATAGTTTAATCCCTGAAACAAAAGGCGAAACTTATTATTAACCTTTCACTAACTTCAGGGAAGAATAAACTCAAACTTCTGTTTGAACTGTGTATCCGATCAAGCTTCTGCCTGTTGTTGCAAACGAATCCACATTGCCTGCACCAGTTTCTCATCCTCTTCGGAGAGTTCACCTTGCAAAATCGCCTCGTTGAGGCTGCGCAACACATAGCTCTTGACGTCCCGCACCAGGGTCTTGCCTTCCAGCTCGGCCCGGGCAACGGCCAATGAGATATGACCTCGCAGGTAACCCCCTGCAAACAGCTCATCGTCGGTTGCGGTGGCAACCATGCTGTCGATCAGTCCCAACAACTTGTGCTCAAAATCGTGAATCGTCATGTAACGCAGCCTCATTTGCGGCAAAAAATTCGGGGGTATGGAACCGCAATCCGGTTGATTGCGACTCTCTGGCGCCACGCCAGCAGCGTCCCTGGCGTCCTATTCCGGGTTGGCCACCGGGTAGATGACCTGATCCTTGTATCCCGTGGTTATTCGCAAATATCCACGCAACGCCCGGTTTAATTCGGGATCATCGGTGTCCACCAACAGCGGCCTGCCCGCGAGCGCGGCAAGCTTGGCCTTGGTTGCCAGCACCTGGATATTGTCCAGCCCGACACACCGAATCACCTCTGGACTCAATTGCTGATTTCCGCGCCCGAACAGATGTCCCTGTCCGCCGATCAGGGTAATGATCAGTCGGCAGCGACGGCCGCGGATCCGGGTCAGGATCTCGGCGGCGCTGAGATCCTGCCCGATAAGTCGGCCATTTTCCACCAGATCAACACCGAGCAAGGTATTTTCCAGACCGAGCTCAGCCATGCAGGCCGCCACCGTGCTGCCAGAGCCCATCAGGTAGAGCACCTCAGGCTCCATCTGCTCCACCACCCCGGCAGCAAGGTCGGCCAGCACCAGCTCTTCAGACTCCTTGCCCCCCTGCTTGACCGCCTGTACATAACGCAGATCGCCGGGCACCTTCAGCTGACCGTAGTGGCGGGCCCGTACCTTACCCGCGCGAAATGCCTCCTCGTCGATGTCGCGCACCTCGGCATCGATCAGGCTGAGCAGTTCACCGGCAATCATCCGGGCTACCACCCGCCCGCTGGCGGCCGGGGTCACTCCGTAGACACCGGAGTGGATCTTGCATCCCGCCGGAATGCCAAGCACATGGCAGGACTCCCCCACCGCGGCGCAGATATCCCGCGCCGTACCATCGCCACCGGCAAACAGCAGCAGATCGACTCCAGCTTCGCGCATTAACTCAGCGCCGTGGCGGGTATCGTCAGCAGAGGTGCTCTCCCCGGCCGGTTGATAGATGACCCGACAGGGCAATCCCAGAGAGCGGGCTACCGTCTCCCCCATCTCTCCCGCCACCGTCAGCAGCTCGAACGGAGCACTCAGCTCACACAGTGGCAACAGCGCTTGTCTGGCCCGCTCCTGCGCCTTGGGCACAGCACCACGAGCCAGCGCCTCGGCAACCACACCGTCACTGCCCTTTAGCCCCACTGCGCCGCCAATGCCGGCGACCGGATTAATGATGAACCCTAATCGAAACATGCCTGCCTCCCTTGCGATGTGTGCCATTTTTATCTTTTTACACCAGAGGGACAAGCCGCCGCCCCCCTGCTAAAATGCGCTGCTTCAATTTTTTACCAAGGTCAAATCATGCTGGAATGGGTTCTTGATCCCTCTGCCTGGGTCGCTCTCGCTACCCTTACCCTGCTCGAAATCGTGCTCGGTATCGACAACATCATTTTTATCTCCATCCTGGTGGGTCGCCTGCCGGAGGCGCAGCGTCAGAAAGCACGCATTCTGGGTCTGGGCCTCGCCATGGGTACCCGGATCCTGCTGCTGCTCTCGCTGGCCTGGGTGATGCGTCTCACCGATCCGCTCTTCACCGTGCTGGGTGAAGCCATCTCTGGCCGCGATCTGATCCTGCTGCTGGGGGGCTTGTTCCTGATCGGCAAGAGTGCTCACGAGATCCATGCCACTCTGGAAGGCGCGGCTGAACCGGAGAGCATCAGCTCGGCTGCGTCCGGTTTTATCAGTACCCTGATCCAGATCGCCATTCTCGATATTGTCTTCAGCCTCGACTCGGTGATCACCGCCGTCGGCATGGCCGATCACGTACCGGTGATGGTGCTGGCCATCATGATCGCCGTCTTCATCATGATGTTTGCCGCCAAGGCGATCGGTGATTTCGTCGACAACCATCCCACCATCAAGATGCTGGCCCTCTCCTTCCTTACCCTGGTCGGCTTCGCCCTGATGGCGGAGGGGATGGATCTGCACATTCCGAAGGGATACATCTACTTCGCCATGGCCTTCTCGCTGGTGGTGGAGATGATCAACATCCGCTTGCGCAGCCACCACGACAACAACGGTCAGAAGAGCCCGCAATAACCCCGCAGCTCGAATGCATCGAGATCAAAAAGAGCGCCTTTGCGGCGCTCTTTTGTTATGGGTCACGAGATAACGGTAGCGATTACTGATCGCTGATGACGATGGCCACCCGGCGATTGGCGGCGCGTCCTTCTCTGGTCTTGTTATCTGCCACCGGCAAGGTCTCACCACGGCCACGCACCTCAAGATTGGCGGGCTTCATGCCAATCGACACCAGCACATCCGCCACCGATTGAGCCCGTTGCAGGGAGAGCTGCTGGTTATAGCCACTCTCACCGGTATTGTCCGTGTGGCCATCTACCCGTGCTTTGTCGAGACCGACGCCAAGCAGGGTCCGGCCCAGTTGTTCCACCGATTGTCGGGTCTTGACATTGAGTGCCCCCACGTTGTTGGCAAACAGCACCCGGTTGGCCAGATCAAGGGTCCAACCCTCATCCGTCAGGCGAAACCCCTGCTCCTTGAGCACAGCAACCTGCTCCGGAGTCAACCCTCTGGGGGCGCTCTGGCAACCGGCCAATAGCGCCAACATCAACCCCAGCAAGGTAACCTGCAACAGGTGGGTGATCTTCATGGTTTGCTCCTTCTGTTTGTTGTTATTCATGCTTGCTGGGAGAGCGCTTGCTGTTCGCTACGGCGTGTCCGTTTCGTCAGATACATGGCCGCATCCGCCTGTTCACACAACATGCAGGCACTCATCCCCGCCTGATAGATGGCAAAACCGATACTCACACCGGCCACCAGTTGACGCCCATCGCGCAGCACCACGGGTTCGCTCATCGCTTGCTGGATGCGTTCAATGACCTCTTCCGCCGCTTGCAACTGATCAACTGAGCCAACCAGCACGGCAAACTCGTCACCACCGAGGCGAAACACCAGATCATCAGGGCGCAATTGATGCTGTATCCGTCTGGCCAGCGTCATCAACACATCGTCGCCGCCGTTGTGGCCGTAGCTGTCGTTGATCTGCTTGAAACGATCGCAGTCGAGATAGAGCAGCGCAAACCCCGCCTGCTCACCGAGAGAGATAGCCTGAGTCAGCCGGGCATCAAACAAGGCGCGATTGGGGAGCCCCGTCAGGACATCATGGGTCGCCTGATGGAGCAGACTGGCATTCTCGCGGGCCTGATGATCTTGCCAAGCCTGCAGCTCATCGAGCAGGGAGTTGAAGTCATCCCCCAACTCGTTGAGCTCGACGATATCGGCTGGCGGAGCCCTCATCCCCAGCGTACGCTGCCGACGCACCGAGTGAGCAACCTGTGCCAACTGCCGCAGTGGCGAGGTGATCGCAACTTGCATGCGCCCGGCAACATAAAAAGCCACCATGGCGCTCAACATCAGGCAAACCAACATCACCAGCAGCGCCGCAAGCAAGAACAGCAGCAAATACTCGCCGTGACCACGCAATTCGATGGTCGCGATCTGCTCGCCCCCCCGCAGCATGGGGAACTTTGCTGGCCCCGGCATGAGCAGATGGGCCAAATAATCCTCCACCGTCACCAACGGATTGCTTCTGGGCCGCACCCAGTTGGCTAGCCGTACGCCATCACTCAGAAAAATGCTGGCCTCGGCCACCTCTTCATGGGCAACAATGCCGCTGAGCGCCTCACTGGCAGCCTCCTCATCGTGGAACACCACCGCCGCCTCGGCGCTATAGCTGATGGCCCGAGCCACCAGTTCGAGATTATGAGCGGCGTAAAAGCGCACCATCAGCAAGGCGACCAGGGTGAAAAAGAGTCCCGCAACACTCACCGCAGTGACAGCGGCCACCAGATGGGTTCGTCCCAGGCTCTGACGCAGGGTCAAACGGCGGGACGTACCGCTCAACTGTCGCCTCATGGTACCCCCTGGTCGGCATGGGCCAGTTTGAGCACGGCGGGATGCACTCGCACGCCGCTCAACGCCAGGGCGTCGAGGTTAACCTTGAAGCGCACCCGCACATTGTCTGGTGACGTCTGCAGGCAGAACACCGCACTGGTAGAACACTCCTGGCTATATTCGCTGATGCTGAGCACCGGGTGGCCCTGCAGGCGAGTGAAGAGCGCAAGCCGGGTCTGTTCACTCACAACGCCAAGATAGAGCACATCACAGTTATCACGGATAGCCGGATCGCTCGCTTCGTAGCGATTGACCTGAACCGTCCGGCCATTGGCCTGACGCTTGATGGTAAAGAGCGCACCAGCATATTCGGTCGGTGCCGCCACACACATGCGCAACACCGCAGGCTCCGTGGGCCAGCGGGTGTAACTGAGAATATCGAGCACCAGCTCCCTGACGGCCATCGCCCGGCTCTCGGCCGCCGTTTCCGCCACCGCGCGGGGCAATAGCAACCCGAGCGCCACCAACAGGAGCGCCATGCGAATGATGGTACGGGGGAACGAGAGTAACCGCATGATCAGAGAGTGGCCACCTTGACACTACCGCAGCAGTGCACTGCAGTTCGGATAGATAAGGGGTGATAGTAAGTTGGCTGATGATTGCCTGACAAACCTTCACCGCCCGCTATTTCTGACCGACGTATAAAACAACGAAAGAGCCCATCTGACGATGGGCTCTTTGTTCACGGGCATCAATACGCAACTTACTTCTTGCTGATACCGTACTCACGCAACTTGTTGGCGATGGCGGTGTGCGACACACCCAGGCGCTTGGCCAACTGGCGCGTCGAGGGAAACGCCGGATAGAGTCGTGCCAGCAACTGGCTCTCGAAGCGTTTCACCGCATCGTCCAGATCCCCTTCGAACCACTCGTCGATAAGCGGCGCCGTATCGGCGGCCACCGGCAGATCGATCTGCTCGGGCCCCAGCTCATCCCCTTCCAGCAGGGTCATGGCACGATAGAGGCAGTTGCGCAATTGGCGCACGTTGCCCGGCCAGCGGTAGGCGGTCAGGTAGTCTGCCATGTTGCGGGTAAAGCGCGGGCGCGGACGCTGCAGTTCGCTGGCAAAACGGGAGACAAACTGCTGGGCCAGCACCATGATGTCTGCCTTACGCTCGCGCAGGGGGGGCAACGCCAGACTCAACACGTTGAGACGGTAGTAGAGATCCTCGCGGAAGGTTCCCTCGTGCACCAGATCCAGCAACTGCTTCTGGGTGGTACAGATGAAACGGACGTTGACCTTCACCTCCTGCTCGTCACCGACCCGGCGGAATACCCCATCCTGCAGCACTCGCAAAAACTTGGTCTGCAAATGGGGAGACATGTCGCCGATCTCGTCCAGCATCAGGGTGCCGCCACTGGCCAACTCCAGCACGCCGCGCTTGCCCTCGGTGTTGTTGCCAAAAGCGCCGGGGGCATAACCAAACAGCTCGCTCTCGGCCACGTTATCGGGCATGGCGGCGCAGTTGAGGGCCATAAAGGGGTGGCTGGAGCGCAGGCTGGCACCGTGACAGGCGCGGGCCAGCAACTCCTTGCCGGTGCCAGTCTCGCCGACGATCAGCAGCGGCGCGTCCTGCATCGCCAACTTGCGCGCTTGCGACAGCACCTCTTTCATCTTGGGGCTCTCGGCCTGCAGATGTTCAAAGCCCCCCACTTCCACCGCATGGAGCGCACTGAAGTGCAGACCGACCCGCCGGGCAGATTTGAGCACCACCACGGCACCGGCCAGCGCCTGCTTACCGCGGGCTTCCGCCACGAACAGCGGCATCAGATCAGCGAGATACTCTTCGCCATTGAAACTGAGCTTGCTGGTCTGCGGCTTGATCTCGCTCGCCTCCAGCCAGCGGGTGAAGGAGAAGCCCTTAACCAGCGAGCCGAGCGCCACACCGCGCACCTCCTCCACCGGCAAGCCGAGGGTGGTGAGGGCCGACTGGTTGGCCTGGGTCACCTTGCCCTTGCTGTCGAGGGAGAAGACCAGATCCGGCAGCGCCTTGAGCAGCGCCTCGATTTCGTGGTGCTCTCGCTCGGAGGGCATGTAGGGGATGGTCTTGACGTCGTAGACGCCGGGAATGCGGCGGATCTCCGGCATCAGGTGCTGAAAATCACTGAACTCCAGCTCGGGAAAGTTGAGATAGATGATGCCTGAGGTATCGATTTCGATGCCGCGCAGATCGATATTGTGCTCCACCAGGCGGTCGAGCAGTTCCCGGGTCAGGCCCAGGCGGTCTTCACAGCTGACTTCAAGACGCATTCGGGACACACTTCCTAGCTAACTCTATGAATGAGCGGATAATACAGTCTCGATCCCCCCAGTGCGAGCGCCAGCCCATAAAAATGCGGGCCTGCCCCGTTTTCGCAGGCAGGCCCAAACCAGCACGAGTCACGGTTTGCGCACACCGTCAGCTGATTAATTGATCCGTCCGCGCCGCCATGATGAAGTCGTTGCGGTGCAAGCCGCCTATCTTGTGGGTCCACCAGCTGACGGTCACCTTACCCCACTCGGTCAGGATGGCCGGATGGTGAAACTCCGCCTCCGCCAGTTCGCCCAGACGGTTGGTAAAGGCCAGCGCCTCCTTGAAGTTGCGAAAAGTAAACTCCCGCCGCAGTTGCAACGCCCCCTCCACCACCAACGGCTGCCAGTCGGGGATCAACTGCATCAGCTCGCGCAGCTCCTCATCACTCACTTTGGGGGCATCGGCGCGGCACGCTTCACACTGCTGGCTGGCCAGTTCGGACATGGGTTACTCCTGCTTGATCAATGAATATGAAATTGGGTTGTTTGCTTTTGGTCAGCTCGCCTGCTTGCCAGTGGCAACCTCAAAGCGCGGCGGATAAAGACCAAGTCGACTGGCCTCGGCCAGAGCAGCCATGATCTCCTCACCGGTCAGCTGGTAGAGATGAGCGAGACTCGGCAGCACAAAATAGGTGGGCTGCATGATGTCGATGCGATATGGGGTGCGTAGCACGGTCAGCAGATCGAAAGATTGCAGCAGCGGCTTACCGGAGAGGGCATAGGCGGTCTCGCCGATGGAGGAGAGAATGCCGCCACCGTAGATACGCAGCCCGTCAGGTGTCGCCAGCAGGCCAAACTCCACGGTGAACCAGTAGAGCCGCGCCAGAAAGACCCGCTGCTCCTTGCTCGCCTGTTGCCCCAACTGACCGTAGAGGTGGGTGAAGTGGGCAAAGGCCGGATTGGTCAGCATGGCGCAGTGGCCGAAGATCTCGTGAAAGATATCCGGCTCTTGCAGGTAGTCGAGCTCGTCGCGCCGCCGGATAAAGGTCGCCACCGGAAACTGGCGGTTGGCCAGCAGGGTGAAGAAGCGATCGAACGAGATGAGCGCTGGCACCGCCGCCACCGACCAGCCGGTGGCAGGCTGCAAGACGGCGTTGATCTCTGCCAGCTGGGGGATGCGATCACGGGGCAATCCCAGTCTGACGAGACCGGCCAGATACTCATCACACCCCTTGCCAGCAAGAGCGGCGAACTGGCGCTCGATCAGGATCTGCCAGGTGCCGTGCTCTTCGTTGCTGTAGTGGATCACCCCGTCAGCATCCGGCTGGTGTGCGGTATAACAGGTTGCCATAGCGGTTCCATCCTCTGGCGCCACATCAAGGCGCCTTGCCGTTTCATCACGGTTTCACTGTAACGAAATGGCAACAAAAAAAGCAGCCGACCCATCAGTCGGCTGCCGGAAACAGTTGTAAATAAATTGTGACAACCCGCTAACCAATCCCCACTACAACTTGACCATGATATGGCGCGGCACCGTGTAATCCTCCAGCGCATAGAGGGAGAGATCCTTGCCGTAGCCCGACATCTTCATGCCGCCATGAGGCATCTCGGAGGTGAGCATGAAGTGGGTGTTGATCCAGGTGCAACCATATTGCAGGTGGCTGGCCACCTTGCTGGCCAGGCTCAAATCCTTGGTCCAGACCGACGAGGCCAGACCATAGTCCGAGTCGTTGGCCCACTGCACCACCTGCTCGGCGTCGCTGAAACGGGTCACCGACACCACGGGGCCGAACACCTCGCGCCGCACGATCTCATCCTCCTGACGGGCCCCGACAATCAGGGTCGGTTCGAAGAAGAAGCCGTTGCCGGGGCGGATCTTGCCCCCCGCCGTCACCTCCACATGGCCGCTGCTCTGGGCCCGCTCGACAAAGCTGGCGACCCGGTTGCGCTGTCTGTCCGAGATAAGCGGCCCCATCTCGACCCCCTCCTCGTACTGGCTGCCCACCTTGATGGAGGCCACCGCATCGGTCATGGCGGCGACGAACTTGTCGTAGATCTTGCCCTGGGCATAGATACGGCAGGCGGCGGTGCAATCCTGACCAGCGTTGTAGAAACCGAAGGTGCGAATACCCGCCACCACCGCCTCCAGATCCGCATCGTCGAAGATGATCACCGGCGCCTTGCCTCCCAGTTCAAGGTGGGTGCGCTTCATGGTACGGGCGGCGCTTTGCAGGATCTTCTGGCCGGTGGCGATATCGCCGGTGAGCGACACCATGCGCACCAGCGGGTGCTCCACCAGCGGCGCCCCCACACTCTCGCCTCGCCCGCAAATGACGTTAATGACGCCGCGCGGGAAGATCTCGCTGGCCAGCTCCGCCAGGCGCAGGGCGGTAAGCGGGGTCTGCTCGGAGGGTTTGAGCACCACCGTATTGCCCGCCGCCAGCACCGGCGCCATCTTCCAGGCCGCCATCATCAGCGGGTAGTTCCAGGGGGCGATACTGCCCACCACCCCGATGGGATCGCGCCGGATCATGCTGGTGTGCCCCTCAATATACTCCCCCGCCAGCGGCCCTTGCAGGCAACGAGCCGCCCCGGCAAAGAAGCGGAAGCAGTCCACCACCGCGGGCAGCTCGTCATTGAGTACCGCCAGATAGGGTTTGCCGCAGTTGAGGGATTCGAGCGCCGCGAACTCCTCGGCGTGGCGCTCGATGAGATCCGCCAGACGCAGTAGCAGGTTGCTGCGGCTTGCCGGGGTGGTGCGACTCCACTGGGCGAAGGCACGCTGGGCACCGTTCACCGCCCGGTTCACCTGTTCGAACGAGGCTTCGGGCACGGCGGCGATCTGTTCACCGTTGGCCGGGTTGAGAATGGGTTCGGCCTGCCCCTCGCCGGTCACAAACTGGCCATCAATCAAGAGTTGGGTAGAGAGTTTCATGGTTGCATCCTTGCGCACGCGTTGAGTCATCATTTGCCACTGCCAGCGACATCATGGGTGTCGCGAGTGAGGTAGTAGGCAAGCAAAATGGGGATAGTGGTGAAGGCCACTATGATGAGGGCCACTACGTTGGTGACCGGCCTGTCACGGGGGCGGATCAGCTCCTGATACATCCAGATGGGCAGCGTGGTCTGCTGGCCCGCGGTAAAGGTAGTAACGATCACCTCGTCAAAGCTCAGGGCAAAGGCCAGCATGCCCCCCGCCAACAGCGCCGTGGCCAGATTGGGCAAGATCACGTAGCGCAGGGTCTGGAAGCCGTCGGCCCCGAGATCCATCGACGCCTCGATGAGGCTCTGGTTGGTGCGGCGAAAGCGGGCCAGCGCATTGTTGTAGACCACCACCACACAGAAGGTGGCGTGGCCGATAACGATGGTCCAGAAGCTGAACGGGATCTCCAGCAGACCGTAGGCCGAGCGCAGCGCGATACCGGTGACGATGCCGGGCAACGCGATGGGCAGCACCAGCAACAGTGACACCACCTCCTGACCGAAGAATCGGCTGCGGGCAATGGCCCCTGCCGCCAACGTGCCGAGGATCATGGCCGCCAGCGTCGCCAGCCCCGCGACCTCCAGCGACAGCTGGATGGCACGCCACACATCGGGGCGATTGAGGGTCACCTCGAACCACTTGAGGGTGAGCCCGGGGGGCGGAAACTGGTAACTCTTGCTCTCGCTGGTGAAGGCGTAGAGGAAGATAAACAGAATGGGAAAGTGCAGGAACAACAGCCCGCCGATGGCGGCGTACTTGAGCAGGCCCGAAGGGCGATGTCCCTGACTGATCACTGAGCTAGCTGACATGACGGCCTCCTTGCTGCCGGTTCAAAGCGAGATGGTCAAAGCGCATCAAAAGCCCCCTGCCGTTTGACGGTCGTCGGTTGATAACCATGATCAGGCTGGGCACCCGAGGAGATACATGGATGAGTGCAATATGGGCATCAAAGCGCATCAAAGGCTCCTAACCGTTTCGCCATCGCCAGATAGATGGCGATGATAAGGATCGGCACCAGCGAGAAGGCGGCGGCGAAGGGCAGATTGCCCGCCGTACCCTGCTGCATGTAGACCACCTGACCGATATACATGGTCGAGTTGCCGATAATGCCGGGGATGATGTAATCACCGAGGGTCAGCGAGAAGGTGAAGATGGAGCCCGCCACCACACCGGGCAACGCCAGCGGCAGGATCAGATTGCGAAAAGTCTGGGCGGGTGTCGCCCCCAAATCACTGCTCGCCTCCAGCAAGGAGCGCGGAATACGCTCCACCGCCGCCTGAATGGGCAGGATCATGAAGGGCAGCCAGACATAGACGAACACGATAAAGGTGCCGAGCCGCGAAAAAGAGAGCGACGGCCCCCCGATGACTGGCAGGGAGAGGATGGCATCCAGCAGCCACTCCAGCCCCATGCTGTCGGCCAGCCAGCTCACCACCCCCTCCTTGGCCAAAATCAGCTTCCAGGCATAGACCCGCACCAGATAGCTGGACCAGAGCGGCAGCATGATCCCCACATAGAACAGCGCCCGGGTCTTGCCACTGGTGTAGCGCGCCATGTAGTAGGCAACCGGAAAACCGAGCAGGGCACAGGCCAGGGTCACCAACAGCGACATGCCGACGGTGCGACCGATCACATCCAGATTCTCCGGTCGTAGCAGGGCGACAAAGTTTTGTAGCCCCAGCTCGTGGCGCACCTGACCGCTGAACTCGTCCAGCCCAAATAGGGAGTTGGAGAGCAGCATCAGCAAGGAGCCGACATAGATGATGCCGAGCCACAGCAGCGGCGGCCCCAGCAAGATCGCCAGCAGCAGGCCGGGTCGACCATAGAGCAGGGTCGAGAGGCGCCGCAGCGGCCTGAAACGGGCAGGTTCGGTCTGATGGTTCATGGCAAGACTCGCACTGTGAGGGAGGCTCATGGCTGCGCCCCTTGATGAGTGGCGCTCAGGCGATGGATCGCCTGCTCCGGCCAGCTGAGGCTGACCCTGCTGCCGCGCGCCAGACGGGCCTGCCCCTCATTGGGGTGGTTGACGATGATCTCGAGCTGATTCCCCAGATCGACCCGATAACGGACGAAGGGGCCTAAATACTCTACCTCACGGATCTCCCCCGACCAGCCGGGCGTGCCCGCCTCAGCGAGCCGGATCCGCTCCGGGCGCACCATCATCTGGCTACCGTCACCGCACAGCCGTCTTGCCTGCTCCCCTTCGAACAGATTGACGGTGCCGACAAAGCGGGCCACAAACGGCGTCGCCGGGGCGTCGTAGATGGTGTCGGGCGCGGCGATCTGCTCGATCTTGCCCTGACTGAAGATGCAGATCCGGTCGCTCATGGAGAGCGCCTCCTGCTGATCGTGGGTGACGAAGATAAAGGTGATGCCAAGCTGGCGTTGCAACGCCTTGAGCTCAAGCTGCATCTGCTCGCGCAGCTTGAGATCGAGGGCCCCCAGCGGCTCATCCAGCAACAGGATGCGCGGCTGGTTGATAAGAGCCCGGGCGATGGCGATGCGCTGGCGCTGGCCGCCGGAGAGCTGGCCCGGGCGGCGCTTGCCGACCCCGGGCAGCCGCACCAGCTCCAGCATCTCGTCTACCTTGCGGTAGCGCTCCGTCTTGGCGACCCCCTTGAGCATCAGGCCATAGCCGATGTTGTCGCGCACATCCATGTTGGGAAACAGGGCATAGTCCTGAAACACGGTGTTGAGGTTGCGATCATAGGGCGGCACGGTGGAGCAGGGTTCGCCAAACAGGCGGATCTCCCCTTCGCTCGGGTACTCGAAGCCCGCGATCATCCGCAGGCAGGTGGTCTTGCCGGAACCGCTCGGCCCCAGCAGAGTAAAGAATTCCCCGGAGGGGATCTGGAAAGAGATGTCATCGACCGCCTTCACCTCGCCATAGTGGCGGCTGACCCGGTCAAATTGTACGGCGTTCATGGGGCGTCCTTGTCTGTGCTGGGATGGGCCGGACTCCTGTCCGGCCCGCTTGATTATCCGGTTTGAGCAACGGTGCAGAGGCAACGCTGCTCACTCTGCCTTAGCGACCACCCAGAATGGCGATATAGTCGGAAACCCAGCGGTAATAGGGCACACAGGTTCCCTGGCTCTTGCACTGGGAAACCGGAGTGCGCCAGAAACGAACCCGATCGAAGTTGTCGATACCGTTGGTTTTGCACCCGATCGGGCCCAGCAGGGCATTGCCCTCACAAGCGGCAGGCACCACAGGCACCGAGCCAAACCAGGCGGCGAGATCCCCCTGCAGCTTGTTGTTCAGGGAGTGCTCCAGCCACTTGTAAGCACAGGTGAGGTTCTTGGCATCGCTGTGCACCATGCTGGTATCGGCCCAACCGGTGACGCCCTCTTTAGGCACAGTAGTGGCAATGGGCTGCTTGTCGGCAATCAGGGTATTGGCCTGGAACGGCCAGGAGCCAGAGGCAACCACCCCTTCATTCTTGAAGTCATCGATTTGAACGAAAGCATCATGCCAGTAGCGTCCCACCAGCTGGCGCTGCTTGCGCAGCAGATCGAGAGAGGCCTTGTACTGATCCTCGTTCAGCTCGTAAGGATCCTTGATACCAAGGGCGGGCTGATGGGTCATCAGATAGAGAGCCGCGTCTGCAATATGGATCGGGCCGTCAAAGGCCTGTACCCGCCCCTTGTTGGACTTGCCATCCGCCAGGGTCTGCTCCTCGAACACCACGTTCCAGGAGTCTGGCGCCTTGGGGAACACCTTGGTGTTGTACATCAGGATATTGCCGCCCCACTGGTAGGGCACGCCGTAGTGTTTGCCATCCACCGTGTGCCAGGGGGCATTTTGCAGCCGGGGATCAATCTTGCTGTAACTCGGAATGAGCGCCAGATTGAGCGCCTGCACCTTGCCACCGGCAATCAGACGCAGACTGGCATCGCCGGAGGCGGTCACCAGATCGAAGCCCCCCTCATTCATCAGCGCCACCATCTCGTCCGAGGTGGCCGCCGTCTTGACGCTCACCTTGCAGCCGGTCTCTTTTTCGAAACCAGTCACCCAGTCGTAATTCTTGTCGGTCTCGCCACGTTCAACGTAGCCAGCCCAGGCCACGATATTGAGCTGGCCTTCACCCTTGCCGAGCTCGGTCGGGGCAGCCTGGGTCTGGCCTGCCAGCATAGCAGGGACAAGAGCCAGCATCAGAGGGGTCAATTTCATCATGCACTCCTTGCATTGTGTTGACTTGCATCAGGTGAAGGAACGCCACCGTAGGCGTTAACATCCTGTTAACCAACAATGAGCTTAGGGGAGTGGCAATACGATGAATATTTCAATTTTTGATGGCTCAGGTATCAGCTAAATCGATATCGAGTGCAGATGAATCTGAATTTTAGTGGCAACCCCGCGAAAGATGGCTAGCGAGGGAGCGTCTGACGAGCCCGCAACCGGCTCTGATCCCGCGCGATATCGATAAATTCCCGCGCCGTCCAATCCAGCCGAGAACCACGGCGCCACACCAGCCCGATATCGATGGCGGGAATGGGCTCCTTGATGGTGCGCGCCTCGACCCGCTCCTGCTCCAGCGACCAGGGGCGATAGGCAAAATCGGGCAGCAGAGCGACTCCGAGCTGGCTGGCGACCAGACTACGCACCGCCTCCACCGACGCGGTGCGCAGCACGATACGGGGGGAGATGCCGTAACGGCGCAGGCCGCCACCGATGATCTGATCCAGCTGATCGGCGGTCAGCGAGATCATCGGCTCCTCCCCCAACGCGGTGAGCGAGAGGGTCGACTCGGCGCAGAGCGGGTGGTTGGCAGCCAGCCAGAGCCGCAGCGGCGAACGGGTCAGTAACTCGGTATCAAACGCCTCTTGCCGGATGGTGCGGTTGGTCATCAGGATCCCCACATCCACTTCGCCGTTGACGATCTGGTGCTCCAGAAAAGGCTGTTCATCCTCCTTCACCTCGATCTGTACCGCCGGAAAGGCACGGCGAAAGCGGCCGAGCGCCTCAGACAGGTAGTAGCCTGCCACCAGAGTAGTCACGCCGATGGTGAGCCGCCCTTGATCCTGCTGGGCTACTGCTTTGAGTGAGTGGCTAGCCTCGGTCATGGCGCCGAGGATGCGGCGGGCGTGGAGCAAAAACTGGTGGCCCTGAGTGGTGAGGGTGACGCCACGCGGATTGCGCTCGAACAGCGGGGCGCCCAGCTCGGTCTCCAGCTCGCGAATGGCGCTGGTGACCGCCGACTGGGAAATATGCAGCTCGGCGGCGGCGCGGCTCACTGAAAAGCTGTCGGCCACGGCCACGAAATAACGGATCTGGCGAAAGGTAAAGTTCATCGGGCATCCTTGCCGATTAGTACGATTGGTGTGATTGGTACGATTAGCTGCCAGCTTAACCGTAAACGGGCGCCTCGCCAAAGTCGCCACCATGCTGGCAACTCAATGATCTGCCGATTAAAACCATGCCCCTGTGGCTTGGCAAGCACGACAGGGGCATGGGTCATCGCAGCAAGGTGTCGCCCGTGGCGATCAGGATTTGTTGAGATATCCCGCCAGCTGGCCGATCAGCCGCTTGCGCAACTCGCCCAGTTTGGGTTTCTCGTCCGCACACCAGGGCAACGGGCGGCACGCCTCTATGGTGCGCAGGCCAAGGCGGGCGGTGAGCAGGCCCGCCCCCACCCCTTGCGCGGCGCGGGCGGAGAGCTTGGCGGCAAACTCGGCGCCCAGCAAGTCCATCCCCACCTCGGTCACCAACTCGGTGGCGCCAGCGTAGAGCATGTTGCGAAACACCTGACGGATGAGGCGAATGCGGCTCCAGTAGCCAAGCTCGATGGCGTAGACATCGGCGATATCCTCGATCATCCGCAGGTTGCGCCACAGCATCAGCATCATGTCGACGGTGGCGAGTGGGCTCAGGGCCACCAGCACGGCGGCCTCCCCCGACCATTTGGCCACCCGCGCCTGCGCCAGCTTGTCGCGCTCGCTCAGAACCAGCTGACTGTAGAGGGTCAGCACCTCCCGATCGCTGTGGCTCTCGTCGAGCTGGGCCAGCCAGGTTTGATACCCCTCGCGCCCCTTGTCGCCACTTTTGACCGCCAACCCTTCGCAAAAGGCCTGCCCCTGCCCGACTCCCTGATGGGCCAGCAGATCTTCTGCCCGCGAGCGCACATCCTGACGCCGCTTGAGGGTGCGCAGACGCAGCCACTCGCGCCCCACCACACTGGCGGTACCCGCCGCCACCAGCGCCGAGGCCACCAGCCAGGCGCTGCCCCAGAGCGGAGTAGTGAGAAATTGATCGTAAAGGAAAGCGCCATATTGCCCCAACGAGAGCAGACCGACTGCCCCCAGCCCCCACGCCAGCAGCCGATGGCGGCGACGCGGTTTGATGACGAGAGCGCTCTCCACCTCGGTGAAGTCGTCCAGCTCATCGAGACGCTCGAAGCTCGCCTCCTCCAGCCGTTGGGCCGGCGCGGGCGGTCGCTCGTCACTGGCCACCGTCAAGGCAGGCTCAAGGATCACCTTGCCCTGCAGCGGTGGCCGCTCTTTTATCTGATCGTTCATCGCCTTGTTCTCCTGAAAACAGTCTCCTGAGTGCGGCGCAGGCAACAAACCCGGGCCGCACACCGTTATTCGAGGTGATCCCCGAGCAGAAACTCCAGCGCCGCATCGAGCCGGATATGGGGCAGCGCCTGATGAGCGCTCATGGGCATGGGGCGAAACGCCTGAAAATCAAAGCCCTGACTGTTCCACCACTGCGCAGGCGGAATATGGGGCGGCACCTCCCCCGGGAACAGCAGCAGCGGCTCACCCTCAAGGCTGGTGCCACGGATGGCAGGGAACTCACGGCCATTGGCCACCCCCTTGCCCACCTCGGTCGCCTTGATGGCAGCGAGCGCCAGACACTCGGTAGTGATCCCCTCAAAACGGGCCTGGCCGCGGCCACGGTGCACCAGATGCTGGAGCAGGGAGACCATGGGCGCGTGCTGTTCGGGGGTGACGTGATCAGCCTTGCTCGCTACAAACAGCAGCTTGTCGATGCGGGGCGAGAAGAGCCGCCGCCACCAGTTGCTCTTGCCGTAGGCAAAGCTCTCCATGATGCGGGCAATGGCCTGCTGCATGTCACCAAAGCTGGCCGCTCCTGCGTTGAGGGGCTGCAGGCAATCCACCAGCACGATCTGGCGATCAAAGCCGGCAAAGTGCTGCTGATAAAAACCCTGCACCAGATGCTGCTTGTACTGCTCGAAGCGCTGCTTGAGGGTGGCGTAGAGGGTGCCATCAGCGGGTTCGCTGGCAGGCATCTCCCACACCCAGGGCACGAACTGCAGCATGGGGGCACCGGCATACTCCCCCGGCAAGACGAAGCGGCCGGGCTGGATCAGGTGCAGCCCCAGCTCCTGTTTGCAGGCGTGCAGATAGGCGGTGTAACGCTCGGCCAGCTCAGCCACCGGTCGTTCTTCGAAGCGCTGATCAGCCTGCCACCCAGGGGTCAGCCAGCTGGCGGCGAGCGCCTGCAGCTCGGGGCGACGCAGCTGCTCGCGCACCTGTTCGCTCCACTGCGCGTAGCTCATCTCAAGGAGCGGCAAGTCGAGCAGCCACTCCCCGGGATAGTCCACCAGATCCACGTAGAGGGTGGAGATCTCCCCCAGATGCTTGCGCAGGGGGTGACGGGTGCGATAACGAATTTCGAGACGCACCTCGGCCACGCCACGGGTGGGCTCGGGCCAGGCCGGCGGATCGCCAAACAGGGAGTCGAGGCCACGCTCGTAGGCAAAGGTGGGGATGTGGGCATTTTGCTGCGGCACCCGGCGGGCACCGAGAATACGCCCCTGACGCAGGGCATCCCACAACGGCAAACGGCCGTCGATGGCCGCATGTTCCAGCTGATTGACCAGCGCCGTGATAAACGCCGTCTTGCCGCTGCGAGAGAGGCCGGTCACCGCCAGCCGGATATGGCGATCCCGTACCCGGTTCACCACGTCGTTCGCCTTGCTCTGCAGGCGAGTCAACTTCTGTTCCAGTTTATTGAGTATCAAGGCTTGACCTGTTCTCCCTTGGTGGTTGCATCCGGCGTGATTGGCCGTGCAAGAGGTCGACCGCTTATCCACGTCTGGATAGTTGGTGTCGATAGTGGATCATCCCAGAAAGCTCCACCATCGACATTGAGTGCTTCGGCAGGCACTACAGCTTGCGAAATTCCCGCTGCAGGGTGAACTCGCGGGAGGTCACCAGCTTCTCGATGCGCTGAACTCGAGGCTCCAGCGCATCCAGTTCCTGCGCGACACGGCCCAGCGCCTGCTGGGGGGTGACACCCGCCTGCCAGCTGCGCGCCTTCATCCGCACCTCGGCAAAATCGGCGTCCTCTTGCGAATAGAGGGTGACCGGCTTTTTGTCGAGCAACAGCCAAGCGGCAATATAAGCGGTGAAGGTGATGAACCCGGCGAAGATGAGGCCGCTGATAGCCAGCAGCCGCACGATCCAGGTCTCCACCCCGAAGTACTCTGCCAGACCGGCGCAAACACCGGCAATCTTGCCCTGCCGGGGATCGCGATAGAGGTTGCGCCCCTCACGGTTGACACTGCTCATACCTTGTTCCTCCAACCGGGCACTTCCGCATCCAGAATCGATTCCAGCGCACCGACTCGCTCCTGCATCTTCTCGGTGCGGGCCAGCAGCCCTTGCAGCTGTTCCCGCTCGCTATCGGCAAGACCGGCGCCCATGCGCCCCTTGGCCCGGTAGTGCAGCACCAGCCAGATGGGGGCCACCACCACCATGAAGACCACCATGGGAACCATCAATACACCCAGCAGACTCTCCATCGCTTACTCTCCCTGCTGGCCGTCACGCTGACCCAGCTTTTGGCGCATCGCCTCAAGCTCTTTGCTTATCTGATCGTCCACTTCCAGCTCGGCAAACTGCTGCGCCAGCGCCTTGTCGGACTGACCCAGATCGGCGCGCGCTTCCATCTCGTCGATGCGGCGCTCCATCCGCTCGAACTTGCTCACCACCGCCTGACTGTCACCACGGGCTACCTGGCTCTGCACGTTGAGACGGCTGCTGGCCGCTTCGCTGCGAATGGCCATCGCCTTTTGACGGGCGCGGGCATCTTCCAGCTTGGCTTCGAGCTGACGGATCTCCTCACCCAGCTTCTCGATGCCGCTATCAACTGCCTGCTGCTCGCGGTAGAGAGTCTCTGACAACTCGCTCTGTTTCTTCTTCTCGATAAGGGCCGCGCGGGCCAGATCTTCACGCCCCTTGGTCAGGGCCAGCTCGGCCTTGGCCTGCCACTCATCTACCCGCTCCTGATGGCGGGCCACCTGACGGCCAATCTCTTTCTGGCTGGCGAGGAAGCGGGCCAGATTGGAGCGCTCCTTGACCAGCTCGTCCTCCATCTCCTGAATGATCAGGCGCACCATCTTCTGGGGATCTTCTGCCTTGTCGAGCAGGGCCGTCAGGTTGGAATTGATGATGTCGGCCAGACGGGAAAAAATACTCATGATTGCACTCCTGTTAATGGCATGGCGTTGTTTCTCCATTGACAATGGCAACTTGTGTGCCAATCTGGAGCGAAATTTAACTTGTTGATTTATATGGGGCTGCTTTGCCCCGTTTCAATAGATGCCATACAGGTGGTGATAAAAATCACCAACTTTTGGTAAGATTGACCAGCTTTAACAACCGACAGGGATCACTATGACCACGGCCACGGAAAGCCTGCTGGGGGAATCCAACGCATTCCTCGAGATCATCGAGCAGGCCTCACGGCTCGCCCCGCTGCGCAAACCCGTGCTGATCATCGGTGAGCGGGGAACGGGCAAGGAGCTCATTGCCCACCGCCTACATTATCTCTCGGCGCGCTGGGATCAAAGCTTTGTCACCATCAACTGCGCCACTCTGAGCGAGAGCCTGCTGGAGACCGAGCTGTTCGGTCACGAGGCAGGCTCCTTTACCGGCGCGGCCAAGCGCCATCAGGGGCGCTTCGAGCGGGCCGATGGCGGCACCCTCTTCCTCGACGAGCTGGCCACCACCAGCGCCCGGGTGCAGGAGAAGCTGCTGCGGGTCATCGAGTATGGCGAGTTCGAGCGGGTGGGCGGGGCCAAGCCCCTCAAGGTGGATGTGCGGCTGGTCTGCGCTACCAACGAAGATCTCCCTGCGTTGGCAGACAAGGGGCTGTTTCGCCACGATCTGCTGGACCGGCTCGCGTTTGATGTGATTACCCTCCCCCCCTTGCGGGAGCGGCGGGAAGATATCCTGATGCTGGCGGAGCACTTCGCCCACAGCATGACCCGGGAGCTGGGCTATCCGCTCTTTGCCGGTTTCTCGCGTAAAGCAACCCAGCTGCTGCTCGATTACCCCTGGCCTGGCAACGTGCGGGAGCTGAAAAACGTGGTGGAGCGCAGCATCTACCGCCAGGGCAACCCCCAGTTGCCGCTGGCCGAGCTGGTGATCAATCCGTTTGATTCCCCCTGGCGGCCCGGCACGACAACCTGCCAAGAGAGTAAAAACGAGCAACAAGGCGTGACAAGCGGGGGATTGCCACTCGATCTCAAGCAGGCGGTGGCGGAGTTCGAGATTAATTTACTCAAGCAGGCGATGCAGCAATCCCAGTATAATCAGCGAAAAGCCGCCCAACTGCTGGCCTTAAGCTATCACCAGTTTCGTGGCATGCTACGCAAGTATCAGCTGCTGGATGCCGACAACGATACGGAACAAGACCAGAAAGAGTCCGGTTGACACCGGCACCAACAAAGCCAGCACAGTGCTGGCGCATTCATATAAAAACAGATGCGTATCAACCAGATGGTTCAACAATGAGAATGCTCACACCCTTGCTGCTCGGTCTGCTGGTTCTGCTCACCGGCTGCCAGAAGCAACCCGAGGCCTCCAAAACCGGACTCATCTACTGTGCTGAGGGCTCTCCCCTCTCCTTCAACCCCCATGTCTCCAATACCGGGGTTACGCTGGATGCCAGTGCTCGCCCGCTCTATGACCGTCTTTTGGACGTCAACCCAAACACCATGGCGCTGGAACCGGCACTGGCGACCGAGTGGCACATCAGCGATGACGGTCTCATCTATACGTTGAAACTGCGCAAGGGGGTAACCTTTCATCACACCTCCTGGTTCAGCCCAAGCCGTACCTTCAATGCCGATGACGTCGTCTTTACCTACGCCCGCCAGCTCGACGATCAGCACCCCTATCACAACGTCTCCGGCGGCGACTACCCCTTCTTCTACAGCCTGGGGCAGGATCTGCTGATCAAACGGGTCTACAAAAAGGGGCCGCAGCAGGTGGTGTTCGAGCTGAACCAGCCCAACGCCTCATTCCTCGCCACCCTGGCCAGTGACTATGCAGTGATCCTCTCCGCTGAATATGGCGAACAGATGCTGAAGGCCGGAACGCCTGCCTTGCTCGATACTCGCCCCATCGGTACCGGTCCCTTCAGCTTCAAGGAGTATCGCCATAACGAGTTCATCCGTTATCTACGCCATCCCGGCTACTGGAACGGTCCGGCCCGGATCGAGCAGCTGGTCTACGACATCACCCCGAAATCCGCCAAACGGCTGGCCAAGCTGCTGACCGGCGAGTGCGACGTGATGAGCACCCCGGCCGCCAGCCAACTCTCGGTGATCAAGCAGAACCCGGATCTCAGCCTCTCGGTACAATCGGGAATGAACGTGGCTTTTTTAGCCCTCAACACCCGAAAACCGCCATTCAACAACCTCAAGGTGCGTCAGGCCATCGCCAGCACCATCAATATCGACAACCTGCTGCAGGCGGTCTATTTCGATACCGGCCTGCCGGCCAATAGCCTGCTGCCCCCCATCTCGTGGGGCTACAACCCCAGTCTGCAGGAGCGCAAACCGGATCTGAAACGGGCACGCCAGCTGCTCAAGGAAGCGGGCATGGCGAAAGGGTTCGAGATGCAGGTACTGGTGCAACCGGATGCCAGACCCTACAACCCAGATGCAATCAAGACTGCCCAACTGATGCGAAACGATTTAGCCAAGGTGGGGATCAAACTCAAGATTGTGCAGCAGGCGTGGCCCGTCATTGAAAAACGCCTGGCCGCCGGTCAGTACGACAGTCTGCTTTCCGGCTGGATTGCCGACAACGCCGACCCGGACAACTTCTTCCGCCAGCTGCTGAGCTGCTCGGCGGTCGAGCGGGGCAACAACTACAGCCGCTGGTGCAGCCCGGCCTTCGATCAACTGCTTGATGATGCGGTCACCACTCCCCAGCTCTCGTTCCGGCTACGTAACTACTACTACGCCCAGACCCTGCTCAACGAGCAGCTGCCGATCATTCCGCTGGCGCACGCCCTGCGCACCCAGGTCACCCGCAGTGATATCGAAGGGCTGCAGTTGATGCCGTTTGGTGGCACCTCCTTCAACCAGGCTCACAGGGAGTAAACATGCTTTTATACACCTTGCGCCGCATCAATCTGCTGATCATTACCTTGCTGGCACTGACCTTTGTCGCCTACCTGCTGGAATATCGGCTGATCGGTCATCAACTCAGCTTCTGGAGCGGCTACCCCGACTTCCTGCGCCGCATTTTTGCAGGCGACTTGGGGCTCTCCAGCGTCTCCGGACTGCCGGTGCTGGACGAGATCCGCTACTACTTCCCGGCCACCCTGATCCTTTGTCTCGCGGCATTCACCATCTCGCTGCTGGTGGGCATTCCGCTTGGCACCCTGGCCGCCCTGTCACAAGGCAAGACGCTGGATCTCTCCATCATGACCGCAGGCCTTATCGGCTACGCGATACCAGTGTTCTGGCTGGCGCTGCTGGTGGTGATGCTCTTTTCGCTGGATCTCGGCTGGTTGCCGGCCTCCGGTCAGATCAGCCTGCTCTATGATGTGCCGCCCATCACCGGCATTGCCGTCATCGACGTGCTGCTGAGCCACGAACCCTGGCGCCAGGCTGCACTGCACGATGCCCTGCGCCACCTCATCCTCCCCTCGCTGGTACTGGCTGTGGTGCCTACCACCGAGGTGATCCGCCATGTGCGCAGCTCGCTCATCGACGTGATGAAACAGAACTACATCAAGGCAGCAGCGAGCCGCGGCCTCTCCAAGAGGCAAATTGTCTGGCGCCATGGCCTGAAAAATGCTCTGCCGCCGGTACTGCCGCTACTCGGTTTGCAACTGGGCAGTGTGCTCACCTCCGCCATGATCACCGAAGTGGTGTTCGAGTGGCACGGTATCGGTCGCTGGCTCATCAGCAGCATTGCCTTGCAGGATTACGCCGCTATTCGTGGAGCCACCCTGGTGGTCGCCAGTTTCGTCATCCTGACCAGCGTCAGTACCGAGTTGCTGACCACCCTTATCTACCCGGCGCGACGCAAAGAGTTGTATGCCAAACAAGATTGAACGCGCTCATGGCGTGACCAGGAGCCAGGTATCCTATGCAAGATAAATCGAACATCTATCCCGAGCTCAAGATCCTCTCCCCCCTTGAGCAGACGTGGGCCTCCTATCGCCGCAACCCGCTGGCCATGGCTGGGCTCTGGTGCTTTCTGATCCTGCTGCTCATCACCCTGCTTGGGCCCTTGGTCGTGCCTCACGGTATCGATGAGCAACATGCCAACCACCTGTTGCTGGCCCCCTCCTGGGCGGCCACCGGCAATATCGACTTCTTCCTCGGCACCGATGATCTGGGGCGCGACATGCTATCCCGACTGGTGGTCGGTGCTCGCCTTACCTTTGGTTGCGCCCTCATCGTCGTGGTCATCGCCATGGTGGCAGGCTCTGCCATCGGCATCCTCGGCGGCATGAGCAAGGGGCTCAAATCGAGCGTGCTGCACCATCTGCTCGATACCCTGCTCTCCATCCCCTCCCTGTTGATGGCCATTCTGATGGTCGCAATTCTCGGCCCGGGCCTTGGCAATACCCTGATTGCAATCACTCTGGCGCTGATCCCGCCCTTTATCCGCGCCACCTACAATGCGGTGCACGCCGAGATGCAGAAGGAGTACATCATCGCCAGCCGCCTTGATGGCTCGCCGCCGTTTCGGATCATGCGCCTCGCCATTCTGCCAAACATCGTCGAAACCCTGGTGGCCCAGACTACCCGTACCCTGTCGGCGGCCATCCTCGATATTTCGGCGGTGGGTTTTCTTGGCCTGGGTGCCCAGTCTCCCCAACCCGAGTGGGGGGCCATGCTGGCTGATTCAAGCGATCTCATCTATCTCGCCCCCTGGACCGTGACTCTGCCCGGGGTTGCCATTCTGTTCAGCGTGCTGGTAACCAACCTGGTCGGTGAAGGGATCCGCGAAGCACTCAAAGAGGGGAATGACTGATGCTGATGACCCTGCCAGATATACGCAATCTCGCCATCGGCGTCGGTACACCATTATATTGCGTGCCCATCGGCTATCCGCTGGTGGGTGAAAGCACCCTTGCTGCGGGGAATAACTGATGCCATTGCTCGATATACGCAATCTCACCATCGAGATCGACACCCCGCAAGGCAAGGTCAAGGCGGTGGACAAGGTAAGCCTCACCCTCAATGAGGGGGAGATCCGCGGGCTGGTCGGCGAATCCGGTTCTGGTAAAAGCTTGATCGCCAAGGTGATCGTCGGCATCGAAAAAGACAACTGGACGGTACGCGCCGACCGGATGCGCTTCAACGACATGGATCTGCTGACCATGGCACCCAAGGAGCGTCGTCGCATCATGGGCCGCGAGATCGCCATGATCTTTCAGGATCCTATCAGCTGTCTCGACCCCTCCGAGGAGATCGGCACCCAGCTGGAAGAGGCGATCCCGACCGGTTCCTTCGAGGGCCAGTTCTGGCAGCGCTTCCAGTGGCGCAAGAAAAAAGCAATCGCCCTGTTGCACCGGGTCGGCGTCAAGGATCACCGCAAGGTGATGCGCGCCTACCCCCACGAATTGTCGGATGGCATGTGCCAGAAGGTGATGATCGCCATGGCCATTGCCAACCAGCCGCGCCTGCTGGTGGCTGACGAGCCCACCAGTGCCATGGAGTCCACCACCCATTCGCAGATCCTGCGGCTGCTGGACAAGATGAACAAGCTGGGCAACACCACCATCCTCATCATCAGTAACGATATCGCCGCCATCGCCAACCTGACCGACACCATCAACGTGATGTACTGCGGCCAAATGGTGGAGGTGGGCACCCGCGAGCAGATCCTCGAAACGCCGCACCACCCCTATACCGATGCGCTGCTCAAATCCATTCCCGATTTTGACAAGCTGGTGCGCCACAAGTCACGGCTCGAGACCCTGCCCGGTATCATTCCACCGCTGCAGCATCTGCCCATTGGCTGTCGTCTGGGGCCACGCTGTCCCTATGCACAAAAGCAGTGTGTACAAACTCCGCTGATGAACAAGATCAAGGGCCATCAGTTCAGCTGTCACTTCCCGCTGAACATGGAGGAGCCGAAAAAATGATGACCGTTAATGCCCCCATGAAGGAGCCCCGCCTGTGATCGAGCCATCCCTGTTGCAGGTCAGAGGCCTTAGCAAAACCTACCAGAACCGCACTGGTCTGTTCCGCCGCCAGGCTGTAGAGGCGATCAAGCCCCTCTCGTTCGATCTCGACGTGGGCCAAACCCTCGCCATCGTCGGCGAGGCGGGCTCCGGCAAGAGCACCCTCGCTCGCATTCTGGCTGGCATGATCGAACCCACCAGCGGCGATATCGCCATCGATGGCCAACTGATGGTGCACGGTGATTACCAGACCCGCTGCAAACTGCTGCGGATGATCTTTCAGGATCCCAACACCTCGCTGAACCGCAAGATCCGGGTCGGCCAAATCCTGGAGACGCCACTGCGCCTCAACACTGAGATGAGCGAAGAGGAGCGCCGCGAGAAGGTGGTGCAAACCCTGCGCATGGTGGGCATGTTGCCCGATCACGCCCTGTTCTACCCCCAGATGCTCTCTGCCGGGCAACAGCAGCGGGTGGCACTGGCCCGGGCGCTTATCCTCAATCCCAAAATCGTGGTCGCCGATGAAGCGCTCTCCACCCTCGATATCTCGGTGCGCTCCCAGATCATCAACCTGCTGCTGGAGATGCAGGAGACCATGGGGCTGAGCTATGTGCTGGTAGCCAACGATTTGGGCATCGTCAGCCATATCAGTGACGAGGTGCTGGTAATGCACGAAGGGCGGGTGGTCGAACGCGGCAAGACCCTCAAGGTGTTTGCCGATCCCCAGCATGAGGTGACCCGGCGTCTGATCCAGAACTACAACAACGAATACCGTCGCTAAACCCCGCCGGCTGCTTGCCGTTCGCTCGGGCCAGCAGCCCCTCTCACCTGGAACAGGGGAAATAAAAAAACCCACTGCATGCAGTGGGTTTTTGTTATCCGTGTTGCCGCTTAGGCTTGCAGCAGCAGGCGGTTGATGCGGGAGACAAAGCTCGCCGGATCGTTCAGCCCGCCCTGTTCGGCCAGCTGGGCCTGTTCGTGCAACAGGGTGACCCACTCGCCGAACAGCGCTTCATCTTCGATGGTGTCGAGCTTCTTGACCAGCGCGTGGTCGGGGTTGAGCTCCAGAATGTACTTCTGCTCCGGCACCGGCTGACCGGCGGCGCGCATCAGCTTGATCATCTGGGTGCTCATGCCGTGGGCATCGGTGACGATGCAGGAGGGTGAGTCGGTCAGACGGTGGGTGACACGCACCTCTTTTACCGCCTCGCCGAGGCTCTGCTTCACTCGCTCAACCAGACCAGCATTGGCCTTCTCGGCCTCTTCTTGCGCCTGTTTGGACGCTTCGTCTTCCAGCTCGCCGAGATCCAGCTCGCCACGGGTGACGGAGACCAGCTGCTTGCCGTCGAACTCGGTCAGGTGGCTCATCAGCCACTCGTCAACGCGCTCCCACATCAGCAGCACTTCGACACCCTTCTTGCGGAAGATCTCGAGGTGCGGGCTGTTCTTGGCAGCGGCATAAGAGTCAGCAGTGATGTAGTAGATCTTCTGCTGGCCTTCCTTCATGCGGCCAACATAATCCTCGAGAGAGACGGTCTGGGCTTCGCCCTCGCCAGCGGTGCTGGCAAAGCGCAGCAGCTTGGCAATCTCTTCGCGGTTGGCGTAATCCTCGGCCGGGCCCTCTTTCAGCACATTGCCGAACTCGCTCCAGAACTTGGCGTACTTCTCGCTGTCATCCTTGGCCAGTTTGGCCAACATGGTCAAGACGCGCTTGGAGCAAGCCTTGCGCAGGGAGACGGTCACCTTGTTGTCTTGCAGAATTTCACGGCTGACGTTGAGCGGCAGATCGTTGGAGTCCAGCACCCCTTTGACGAAGCGCAGGTAGGTCGGCATAAACTGCTCGGCGTCATCCATGATAAAGACGCGCTGTACGTAGAGTTTCAGACCGTGCTTCTGCTCGCGGTTGTAAAGGTCGAACGGTGCGCGGGCCGGTACGTAGAGCAGGCTGGTATACTCCTGCGCCCCTTCCACCCGGTTGTGACCCCACAGCAGCGGATCTTCGAAGTCGTGAGCAACGTGCTTGTAGAACTCCTGATACTCCTCGTCCTTGATATCTTTCGGGTTACGAGTCCACAGTGCGGTGGCGCGGTTGACCTGCTCCCACTCGCCCGGAGTACCGACGATGGTTTCGCCATCCTCTTCACGATCCGGGGTACCCTCTTTGAACATCTCGACCGGCACGCTGATGTGATCGGAGTATTTGCTCACCACGGAGCGCAGACGCCAGTCGTCGAGGAACTCTTCTTCCTCGGCACGCAGATGCAGGATAACGTCGGTACCGCGACCCTCTTTGGTCACGTCAGCGACGGTGAAGGAGCCTTCCCCTTCAGATTCCCACTGCACACCCTGCTCCGGAGCGGTACCGGCGGCACGGGAAACGACGGTCACCTTGTCGGCAACGATGAAGGCAGAGTAGAAGCCGACCCCGAACTGACCGATCAGCTGGGAGTCACGGCCCTGATCGCCGGAGAGGTTTTTGAAGAATTCGGCGGTGCCGGACTTGGCGATGGTACCCAGGTGCTCGATCACCTGATCACGGGTCATACCGATCCCGTTATCGGAGATGGTCAGGGTACGCTTCTCTTTGTCCACAACCAGACGCACACGCAACTGGCCGTCGTTTTCGAACAAAGAGGCATCGGAAAGCGCCTTGAAGCGCAGCTTGTCCGCCGCATCGGAGGCGTTGGAAATCAGCTCGCGCAGGAATACTTCTTTGTTGGAGTAGAGGCTGTGAGCCATCAGGCTCAGCAGTTGTTTAACTTCAGTCTGAAAGCCGTGGGTTTCGGCATGAACACTTTGGGTCATGGACCAATCCTCAGAAACATCGGGTTGAACATATGCCCAACCTAGATGGGGACGGCCAATCAAATATCAAGGGGCGAGTATGCAATCCTGCTCACTCGCCCCTTTAAATCCGCTCAAGCGGCTATTTATTGCTCAGCTCGCCCCCTGTTGATTCGGGGGCGGCAAACCGGCTCGCCTTGTTATTTCAAGCGCTGCCGCCCCATCAGGGAGTGGGACAGCGTGGTGCCATCCACCAGCTCCAACTCACCCCCTACCGGCACCCCGTGGGCGATGCGGCTCACCTCCACCCCGGCATGACGGGCCATATCGGCAATGTACCAGGCGGTGGCATCCCCCTCGATGGTGGGATTGGTGGCGAGGATCAGCTCGCTGATGTGCTCTTCCTGCAAACGGCGCTCGAGGATATCGAGCCCCAGCTCCTCTGGGCCGATGCCATCGAGCGGCGACAGATGACCCATCAGCACAAAGTAACGGCCGGAGAACTGACCGGTCTGCTCGATGGCGGCCACGTCCGCCGGGCTCTCCACCACACAGAGCAGACCGTTCTCTTCCCGCTTGGGATTGGCGCAGATATCGCAGCGCTCGTTCTCGGTAAAGGTGCGACAGTGGCTGCAGTGACCAATCTCGGTCAGGGCGCGAGAAAGCAACTGGGCCAACCGCAAGCCGCCGCTGCGCTCGCGCTCGAGCAGGGTAAAAGCCATGCGCTGGGCAGACTTGGGCCCCACCCCCGGCAATACCTGCAGGGCTTTCATCATCTCATCGAGCAGGGGACTGAACTTCATAACACTCCTTACACGGGCCTGCCCCTCGCCGCCACCAGGGCCACGACGGGTCAGCAAAACAGGATAACGCCATTGGCGCAGGACTATACCCGAGCCCGCCGCCCATCGCCATCAGCTTGCCCACGGATGCCTGCTAAAAATGCGAATAGCAAAAAGCCCTGATGCTTCCATCAGGGCTTTGCAATTTTCGGTCAACTTAACGATTCACGGCTAAAAACAGCAAACCATTCAGCACTGCTGATCTTTGATCCAAGCAAGCCGTTCAATGCAAACCGGGTGAGGTTTTTCGCTCTGCCTTAGGAGTATTTACGTCAGGATTTCGCCTAAAAGCAAAAAACCGACCCTGAGGTCGGTTTTTTTAATTTGGCGGTGAGGGAGACCGCCTGAATTAAGTCCGGACAAAGCCAGTTACTTCTAAAATGCCAATATAAAATCAACACCTTACAATTGAATTAGTCCAGCGCCATCCAACTATAAATGACACTATCCCGCACTAAATGGCACAATGGATGGCATAGTCCATGGTGCCACATTCTCAAGGAATCTTACCTATGGCACTTCTTACCGATACCAAAGCACGTAATTTCAAGCCGGGTGACAAAGCGATTGCACATGGTGGCGTAACTGGCCTTGCACTTCATCCGTCAACAACAAAAGGTCGTGGCAACTGGGTGCTTCGCTATGTCAGCCCAGTGACCGGAAAACGCCGAAATGCAGGATTAGGCTCTTACCCCGAAATATCTATAGCTGATGCCACCAAGCAAGGACAGAAGATGCGAGAGCAACTCGCCAATGGCCTTGACCCTCTAGAGCTCAAACGTGCTGAAGAGAGCAAACCCTCTATCCCAACTTTCGAGGCTGCTGCTCGGGAAGTTCATTCCAAACTGCTACCTGGATGGAAAAACCCCAAACACGGCAAACAGTGGATCTCGACACTAGAACAGTATGCATTCCCCATGATTGGCCAGTACTCAATCTCTGCCATCACTCCTGCACAGATCGCTGAGGTCTTAATGCCGATCTGGTTGGAGATCCCTGAAACAGCCAGCCGTGTGAAACAACGGTTGCATGCGGTCATGGCTTGGGCCTGGGCGCATGGTCACTGCCAAGCAAACCCAGTCGATGTCGTGAGTCACTTGCTCCCGCTGCAACCCAGTAAAGCCGTGCGTACAGAGCATCAACCAGCCATGCCCTGGCGTGATATTCCAACCTTTGTCCAGCAGCATCTGAGGACAACACAGCGTTACGATGTGACCCGCTTGATGCTGGAGTTCTTGATCCTGACGGCTTGCCGCTCAGGTGAAGTGCGAGCCATGAAATGGTCAGAGGTAGATCTGGAAGCAAAGATCTGGACCTTGCCAGCAGAACGAATGAAGGCCAAACAAATGCATCGCGTCCCGTTATCTCTTCGAGCGGTCGAGATCCTGATGGGATTGCAGGGGTTGCATGATGAATTGGTCTTCCCTTCACCACGCGATCAAGTTCCACTATCAGATATGGTACTAACGACCTTTTTGAGACGAGTAAAGGCACCGAGCTCTACTCCTGGCCGTCTGGCAACGGCACATGGTTTTCGTTCCAGCTTTCGGGATTGGTGCAGCGAGCAGGGTTATGCGCGTGATCTCGCTGAACGAGCGTTAGCGCATACAGTGCAAAACAAGGTAGAAGCAGCGTACCATCGCACCGACTTGCTAGACCAGCGGCGTCCGATGATGGATGCTTGGGCTGAGTTTGTGACTGGTGATTTGCCAACTGAATAAGAAGGAAACGGCCATCAGGCCGTTTCCTTCACCCGGATGCAGCAGGAAGAGAGTCTCTCAATAGCCCTCTCATTGCTGACGGAAACTGACAGCAGGTAATGTCATTCTCATATACAGGACCTTAAGCATTAAGTCCCTTTAAAACTCCCTCCAAAGTTCTGTTCTGTATCGATTTTCTCTGCTTGGTTCGGCAAGCGTTCTTGGCCAAATAATCAGCTGCCCATTCCAGTCTTTCCCTTATTTCTGTCAGCGCCCTATGGGCCACTGCTTCCAATAGCGGCAACCACCATGTCGTACTGTTCTTTGACGCTTTCAACATCGATAGCTTCCCTGTCATCACACTTTGCGCGACCCGTCTTTTCATCACAGCGATAATAGCAGGCTCGTCCATACCAATCCCTCGGCGATGGCTTTCTCCCCCGTCACAAACCCCTTGAGCCGGTTGTGCGATTTCCACTCTTTAAATAACAACTCCACCTGCCAACGGCAGCGATACAGGCTCATCACCTGCTCTGCTGACCACGCTGCTCGCGGCAGGTTGGTCATCGACAGACAGAACCGCTTTTCCTCGGCAAACCAGCGCCGGATCAACCGATATTCCACCTTGCCGGACTTCACCACCATATCCAGCACCTCGGCCCGACAGCGCCGCCGTCCGGCCTCTTTCAGTGATAGTCCCGCCAGTTTTGGCACTTCCCGTCCATCACCGCGCCAGGCCTGGATTATCTTGGGGTTCAGGTTTTGAGTGCCTCGCACCAGATAATATCCGCCAGCGTCATTCACCTGCTCAAACCAGGCCCTGTCAATGTAACCCGCGTCAGCCAGCAGCAGGCAGTTGGCCAGCTTGTGGGCCTCAGGGAGAAATTGCCGCTCCCCTGCGGTATCGGCAGACACACTCATGCACAGCGGGCTCTGCTCCGACAAAGACATGGTCATATGGCACTCGATAGCCGCCGGACTGATGGTCTTGAACCGGCCAGGAAAGTCAGCAGCCAGGCGCCTATGCACAGCAAAGGAGGTGCCATCGTGCAGTAACACCTGCTTGAACGCGCCCAGGGAAGCCGATTTGAGTTGATGGTCGATACGCAAGGCGATGGCCCGTTCAACCAGGGCTTTCATAAACAGGGCAAAACTCTCTTTGCGCAGCTGATTGTGAAACGGTTTGTAGGAAACTTGATGCGCGCCCACCAGCTGCAAGGCATTGAAATGACGGTGTAAACCGGCAATGTCATTGACCTGGTCGCCCCCATGGCCCGCAGCAGTGCTGGTACGAGCATGGCTGGGGTAATGGCGCGCTGACGCAGACAAAATTTGCAGAGCCGAGCAATGCGCTCGAGTGCGGCGGGAACCAGGAGTTGCTCCAGATAGTGATTAGCATTGATAATGGTCATAGGCTTCGCGCGTGTTGATTTTGTTTGGCGATAAAATCAGATCACAAACGAAGCCTTTTTTATATCTATTTCAATTGATTGCCGCTAAAGATCCTGTATATGATGTCATACTAACAAGGTCTGCACCGATGTGCGATTTCATCTGGTAGGTAATATAAATCAAAACAACAAAATAAGGTTGATCAAAAAATGAATAATAAATGCGGTTATATTGACATCAATGGTAGTGAGGTTTATTACGAACTTTCGGGTAATCCGGTTGGTAAACCATTATTGATGCTGCATGGTGGTCTCGGGTCCCTTGATGAACTAATACACATTCAAAAATATGTTGCTGTTGATTATCAGTTGATAAGTATAGATTTCCGTGGCCATGGAAGATCTCCTTTAGGTAGTCGCCCTCTAAGCTACTTGCAGTATCAACAAGATATCCAAGACGTCCTCGGTCACCTTAGTATTGATAGATATTCAATATTTGGTTTTAGTGATGGTGGTATCGTGGGTTATCGCCTAGCCGCCCTAGACCCCCGTAGTGTTTCTTGTTTGGTTACACTTGGTGCTGCTTGGCGGTTAGAGCCTAATGAACCATCACTAGAGTTGAAAAGTAGTTTAACAGAAGATTTTTGGGTTTCAAAGTTTCCCGATGATGTCGCATTATACGAATCTTCAAATCCCAAACCTGATTTTTCTAAACTTGTCGGTGCAGTAAAGGCTGTTTGGCTTGATACAACACCATCTGGCTACCCGTGTAACCTGGTTGAAAGAATTCGTTGCCCAACATTAATAATGAGAGGGGATAACGATATTTTATTTTCACTTGATGAAGCGGTGTCCTTAAAAGCGAAGATAACAGGATCCAGTTTTGCTAATATTCCACTTGCAGCTCATTCTGCTCACCAAGATTCGCCAGAGCTAGTAGGTAAAATACTTCAACAGTTCATATCGCAGTAAAAGATAACTAATATTTTAAAATAGCGCAGTGCATAAATAAGCTCATGTCCCAATTAATTTGCAAGACCTTATGCGTTGAGCGGCGTTAATGGGATGCCCGCCCCTCCCAAAAACAGCATCTGAGTGCCAAAGTGGCGAATGTAAGTTCCCACAGATGAGAGACGTGACCACCATGAAGGCTACGACTATCGGCATCGTTCTGGCAAAACATATCTTCCAATTACATGGCGTTGATCAACATGGCAAGACGCCGGGAATTGGTGTTCATAACCGGCCGGAATATGCAGAAGCAAAGATCTGGACCTTGCCAGCGGAGCGAATGAAGGCCAAGCAAATGCATCGCGTCCCGTTATATCTTCGAACCGTTGAGATCCTGATGGGATTGCAGGGGTTGCATGATGAATTGGTCTTCCCTTCACCACGCGATCAAGTCTCCCTATCAGATATGGTGCTGACGACATTTTTGCGTCGGGTAAAAGCGCCAAGCTCTACTCCTGGCCGTCTGGCAACGGCGCATGGTTTTCGTTCCAGCTTTCGCGATTGGTGCAGCGAGCAGGGTTATGCACGGGATCTCGCTGAACGAGCGTTAGCACACAGTGCAAAACAAGTTAGAAGCGGCGTACCATCGCACCGACTTGCTAGACCAACTGTGGCCCATGATGGATGTATGGGCTCAGTTTGTATCAGATGATTTACTTGCTAAATATGTGAAACTGTAGTTATAGTCGCTTATCAAATGGCGGCGTATTAATCAGTAAACAAAAAGGGCACCAGCTTAACACTGGCGCCAAATGAGAGGTTCTTTTAGCTCTTCATCCCAATAATTTTATAGATAGCTAAATGACTGAGGACGAAGATACAAAATTACTCTACTTCGTTGATATCGAGTACCATAAACCTAATTTCAGTGCTCGGAGATGCCTCATATATAACACCTATATCTTCATTACCATTAGTTCCTTGGCTTTGAAGCTTTACAAGGTCAGAATAGGCGCTATACCCATCTCTCACCTGGGTTCTTTTAGTAAAGTTATAGTTACCAGTACCATCATCAGTGGCACTCCAAATGGCCAGGTCATTTCTATCAGAACTCACAGCTGTATTACCCTGTGGGGCAGACATTAGTAATCGGTTACCATCATAGTTCAACAAACCTATATCAACTTGATTCAGTTTGAAGAACAGCGCACCATTAATTGAATTTCTGTCTTCTAATATCATTTTCCAGCTTACACCCTGATCTGAGCTGATAAATTGGTAGCGATTAAAATTACCAACCCCCGTGACCCCATCATTTCGTGCTGACAATAAAAGCCGGCCGTCATTTAACTCAACCATATCGGCTTCACTCGGTTCATGTGCATAGGTCGGCGTTTGAGTGCCAGCTCGCCAAGTTTCGCCATGATCATCACTATAAATTGAAACTACAGATAACTGTGCAAATGCATCGAGTACAATCGCTGGGAATATTAACCTTCCATTGGACAATTGGATGCCTTGTCCTGGGCCAGCGTTGATGCTTTTCCAACCCGGTCCACCTTTACCACTTGATGTAAGTGTTTGTGACCAGCCTTGATTGGTTGGAGTATTAACGACAGTCCCATTAACTCGCTTCATCAAGCTTGCATTAAAAGCAAGCTGTGAACTATTACCAATTCTAAAATCAACGCTTTGATAAGCAATTGCGCCTGAGGTGTTTGAACAGCCATTACCCCATGTTACAGTTTTACTGGCATGAGTTTGTCCAAGCCATTTTGAAGCAACCAGTTGACCATCAACATAAAAACTAGCTGTACTCCCTGAACCTTTTATTTGATAGCTATGATATCCAGAAATATCCAAAGCAAGAGGGTACTCCAGAGTTCCAGTGTCAGTATAGAGAACAACCTTTACTGATTTATCTGCATTGACTTGTAAATCAGCCAAGAATCGTTTATTACCATCCCCGTAATACTGTACATTACATCTTCCATCAGCAACACGGGATACCCAATTCAAACTCCAACCCATATTTCTTGCTTGTTCAATCTGAGTTTGTGATGGTGTCAGAGACCAAGTAGCCAGCCCTGATATACCATTGGCCATCCAGTTGGTGTCTCTGACTTTCGCTAAAATATCAACGGGAGATGACCATGTTTTCCCATTATCATCGCTGCTACGATATAATAACTTATGTTGTGGATCATCGAATGGTACACAATTACCATTCTGAGCACATCGGTTATCCCACTTAGTATAAAAAACAAACATCCTTCCGTTGATTTTATCTATAAATGGTCGTGGATCAGAATATGCTTCATTAACTCCCTCATGGATAACATAATAATCACTCCATGTGATACCATTGTCCGTTGAACGCCGGCTTTTTATGCTAGTAGGATAGCCACTGCCAGGATCGTGACTTGAGGCTCGCCCTTCCGCGAATGCAACCAATGTACCGTCAGCAGTACTCACAATGGATGGGATACGATAATTACTACTTCCTCCTTCCCCACCTTTAAATACAATAACATCTCGAATGTTTGATGCAATTGCCTCTACGCCGAAAGGCATTCCTAGTAAACTAAAGGCTAATAGACCTGATGAAATTAAAGAGTTTTTTGCATTCCATTTCATAAATAATTCCCTCATAAATTAATGGCCTTAATATATATCTATTACATCAGCAACTTCTATCCTATTTTGCGTTTTCGCAAAGGCTTTAACATCATGATAAATACTACTTTCCAGAGATCAACCATCATATTTATCAAAATTTAGCTGCAATCATAATCTGTCAATCACCTTATAAAATATTACCACACTGTAACATTCACTATGTTTAATCAGAAATACACAAGCCACAATAACAGATCATAATTAGACCAATAATGACCTATGCATTTTCATTACAGCTTTTTTGAGCGGCATTGAATTATCAATACAGCATCCAGGTTTATGTGGTTGTTCAGGCAGAAATATCGCAAACATCCCTGGTAACAATAACAATTCAGACTCACTAGAGATCGAAGATACGAGATAGTAATCATTAATTACATCATACTCCTTGGATGTCATATTTTTACTATTCTCAAGCCCAAAAAAAATACGTTCCTCACCGCTAATAAGGAATTGAATGTCAATATACTCCTTATGTACTTCTGCTTGTTTTTGTTCGGCGAATCCCGTATCAAACTCCATAACATTGACATACAACAAGTTTTTTTCCAACTCGTAGCGCCCAACGGGAATATCGAGCATATTGGTTTGCTTAAAATAGGTAACTGTAGATTCAACTTGTCAA
>NZ_JBHFMW010000049.1:0-928 GCF_041929505.1 Aeromonas sp. MdU4 | reverse complement strand
CAAAGGCTTTTCGAGGTTACCGACGAGGTTGTTTGCGTTGCCGCTTGCCCTGTCGATGGAGGCGCATTATAGGGAGTTGAATCTTTCTGGCAAGCAGATAATTGCAAAAAGATGGCTTCCACCATTCGTTCGCTCACAAAGCCATCAATACGTCTATTATGCGAACGAAATCAGCCTGCTACGGGCACTGTAACGGCAAACGCGTGCAGATTGTCATAGATGGCATCAGCCAATGCGATACCGGCATCAGTCACCGGTTTTCCCGTTTTGACCAACACTTTATACCCGACCTTGGCATTGATGGCCGCTTTCAGATCAGAAGGCTTGTCACCAACCATATAGGAACGGCTCATGTCGATCCCCAGCTCCTGTTGAGCCAACAGCAACATGCCGGGTTCCGGTTTGCGGCAATCACAGGGGGCGCCGTGATCCGGGTGATGGGGGCAGAAATAGATGCCATCGAGATCCACATCCCGATCAGCCAGTGACCAATCCATCCATTCCGTCAGATTCATGAAGTCATCTTCACTGAAGTAGCCGCGGGCGATTCCGGACTGGTTAGTGACGACAACCAACAGATACCCTTTTTTCTTTAACAGCTGCAGGGCGTCGATCACCCCGGGCAGAAAATGGAAATCATCTACCTGACTCACATAACCAGTGTCTTCATTGATGACACCGTCACGATCCAGAAAAATGGCGGCTTTGCTCACGGAAACTACCTCTATCAATGGTTTCGCCCAGTATCTCACAGGGCATAAATAGCCCCAAAAATAAAAGGGGTGGCCGAAGCCACCCCTTTTCATGTTTGTATATAACGAATCGATTAGGCGATTACGCTAGCTACAACACCAGCACCTACGGTACGGCCACCTTCACGGATAGCGAAACGCAGGCCGTCGTCCATCGCGATCGGGGCAATCAGGGT
>NZ_JBHFMW010000048.1:0-23512 GCF_041929505.1 Aeromonas sp. MdU4 | reverse complement strand
TGTCCAGTTCCAGTGCCGTGACAGGCACTGGTTTTTTATGGCACTCAGACCAAGTCTCTGCCCCTTGGATGTTCCGGCGAAGTTGAACGGATATAATGAAAAACGCCATGAAATGATGTCCATCGGTCAGAATATGCTCCTCGTTCTGGGACTGGGGGCACGATCCAAGAGACACGACAAAACGCGTACCTGTACACCTTATCCAGAGCAATGTCAGACCGACAGGAGCAACAACGGACGATGATGAATGCATGGGTTGAGTTTGTTACTGGAGATTTACCAACTGAATCAGAAAGAAGCGGCTATTTGACCGCTTCCTATAGCTCCAGAGTTGCTCAACAAGGCCGAGTTGCTCGCTTTGCTAGTGCTACTGTAGTGGTCAACTACACCCGGCCCTTACCAAGCGTTAACTCGGCTAGCTAACGCTTGGTAAGGGCCGGGAGGATGTCCACACTAAAAACAGGTTGTAAAGATGAAAAAACGTGACATTAGGTTTAAGTTTGAAGAGTGGGGCATAGCTTGCCATTCAGGCAATGTTAAGCCAATGGAACGAATTCATAGTCATTGCGAAATAGAACTAAACTGGCTCACAAATGGATCCATTAAATATCAATTTTCTAATATTGAAGTTGAATTTAGTTCAAACAACCTTTATATTTTCAATGGTATCCGGCCTCATCAATTAACCGAAGTTTCTACAGGAACTCAGTTAAACTGGATCACCATTCCCTCGTGGCATGTCTTTAACTGGGGGCTAGACGAAAAGTTTTTAACTCACCTTGCTAACTGCGATATCCTTGTAGATGAAAATTATAAAGAATGCCTTCGAGACAGATTTCGATTCGAAAGATGGAGCGAAGATATAGCTGAAAGCAATGTAAAATCATTAAACATTCTGTTACTAGAAATTCGATGCCGCCTCGAACGCCTGTTGCTGAAACAAGGCAATTACACTGTAATAAACGAAAATCTTACTAAGAAAAAACAATTCTCCCCCCCAAAAAAAGCAACGACTCTAGTTACGGTCATGCAAGGTTACATCCTCAAAAATCTGTCAAAAAAAATAAGTATAGATGAACTAGCTGCTTTTGTGGGTTTAAATCCTAGCTATGCAACAACATTATTTCGAAAGGAAGTAGGCCAATCACCCGTTGAATTTATTGTATCAAAGAGAATTGAGTACGTAAAATTTTTGCTTGTCACAACAAGTAAACCTATTTTGGAGATTGCAATGGATGCAGGTTTCGGCTCTTCCAGTAGGTTTTATGATGCATTTACCGCAGCAGTGAAGATCCCTCCTGTAGAGTACCGAAATACACATTCAAAGCATCATATATAAAGAGGGGCGATCCCCCCGAGCTCTTGTGTTTATACTTTTTGTGACTCAACCGCTTTACGCGCTAAAGTATACGCAGAGATAATATTAACAGCATTTGACTCTAGCTCTGACAGCGTCATTCCTTTTTTATATAAGTCACTACCTAACCCAAAACCAGTTACTCCAGCAACCAACCATTTTTGATAATCCTCTCTGGAAATACCGCCCACACAATATAACTTCATTGTATCCGGCAATACGGCTTTGTACGCTTTAAGACCATCCAAACCAATAATGTTTGCCGGAAATAATTTTAATGCTGTAGCCCCAGCTCTGATAGCACTAAAAGCTTCAGTCAGGGTAGTTATACCAGGATAGGAAAGCATCGAAAGTTTTACAGTACTCACAACTACATCTCGGCTAAAGTTTGGTGATACAATAAATTGGCCTCCACTTTCCTTTACAAGTTTTACTTGCCCCGACGTAATTACTGTCCCAGCACCAATCAACGCTCTATCTCGCACAGCTTTCTTCATTTCTCTGATACTATCATAAGGTTGAGGCGAGTTTAGTGGAACTTCAATTTTTGTAAAGCCAGCATCACAAAGCGTGATTGCCGCAGGTCCCGCTTCTTCTGGTTTTATACCTCGCAAGATTGCAATTAGTTCGTTCTCGATTTGCTTGATATACATAAAACACCTCTACCTAATATTTTCTTTAATTATTGTAAATACTTTATTACAGAGGGACTCAATAATTTTATCTCTGGCAGCTTCACCTTCGGCTAAATTTGCATCAGTAGGCCTTCCATTAATACCACCTGAAGTTGGCTCAATAGCCGCCCTGGAACGTAATTTGTACCAAGGTTTCTCAACTATAAAATCTTTGGCTTTAGACATGTCGCAAGGAGTGCCAACCGCCATAGCTATTTCTGTTTCGCCTTTATCTGCGTGATGGATGTGAGTCATGTTCGCAACCGCCCAGTAGTTCCAATAGACAATCTTTAGTTCAGGGTAAATCTCCCAAATTTTCCAGAATGCCATCTCGCAGGGTGACTTATTAGCACCGTGACCACTAAGAATAATTATACTTTTAAAACCTTGAGAGCAAAAATGGTTGCAAATATCTGTTATCATATTTGTAAGCGTTTCTGGCCTTACCCCAATTGTGCCTATATACTCTGCCATTTCATCAGCAAAACCATAGTTGATCATTGGGGCTAAGATAGCACCAGTTTTTTCGCAAACTCTCTTAGAAAAATAATTTGCAGTATCTAGATCCACAGATAATGGTAGGTGTGGACCATGCGACTCAATAAGTCCGATTGGAATTATAACTGGTAGTTTTTTGTGCTCATCAGTTATTTCGTTAGAGACAAGGTCGATCAGTTTAACCATTATTTTCATCCTCTATATCAACAACAGCCCCAGCATCTTTTAGTGCTTGACGTAGGCCTTGTACATTAACTTTCTTTACTGAACACTTCTCCTTTGCTGCCATACTTATAGCTAGTCCAGCAGCTTGTCCCATAGCCATAGTTTGCCCCATTGAACGCACACTAGCGTGAGCATCATGAGTCGCAGAGAAACAACGACCAGCAACAAGTAAGTTAGTACTATCAACAGGTACAAGCGTTCTATATGGGATACCACAAACTTCGCCATCAGGGAGATAAACCCAATGTGTGCCTTGACCTCCGTGATGGTCCTCTATTGGTGCACCACAAACTCCAATCTGATCGTCAAACTTTTTAGCACTTAATACATCTTCTTTTGTCAGGCGATATAAACCATATATTCGTCTTGTTTCACGAATTCCGATTTGATAGCCGAAACTAGAAAGTGACGCGTGTTCATAACCAGGAACTTTATCAATGAGGAATTTAATGTACTCCATCGACTGTTTCCGACCTTCTATTTCTGCTGTACTTAACAAGCCAGCATCTGTTGCATTAATGATGTTACCTGCTTCATCTTTGTCAAAAGAATCGAGACGAGTCATGATTGTCGCCGTCATATTACCCACTGGCGTAATATGGTCGCTTCCGTCTCTTCGAGGTAATTTATACTGACCGCTTTCCGCAGCTTGCTCCATCAGTCTAAACATTTCTTCTTTCTTAATTGAGTAACGTTTGTCGATATTAACGTTAACCATTTTAAAAGTTGTCGTGAGCGTTTGCGCAGGTTCATCAACACCAGCTAGCTCGTATCCAAAACCCACAAAGTGACAAATGTCCGCATCTCCTGATGCATCAACGAAATAGTCAGCCTCAACAAATTCCAACCCGTTTTTCATTGCCAGGACCAAGCCAGTAATATGCTTGTCATCTGTTGCGATAACATCAACTACTTGAGCGTTTAAGAGAATATCAACGCCAGCTTCAGTGAGGAGCTCCTCCCAAACAACCTTTAGATACTCTGGATTGTACGTTACAGCCGTACCAGCGCCATGAGTGTTCGGCCTTTCCAGCCAACTATTCCACTTTTTTAGACCAGCAACAACCTCATCAGGGATACCTCCGACAATTTTTTTTGAATGCTTCCCTGGGGTGTAGTAACCATAAAAAGTATCGAGTACCGCAGTACTTGTACCACCAACAAAAGGAAGGCGCTCAACTAAGAATGTTTTACTACCATTACGTGCTGAACTTAATGCTGCGCTTGCCCCAGCAGTTCCTCCCCCAACCACGACAACATCGTACTTCTTTCTCTTTTTTAAATTAACACTATATTTCATAACATGAACTCCTAAACTTTCGTAAGTATGAGGCATTTAGCATTAATATAACCTTCAATGCACGTAGCTTCTTCCTTAAAAAACGACTACATACTCCCGTATTTTTAGAAAATACACCATATATCGAACTCAAATATTAGATAAAATCATAAAAAATAGAATGGTACGATGCGAGTTGACCCGCCATCATCATCAGTAACATGCCTGTATTTTAAATAAGACTAGGAGGCTTGTAGCTCTACCTGGGAACACCTTTGGTTCCACGGTGTGACATTCTGTCTCGACAAAGAGGTTGGAGATTCTGATGATATAGCTCCACTACGAGTGTGGGATTATAAGTATCCCTTGGTTAATTACCCTCAGCTTCTGAAGAGTTTCGACTTCTCTATAAGGTAAATGTTTATAAAATGAGATGCGACAAGAAATAAGATAAATCTGGTGTGATCTTGTTCACACCGTTGTTGTAGAGGAAATTTAATCAGCAAAATTCAAAGAATACAGGACTAGTTGATTTGATTATGGGAAGACTTATCTAGTCAAAAAACAAAACATAAACTCATCAATCCGGAGGAAAAAACATGCCTTTCATTTTCCCAGAGCAAATGGAAAAAATTAAAAAAAACCTTATTGAGCAAGAGGAGACACTGAGGATAGTAGCTTCATTTTATGCTGATGCAATTGAAAGCAATGGTGTGATTCATATTTATGCTAACGGCCATTCACGTATAACTGTTGAAGAATCCTGTGTGCGTATGGGGGCCCTAACTGGTTTCCACCCCCTTCTTTCTGTAGGTCTTACAACATTCATGGATGTTATTGGTCCTAACGGTATTCGTGTAAACCAAGCTATCGAGTTTACTGAAGGATTAGGAAAAAAAATGCTGGATGAAATACATGTTGCACCAAATGATGTATTGCTTGTTGTAACTGCAACAGGAACCACAGCTGCGGCTGTTGATATAGCTCTAGCTTGGAGCAAATACTTTCCCAAAAATCCACTTATTGGCCTTTGCTGTAAAGAGCAATCAATGACTGCGTCTCCTAAACATTCCGTAGGGAAAAACTTAGTAGATATAGTAGAATCTCATACCAAAGGTATTGTTATTAATAATGGTATGCCAAGTGGCGATTTATCAGTTTCATTTTCCGGAAAAACAGGTGATTACAATATTTGTCCTCTTTCTTCCATAGGTGCGCTGAGTGTTACGCACTCTCTTAACGAACTAACACTTAAAGAACTAGACCGCCGTGATTATGCACACATGGTTCTGAGAAATATGCATCTAAATGGTTATGGCATTAATTATGATGAATGGATATTAGATCAACGGCGGCGTTACTCCCGCGTTATTTACAACCCAGATATTATATCTAAAAAAGGAAATAGCAATGAATAACATCACTAAAGTTGTACTTATTACTGCTTCAACAGGCATAGGTGCAGCAACAGCCAAAGTACTGGGCGCACAAGGTTGGAAAATTTTTGTCGCCAGCTTATCTCCGGAACATGTAAATGCGTTGATTCAGGAACTTAAAAGAGTAGGCATCGAAGCTGATGGTATTGCTTGTGACATCTCTATGCCTGAATCTCCATCACTTATTATAAATAAATGTTTAGACTCATTCGGCAGAATTGATGCGCTTTATAACGTTGCAGGTGTAAGTGGCCGAAAAGATGGTGATGGATCACTTGAAAAATGTACAGATGAAGGTTGGCAGACTGTTTTAGATATAAACCTGACAAGTCAATTCAGAATGTGTAGAGTAGTCGTAAAACATTGGTTAAAAGAACCTGAAAAATATAATGGGAAAATAAAAAGCATTTTGAATATGGCAAGTATACTCGGTGTTGATCCAATGCCAGAATACTTTGACACCCTAGCTTATGGTGTGAGTAAAGCAGCAGTTATTGGAATGAGTAAAATCTTAGCTAGCACCTACGCAAGTGATGGAGTCTCCGTAAATACTATTGCTCCTGGTTTAGTTGAAACACCGATGAGTACCAGAGCATCACAAGATCCAAGAATTCTATCCGCAGTCGGAAGAAAGCAACGACTATCTAAAGGTATGGTTCCTATCGATACAGTCGCTAAATTATCTGCCTTTATGCTCAGTGATGGATGCATTTCAATGACTGGAGAAGTAGTACACCCAGACGGGGGTTGGCGTGTCAGTTAAAAACATATAGGGGCAATATCATGAAAAGTCAGGGATATTACATAGGAATCGATTGGGGTGGTACTAGAATAAAATGGGGGGCAGTTACCGAGAGTGGGGAATTTCTACATAAAGATACCTATAACTATTCCTGCCACTCGGATATTAACTGTAACGTTAATATAATTTTAGACAACATCTGCGATTACATTAATAATCAGAAAACGATGCCACTTGGCATTGGCATTTCGCTAACTTCAATAGTTGATCCATTTTTCGGTGTTGTTTACCTACCAGGAAAAATCAACGGTCTGGCTCAGTTCCCAATAGTGGATAAGGTCAAACAAAAGTTCCACTGTCCAGTAAAAGCTGACAACGATGGTCGTTGTGCTCTGCTTTCTGAGCGCTATTTTGGAAAAGCTCAAGATATTGATTGGGCCGTAACACTCACAATAGGTACGGGAATTGGCTCTGGTGTATTACTGGATGGTCAGGTTTTACGAAATCCTCATTTACAGTTTGGCACACAAATGGGCCACTTGATGATATTTGGCAATACTGATCAAACATGTTTAACCGGATTTAATGGAACTGGTGAAATGACGTGTTCCTCAACTGCACTAGTGATTGATGTACGTAGTGGTTTAGAACGAGGAATTCCTTCCATTCTAAGTCCAAGATATGCTATGGATGTGAGAGAAATCACCTTCAAAACAATTATTGAAGAGGGGGTGAGAAAAGGCGACAAATTTTGTGTGGATTTATTTGATAAGTGGATAAAAAGACTTTCATTCCTTATCGTTAATGCCATCCACGCTTATGGCCCTCAGCGAGTAATACTATCCGGTGGTGCGACTCTAGCTAGCGATCTATTTTTAGAGAGATTGCAAACATTGGTCGATCAGAAAACATTTATTTACCCTCCTGGCACATCAATCCCAATTGTTGTATCTGACTGTCAAGAACATAACGGTGTATTGGGTTCGATATGTTTATTTAAATAGCTTAAAGATAGCAAAAGGAACATATATGAATGACTTTCAATTGATAGATTACCTTGTCTTTGGGTGTTACTTTCTCACAGTAATTTCTATAGGAATTTGGGCATCGAACCAAAAAGGAGGAACAAAAACCTCAGAAGGATACTTTCTTGCAGGTAAATCTCTACCTTGGTGGATTATCGGCAGTTCACTTATTGCGGCTAACATATCTACCGAACAGATAATCGGGATGAACGGTACTGCGTTCGAAAGTGGTATAGCCGTATCGTCATACTCATTGCTTGGTGCTGTAGTTCCAATTCTTATTACTGCAAAGTTTTTACTACCAACATTTTTAAGATTAGGGGTCTACAGCATGCCTGACTTCCTAACTAAAAGATATGACTCTAGAGTTAGTACAGGTATGGGGGTATTTTGGGTTTGTTTATTTATCTTCGTGAACTTAACTTCTATTCTTTCGCTTGGTGCTATTACGCTTCAATCCGTAATGGGCGTACCTATCGTATACGGATGTATCATTCTGGCAACAATTTCTGCTTTTTACACAATCTATGGAGGCCTAAGTGCCGTTGCATGGACAGACTTTATTCAAGTTGTTGTGCTTGTGTTTGGCGGTTTCGCAGTCCTTTATTTCGGACTGAATGCTATCTCTGACAACCAAGGTGTCTTTCAAGGTATGGTATCCTTGTTCGAAACGCAGCGTGATTCATTCCATTTGGTACTTGCTGCCGATCACCCAGAGCTACCATGGACTGGTGTATTTTTAGGCGGCATTCTTATTGCTGCATTGCCATATTGGGGATGTAATCAGTATATAATCCAAAGAGCGCTAGCAGCTAAGAATGAAAAAGAAGGAAGAAATGGCCTCCTCTTTGCAGCATTTCTATCGTTTGTAGTAGGCGTAATAATCGTAATTCCAGGTGTAATCGCAAAAGCAACTATTGCGGAGTATGTGACTAGTCGTGATCAAGCTTTCCCACTACTAGTGAAAGAGTTCATTCCTGTAGGTTTCACTGGTTTGATAATTGCAGCTCTTGTTGCTGCGATTGTCTCATCCCTGAACTCACTAGTAACAAGTGCGTCAACAATTTTCACTCTTGATATCTGGACAAAAGTTAGCAGCAATCAAGGTGATGATGCAAAAAAAGTTCGTGTTGGTCGTATTTTTTCTGCTGTAGCACTAATCATCGCAATACTAATTGCACCAAAAGTTGCGAGCATGGGGGCTTTGTTTGCGTTCATTCAAGAATACTCTGGCTTCATTACTCCAGGTGTACTAATTGTATTTTTGCTAGGAATTTACTGGGATCGAATGACTCCAGACGCTGCACTGGCGGTAGTGCTACTTACTATTCCAGTATCTACTATTCTTAAGTTTTCACTTGTTGATACAGCATTCTTAAACCGAATGATTTTTACAACGCTGATTCTTCTTTTCGTTGCTGTTTTATTTAGCCTTTATGCAAAAAAAGGGGTGAATAACGGTGCATTACTTGTTGCAAAAGCAAGGAGAGCAAGTAGTTCAAAACATGTAAATATCACTGACGATGATGTTTTAATGACTAAATATAATTCAAAACAAGAATTGATATTTAATATAGGAGCAACTTCATGTATGGCTCTAGTGCTTGCCATCTACGTAATAGCTTCATAACTCTAAATAGCTGTTCCGAATAGTAGATCACAGGAGGTGTGATTCATAGAGATCATTTCACTATGATGTGATGCTATGTACACGGAAATTCGGCTGAGATTACTGTGGGTACGCCTCTACGAGGAAACCGGTAACGCGGGTCTTGTATGTCGTCGGTGCGGCATATCCAGACCGACTCTCAGGAAGTAGTGGCGTTGCTACAAAGAGTGCGGTGACGCCGGTCTAGTGAGACTCAGTAAGCGACCTCAACACTCTCCCAACCGTAAGGTCTGGAGCTCAGAAGCACTGCATATCCTAGAGCTCAGGCGGACTCGTAACTTAGGAGCCCGGCGTATACAAAGCGAGTTACGCCGGCATTTTGATATTTCCCTCGCTTTGACAACGATCCATTGCGTATTCCGGCGAAGTTGAACAGCCATTCCGGCCAACGTGAACACCCTGATCCTTAACGCGCTCAGATCATCCCGTTTCTAACTCGACTGTTTGGACTGACCCCACAACACTATTTCTTATCTGACAACTCCTTTGGGATAGGTTATAAATCAGTCACCATATCAACCACTGAAGTGATGATAAATAATGACGAGATGTACCGCTACGCTCGACGTTATTACCAGATGATATAGCCGATTAGTACGGATAACTCAACGATGAACAACAAACGGAGCAACCTACTGCCATCGAAAAACTCATATTATTTTATCCTAGGTCATCTCACGTTTGCTTGGTAGTTATATTTAAATATTCAACAATGTCTTTGATCATAAGAAATCGCCCCTGTTCAAATAACCCCTCCCCAATGCAAAAAAAATAACGTGGCGACGATGGTTTACGCATGATTTCATTCCTACTTGCTCACGAATAGCGCTAACTTTTTCACCATAATACGGGAAAAGACTGTGGGCGTGACGCCAGCCCGTGGCCGAGCACTAAAAAATACTGGTGTGCGCACAAATTCATTATTGGCGCCCCCTGATTCAAGTCATTTAACTTCATCAAAAATACACCATAGTGATGGTACTCCGCGCCCCTGTTTTATTTTCCTCACCCAACCATCGTGACTAAGTTTGCGCATACGATAAAGGGTCTTGTATACCGACATATCTAACTCTGCACCGATGGTGGCAGTCGAGCATGGCGATTGCTTTGCCAAAAATTCAATTATAGTTTTATCATCAATTTGCATTTATCATTCCACCATATGTACGAAATAATCAGGCATATTGCATGTTACACCAAATACCATCGACATTGGGCCCCCTGCGGAGCACATGCAATAATTAAGATCAGTTTTAAGTGCAGTTCCAGAATGGCCGCGCTGTGCGTGAGTAGACGTTGTTGCCCAAATCGATGCGCCTTGAATGGGATTAAATTGGGACTCGGTGATCTGATTACCATCATCCCCTTCAAGCCTGCATCATGGGCATATCGATTCACCCCATCACCACCTAGCCTCAATACAACAGCGCTCTGATTAACCGTGGTTCACTCACCTTCTAGGTTGATACCGAAGCCATGAGCAACTGGTTTTACTACTGCCATCACACGGGCGGCGGAGCCGTAGCCAGCTTTAGCCAACCTGTAAGCTCGAGTGAAACACGTTATGGATACCGTGTCTCCTTTTTCTAGAAATGGCTATGGAATAGCGAAGGAGTAACACTATTATGATCAGTCCAACTTTCCCCTCATTCTATCCCCTACAAACAATTGACCCCATGCGCTCAACACCTTCTTTTGATAACGCTGGTTATATAATGGCGTGGTTGAATGGTAATACCCTACACCTTTCCAAAAATCGTTTGGCGCTTTATCAATGGCCTGCCTTAATATCCAAGTGCCAACCTGTACATTATAGCAAGCATCATCACGCAAACGAATATAAGCGGCTTGCCTATCATTTGCAAAATGTGCCTGCGCGACCACGGGCAACCAAGCACCACTATTAATCTGCATCACGCCAAGGTCTTCAGTATTATTTCTATTTCTACTCATCATACCTGGTATGCCGCCCTCGACCTTAATTATCGCAACGACCAACTCTGGTGGTAGCTGATGCAGGCTAGCGGCTTGCAATACGCAACCTGCTAATAAATAATTCAGAGCTGTCATAGGGGCTCCATTTATAATATTGGCGGCAGCACCAAACAGATCAAAATACCCATTGCCAGTGCCGGTCCCATTGGGACCATGACTTGACCACGGCGACGTGCAGGCCATGCCATCAGAATAAAAATAAACGCAGAAATGAGTAAAAATGATGGCAATCGGCCAAATCCCAACCAAACCCCGGCGACGGTGCACAAAGCAATATCCCCACCGGCCATAGCGTCCATCTTCCGCCACTTGCCAACGACCACCATACTAAACCACATCAGGATAAACCCTGTGAACCCTCCCCACGCCCTCTCGTCCAGAGCTGGCGTGAAGGGGGAGAATAGCAACCCCACCCAAAACAGAGGCAGAGTTACAACTGCTGGTAGCCATTGCTCACGCCAGTCTATCTCAGCCAAAAACAGTAGGACCTGCCAGAGTAAGCAAGCCGCCATACCTTCGGCCGTCAGACCGAACCACACGAGCGACAACAGCCACCCTAGGCCACCAACAAGTTCCACAAGTGGGTAGCATACAGACACTCGCACACCACACTGCGAACAACGCCCTCCGGCCAAACACCAGCCCAAAACAGGAAGCAAGTACAGCAAGTTGATGGGTTGACGACAAAGATCGCACCGTGAGGCAGGTGAGCACAGGGTTAGATATGGTTCGGCATCTTCACGCCACCCCAACTGGTGGGGTAATCGATAGACAGCTAGTCGACCAAAACTGGTCAAGACTGCCCCCCCCCAAACAGCCAGCATGTAGACCATCCACATGGGTAACACCGTCAGTGTGAGTTCCACATATACTCCTTGGGTGTCATACACAAATTGCCACACAAGGTGCGTTCCTCAACCGACAAGGGCAGTTCAAGCACCTGTTTGAGCTGGAGAAACTCTCGCCTCTGTTGTTTAAGATCTACTTGCAATCGATCAATCTCAGCTTTCTGATCGTACAGAGTGGTCACCATCTCTTTAAACTTCGACTGTAACTCGATCACCGTCTGATGCAGCTCTTTAATTGCCTCAATCAGAGGGGCAATCAAATTCCCGTAGCTGACGGCCAAGAACCCTTTATCATCTTGAGTGACGACTTCTGGATACACCTGTTTGACCTCCTGTGCAATGAGTCCTATATCTGAAGCCCCTCCCTCCTTCCAGCGAAAACGGTAACCCTGCAGCTTATCTAGTTTATCTAACGCTCCCGTCAACGGTAATAAGTCTTGTTTTTTGCGAATATCACTTGTCGAGATAAAATCCCTTGCACTAACTGCTCCACCAACCTTAAGGGCATATTGCCCTGGTATCACTGGACTTTGATCTATATCTAAATAGCAAAAACCACCGCCAGGATTAGCCCGCAGGCATCTACTTCTAGCGGTCAAGGACGCATTTACATATGAAATAGGTCTAGACATTCTAAATTCCAAATCACCTCCATACAGTCCCAGACGAGCATTCCCCTGGTTCATCATGGTATTGTAAATATCTACGGTAACCCGCGATGCGACATTCCCATCGGATTCCACACTAGCAATATCGACTCCTTTAGATCCTCCTCCATGAAGTTTAAGACTTCCCTCCGTTATCAGTTGAGAATCCCGCATACCTAGTTCAAAGAATGATCTAGCAGCCCCCACGACGTATCTCGGTGGTCCCCAAAGAACTAATTCGTCGGATGATTCGCTCGAATTATCTTTCCTTCCAGGCATCACCTGATTAACTTCCAAAATGCTTGTATTTACAATTTTATTATTATTCATATCTATCGCTGTATCCATCCGGTTCAAGTAAGACTTATTGGGATCCGGATTTTCCTTGCGATGTAAATATAGATCACTGTTACCGCCAACCGTGCTGTTATTCAGCCCCGCAGTTACCAGTGCAGCCAGATATCCCCTCGATGGGCTTGGCGAAAAACCCGCCCAGTCAGCCGTCGATGTCTCCCAGCCGCCATTTGCACCAGTGATGACCGCCTTGCCCTGGGGCATATAACCGGCCATCGCCCCGGCTGTGGCGACCACCTGTCCCAGCTCATCATCCCGGAACTCTGTGCCGCCACTGCTAACCAGCAGCCCCTGCAGGGTCGTCGGTTGCACGACAGGCATCGCACGGATCAGCAATGTCATCGATTGATTTCGCTTGCCTCCCAGTCTGCCAGCTAACTTACCATCTAAGAAACCGCCGTTCTGCAGCGCCCTGAAAGAGACCACCCTCACTATCCGGTGACTGTTACCGCTAGAGGGCGCATTTTCTGCAGCGGTAAGCAGACTCTCTCGATTAGCCTCGACATAGTTGGCTGCGGCCTGAGACACCATAGAAAAAAGTTGCGCATCATTACGCAAGCTCACCTGTTCACGACTATTCCCGGCATACCAGGCAATACCCGCCATGACGACTGCCGACAAGGCAAGCGCCATCGCCATCTCCAACAATGACAGACCTCGTTGGCTGTGCTGTGCATGCCCCTGCATAATACCTCCTACTTTAAACCACCGACCAATCGGTAAAACGACCGAATAAACAGATTACACATTGATGACTCGTGGACGCGCCTTTAATTAACACAAATGGATTCGCCGATAACACCAAAATGACGCTAAATTAACATGACGATAATTTATGGGCCCGTGATAGCGGGGCCGCCAATGCCAGGTATAATACCTCTGGGCGGACTACCAACAACAATTGAAGTACCATCATAAAGCTGTATACTATTGGATTGCCAAAAACCCGCTCCCTGCTGATATCTTGTGAGTTTTCGCCAAGCTACGGATATATTTCCCATCGGGATAAAACCTTTATTTTTAGTCAACGAGTTGACGTCTAGTACGGAGATAAGTCTATTGCCGTCATGATAGGTTCTCAGCACCATGCCACTATCCGCGGTCAAACCAGGAGCTAAATAGTTACCAAAGACAGCGGAATTCACTTCACCGGTACAATTTACTCCTGGTTCCATACAAGCTTTGCTTGCAGCATGATGCTGCAATAATAAACGACGGGCCCAGTACATCCCTGTCTTATCTTGCCGCTCTGCGAGCACACTGTTATTAGCCATTAGCCACGGTGTCATTCCCAGCAACATTACTAATGGCAACACGATAAACCACATGACAAGCTCCTGTTCTAGGATAAATCTATCGGATGCTGACCTCGCATAATACACAGGCGCTGGGCCTCTATTTCAGTACTCAACAATTCAAGCTTGCCACTGCGGATCTTTGCTCTCAAACCCATGTCTTTACCAAAACACAACATATTGGCCTGTAGGTTACGCTGGCCAGGTCGCTCCGGATCGGCAATTAACTCCTGATGTACGACCGCCGATAAGCCATCTGCCAGAATTGAACGAGCAAGATCCTGTGACCCCGCTCCCGCCGCGGCTATTTGCTGCAATGCCATGATGGCGCCCGCGAGCGAATTACCATGGATAGTCGCCAGTACCAGGTGTCCATTCACCGCAGCACGAATCGCTTCATTGGCCACTTTGGGTTCACGTATCTCACCGAGCATGATATATCGTGGGTTGTAGCGCATGGCAGCAACCATTGCTACTTCAAAACCACCGACTTTATTCGCATCTATCTGGTACCATAGACCCTGACCACGCTCACCATATATTCCCTGAGCCGGTACTTCTGGAGGGTCTTCTACCGCAACAGCAATGTCACCTCGCTCCGCCACTAACTGATTAAGCAAAGAGTACATGGTAGTACTCTTACCAGAACCAGTCGCTCCAGCAATCAGGATCATGCCTGATGAATTGCCCAATGCATGTAAGGTTTCCGCCATAACAGCTGGCAACCCCAAGCTATTGATATGTGGTATCGGGTACTTTGGCCTACGCAAGAAATAACCTGGGCCATCAATGGTCTCTATTCTTGCTACACGATAGGGCACACCATCATGCCTTAAGAAAAACTCACGACCACGAGCCTCACCATTTATCTCATCCAGTACCCGCTGGACATCATGCTTATAAGCCTCAGGAACACTAATAATTGGGCCACGGTACCCCACTACATGACGTAAAAAACCTCGACCATCTGGCCAGATCATCAAGTCTGAAAAATTCAATTCCTCCAAAAGACCGCTGACCACGGGAGCGGGAGAGTCCTCTCTAGGCTCAGCACGCTTAACCGGCTGCTGCTGGCGAGGTAAAACCACCTGAGATGGCGATTCCTGCAGCACTGACTTAACCTGACTTAAAGGCCGGGATGGCAACGTCGCTCTGTGAGCCATATCAAACTGCTGTTCTGGAGCGACTTTGTCCAACGAAGGGGCAGCCTTCGTAGCACGCGCAACCTCTGGTGTGGCAACAAGACGCTTTGGCGCAGAGTTTCTTGTAAATCGATCAAAAAAAGACATTTTGTTTACTCACTTTATCGATTAGCCGCTGCGCTGATCTGCTGTTGTAAATCAAACATCCCCGCCGCAATCCACATGAATACAAAACCCATTGCCAAAATGGCAAGATTACGCAGTAAATCCATCTGTCGGTTCAGTAGCACTAGCGTCTCATCCAGCCACTGGCGTGCCAAACGGTCCAGCATGCTTTCAAAACCTTCCAGCTGAGCATAAGAGCGAATATCAATAACGATCTCCCTGCTGGGAAACTGATAGCCACTTCGGAACAAAGCATCACCAATATTCCGGGCTCCATTCAATATCTGCATACGAGCAGCCAGTAGACGTTCGCGATACCAAGGGGAGACCTGCCTAGACAACGCAAGTAGTGCATCAGGAACAGAAATACCCGCATGTAACAATGCGGCCAAAGAGATCAAAAAATTTGATCCAATCACCAGTCGATAAAAACTCCATGGTGGTACCAAATCAAAATACTGCCTTACACGCCCAGTCCAAATACTGAGCGTCCCAATTATCACGATCATCACAAGAAAGATAAGAAAGGCGACTGACAGCATCTTGTTTTGCACAAAATCAGATAACATCGCCATGGTAGCCCCTGTCCCGACCCACTCCTCTTGCGGCAATATGCTATCGAAGGCAGGAATAACCTGATTACCAAATATATAAAGGTACAGGCACGTCGACATTAGCAGGAATAGAGGGTAAATCAAACCGGCTAAGGCTGCGTTGACCTTTCTTTTAGCCTCATAAAGAAAAATAACATCCTGTACCGCTCTATCAAAACTACCACTCAACTCTCCGGCTGCTAGTAACGATATTTCACTTTTGCTCCCCCAGCCATCAAGAGCATAAGAAAAAGTCTTCCCATTTAATACTTGAAGCCTCCAATGATTAACTGCTTGTGCAGCCGGATTATTTTTTCTTTTGCCGTCATATGATAGATGAATATAAATCTCTGAAAGAGCCTGCACAATCGGCACACCATTCCCTACAAATCTCCCCAACTTTTCATAAATTCGCATCCGTACTTTGCTATTCACTTGTAATTTGGCAAACCACAAGCTTAATCCCTGCAGTTTATCCACAGCCTGTTCTTTCTTTTTGGAGACCTTACGAAATTTAAATAATTGAGTGAACATTTTCACCTCAAACTCTGCAGCGTGGCCCGGCGAATAGGACTCAGTCCGTGAAATGGTCCTAACCGATCAACTAAGTCGCGGGGATCCAAATTTCCATTTATCATATGCAACCAGCCATGTTCCATCATCGTTATACCATCAAGCGTTTCCATCCAGTGCTGGGCCGCCTGCTCTCGCTCACCACGTTGCATCAAATCCAAAAACTCTTGGTCCGGACAGATCACTTCCGATAAAGCCATCCGCCCTAGATAACCATTACGACAGTTGTCACATCCCTCCGGATTCACCACTCTGATTGACGACAAGAAACCATCCGACGCCATATCAAAGCCAGGCAAAATAAGCTCAAGTCTCTGAACCATTTCGTCAGTTAATGGCAAGCTACAATCCGAACATAATCGCTTGACCAAACGCTGTGCAGTCAGCCCAGTCAACAAGGAAGGGTCGGTTAATTTAAATGACTCAACACCTTGATCACGTAGTCTGTCGAAAATGGCCAACGCACTGTTAGCATGCAATGATGTCCATACCTGATGTCCTGTCATTGCTGCCGTAAAGACTAAGTTAATTACCTCTTTGTCACGAGCTTCACCTGGCATAATGACGTCCGGGTCAGATCGCAATGCCGCAACAATCGCTTTACGATAGGCTACGCCGCGCTCTACTTCATTTTCAACATTAGTGACCGGTAGTTGTGCAGCACCATATATTTCATACTCAGGCGGGTCTTCTATGGTAAGGATATTTATCTTCTCACGACGCTCATGATATAACTGTTCTAACAACACCTTTAGCGTGGTTGATTTACCTGAGCCAGTAGGCCCCGAGATAATATTAACCCCTTCCGGAGCCTGCCTCATTCGTCCCAACAGTCGCAACTGTGACGGATGTAATCCCATACTATCCAGACTTAACCTCTGCTCCCACCTGTTGTCGGCATACAGTAATCTGGCAATAAGATAACGACCACCATTCCCCATGGGGTTTAGCTGCAACCTCACGGATTGCAACCCCTTAGGTAGAGGCACAGACAGCGACGAAATTCTAGCCGCTTGGTAGTCAAATACACGATAAGTAGCATCAGCGGCTTCAGCCATGTTATATGCCGCAGCCAACAACTCATGCCCATATAAGGCACTAACCTGGCGGATTGGGTGCATGTCACCATTAATCCGAAACTTGATATCCGCCTCATAGACATGAACATAAATATGTACATCACTCGCTGCGATATTTACGGCCTCCTGTAATAGAACCAACCAGTCTCGTTGCATCGGCATACCCTGATTTTCATGGGTCTTGCCCCCCAACGACTTTGCAGCCTCGTCATATAGCTGACGAATAAGTTCGATAGATACAGGATAAGTCTGGCCAACGGTAATACCTTTACGACGGGCAACTTCGCGAAGCGCAATAATCTGTGGATTGCCAAGGTTATCGGCATCAACCAGAAAGCTGCCATCCGCAAATACGAGTACGATACGCCGCTGGCCCTCTGATAGCTCCAGCTTCCCACCCGGCAGAGAGATAATAGTTTCTACCCTGTGAAACCAGTCCTGCAATTGCAAGTTCTCATCCCCGCCTCCGACAGGTTCAGCTGTAGACAAGTCAGCCATTGAATTTGGCACTCACAACAAAGGGCAGAACAACATGATTACTACCATCGGCCTGGTTGGCAGTAACGCTTCTGTCAGAAATACTGGTAATTACCCAGCCGCCTGGCAACGTATCGCCAGTCCGCACTCTGACTTCTCCAACACCATTTACCCCCACCAGTGCCATACGTTGTTTACCTACTCCCGTTAAAGCCAATACATATGGTATCCCGCTGTTATCCTGTTCACCACGTAGCTTGGACAACTCTGAACGTAATTTCTCTGCTTCCAGCTGTTGCCTAAGCAACAACGTTTCACGCTGGCTTTTTTTAATACTATCCAGCTCCTGCCCATAACCTCTAAGAATTTCATCCTTGTTCTGCACAGCATCAGGTACCGACACATTTCCCACCTGTTGAGCAAAACTCAATTGGCTAGATAATAAAAAAGTGGCAACTAGCATCGCAATACCGTTGCAGTTCATAATTTACTCCTTACGCATCCTCGCTGAGGCGCCATAAATTTCGGCAGAAAGTATCCAATAATCGTCTTCAACGTTATAGGTTACTTCATTAATGACCGTCGCTGACAAGCGTGTAAACAAAGGTAATAACAATACTGGTGATTGTTTTATTGTTGTTGTTAATTTTAGACTGGGCCAAAAACCATCTTTAAATTCGAATTGAACATTAAAACCCAGCTCATCAAATTCTGCTTTCAATCTGGCCTGCACTACTGACAGATTAGGATTACCGGGATGATCAGCTTGAAAACTTGGCAACTCCGATGCTTGCCATTGCAATTCAGCCTGGTTTTTCGCCCCCCATAACCGTACCTGTGGCGACCCCATCAACTGTACCGCCAGTGGAGACAACCAGTGATCAAGTCCTCCGCGGCGCTTCAATTGATAGCTAAACTGATTGCCATCACAACGACCAGTGACAGGAAACCAACCGGCAATACTCGCCGCTTCCAAAGAGTAAGTCTGTAAAACATCCGTGCAGTACCTCAAGCTGGCCTCAATAGGTGGCTTTCTAAACCAAGGTGCAGGTGGCGGTGGCACAGGTTTAGCAGGTAGGACTATCGGCTCTGGTTCCGGCCACCAACTTCTAATAAATAAGCCCAAAATCAGAAGAATCCCTCCACACGCCCCCCACAATACGAATCTAGCGATGTCGATATTTACTACCCGCAACTTAACTCGGGGAGGGCCTAGCAGGGGAGCATCCTGCTCTGCAGACAAACTACCGGGGATCTGCCAAGCTGTCGGACAAACAACCTGGCTCCAAGATTCATCAAGCAGACCCTGCTCAAACATTTTACGGATTTCGTCTTCATCACAACTCGCCCGGTCTAAGACGATCATGCCATCACTACGTATACCAACCAGCCACCACACCCCTATACCCAGTGGCCAGACGCCATAGAGCGAATCAGATAGAACGTCTGCAACGCAAGACGCCAGTGCAGGCATACCGGACTTATGGCCTAGGGCATAATCGCCAAGTGCGTACTGTTCAAAACGCTTTCGATCGGCTTCCGCCCGTAGGGCAAACAAGTCACTTCCAACACGCTGAGCGGCCTGACGAGCCTGTTCACGTGGACGCAGCTCAATCGCCTCTACCGAGCTCCATATCAGGCTGACAGCGTACTCTTTCTTATCCAGTCGGATAGTGCCGACTAACGACTCAAGTGCCTGAGCTGCGACATTTTCATATACATCCATCGCGGCCCCCGTCAGTTCAACCGAACCAGCTCTGCTGCGTGATCCAAAACGACTGGCGTTATCATCACCACGAGTATTTCACGGGTCTGTGTTGCCGCACTCTTACCACCCAACCATTTAAAATAAGGAGATCCCTGTCCATCATCACTAGTACTATTTACTAGTTTCTCATAACCGGCCAGAACTAAAGTAGCACCATTATTTATCAGTCCAGACTGAATAAAGGATCGCTGATCAAGATTAGGCAGCGATATTTGTTCCTTACCGTTATAGATGAAAGTATTAAATCCGTTATCCGGACCAACAAGAGTTGAAATATTCATATTGTACTGCAGCAATACCTTACCATCATCCATAACTTTAGGAAGTACATTGAGGGAAAAACCAGAGTTAACCGTTCCAACATTTGGCGTTACTGTAGTGACCCCATCGTCCGTGCTTTGGGTAATTGACTCGATATAGTTCTGGGTATTAGAAACTTGTACTGGTACGGGTTGACCAGACATGGTAGTCAAGGAGGCTGTATTCACAACACTGACATCTCCCTTTTGTTCAAGCAATGACAACACGGCCTTACTGCCCTTAAACTTACCATCAACCACTCCCGTGGAAATACCGCCCCCTGCACCTAATGCCGGGTTGAGCGCATTTCCTATCGTGGTTGTGCCTGAGCCTGAAGTGTACACAGCCTCTAAATCAAACTGCCAGTTTGAATCCTTAGTCAACGCAACATTATAGACTTCAACCTTCATGGTAACTTGGCGAAGAAGTTGACGATTAATCTCATACACTTGACGACCTACCCGCTCAACAACTGAAGTGGGGGCTGTCACTGTGACAATGCCTGTACTCGGTGATGCGGTAAAAGCGCCCTGTTCACCGACAATGCCTTTCAGGCTTGCCTGTAATTCTTTCCAGATATCCAGTTTGACCTCAATTTTGGAGGTCTGTGTAGCACCAACAGTTACTCCGCCACCGTTTTCAGAACTACCACCACCAGAACTACCGTTGCTCTCTGTTATCCCCGCAGTCATCGTTGCGTTACTATCCATGATGCTGGGCATAACGGCCAAAGAAAAAGAACGGGTGATCTGGCGGCTGAATTGAATCCGACCATCTTCATAGCGCCAACCAATATCAAAGTAAGCCGCGACCTGATTAAGAAATCCCGACAATGTACCCTGATAGTTGACTCGCATCTTGTCATAATTAAACGCTCGAGAATCACCAATGGTCAAAGGAACAGTATGATTTCGGCTATTCTCACCAGCTTTATTCTTCGGCAAAACTGAGTCCAGCGCAGCTGCCAATTTATCTACATCCTTCGGGTCTCCTGATGATATAGATTCATTGAGCTTTGTAAACTCAGGCTCCTTCTTCGACACAGAGCTCCTGATATCTGAAGCAAAAGACACCGGGATATTCGTAGCCTCAGTTATAAGGTTACCGATTGCAAGGAGACCTATCGCTCCAGGAGACATTAACCTGACTCCGCCACGTTCAACACTTGTTGGCAATGCCTGCCCGCTGTTTCGTTTAAAAACAGATGTACCCAGATAAGCGCCCGAAAGCACCGGTACCTGGCTGGTATCAGCCTTGCCCATTGGCTGCGCAGCTTGCTGTGTCAGCTTATCAAGCTGCTGGGTATTTTTATCGACATTTTCATCGGCAGTACGATATGTCTTGCTCAAAGGGTTGCTACAGGCACTGACTAACCCACTGACTGCCAACGCTAGTATTATTTTTTTACTCTTCATAATTAAACCACACCATTTCGAACTCAATTTAGTTAGCGCTGACGCAGGAAAATCAAGAGTTAGAGTCTCTTTAATACAGTAACATCGTGTAACATTAATAAAATTAACCGCGTTTTATCTAACGCAACGGCTGATTTTTTACCAGTAATACCCTGTTACCCCGATATAAAACGGGATACAACTTCGGTTCGATATCCTTCATCGCAATGAACAGTTCCGTAACTGCCGAGGTAAAGTCCCCCGTGAAGCTTGCCGACAACTTAGGAAAATAAACATATTCAGCCTCCCACACTAACGTCCATCCTGCCCGTGCTGCCCAGCCATCAAGCTGCTCACTCAAATCCACATTAGGGTGGACAACCCAGGGTGGTTGTATATTCGAAGGGGGGATCAAATTCACAGCCGATGGAGACTCAATAAATTGAGCTATTTTAGCATCAACCGCCACAACACTGCTCTTTGGTTCCGGCAATGACGTCATTGGCTGGGCAAATATGGAAATGCCAAATAGAAGAGACGTCGAATAAATTATTAATTTCAACCACATAGTTAAATCTCAAATTTGGAAGAAAGAGACAACTCATGCACCTTCCTTCCAAGGGAATAATAAACATCATATATAATGTTAGTTTAACCGACTATATATGCTACTGTCTCAGTAACGTCAGCATCGCCCGTCGCATTACAAAAGCTGGAGGCATCAGCCAATGAGGCAGGAAATTTAACAATATTGTTATTTCCGATAGTGATTTTACGTACAGATGTACCTGGGTCTGTCACCGCGAGCTTCACACAAGCATTTGCTGGTACAGATTCAAATTCTATTTTGTATGTATTGCCAGGATCAATCGCCACAACAGTGACTTTCCCGTTCCAAGGAGAAAGCAAATCACCAGTGCCGCTAAAATAAGAACTCGGTAGTGCACGACTATTCTTCAGTACAACATTATTTAAGCCACTATAACTGGCCTGAGTAGCATAAAGCGACGCAACGGCCGACTGAATACCTCCAAGTTGTGACTGGGCTCGCTGGACTTTAGCACTTTCAGAAGATGAGCCGTAATACATCACCGCACCGGCGACAACAACAGCAGATAAGGCCAGCACCATTGAGGCCTCGATCAAACTCAAACCCTGTTGCATCCGCTTCTCTTTATTCTTCCCAATTTTAATTGTCATTTACTTTCTCCAGTTAGTTGTTGTGTTGGTGTTGGTGTTGGTGTTGGTGTTGGTGTTGGAGGATTAAGCAATCCGGTATCAAGCCTTGAAGAGCAATTTCTTGGCAATTTCACCCTGCTCATCACCGTCACGTAAACTCTTCAAAGGACAGCATCACCCTCCTTTGAGACACCTTAATTCAGATCTTTATATCGCTCAAGATCAGAATCCCAATATATTGATCTACACAATGACAACCAAGCAGCATTAAATACTTGTCAACAGACGCTTTGCACAGCTATTGCCTATAAATTAATCAAATATTGGTCATATAGATCGTAATATACAGCTTTGGCAGAATATTAAATATTTTCCCGCATCGATTAATTTAGTGACAGAGAACACAATTTCTCCACGCGTATTCCGGCGAATGCCAGATATCGAGCCTGACGCAGTTATTCCAAATCGATGCTGCTTGAATGGAACTAACTGAGGGCTCGGTGATCTGATCACCACCACCCTCTTCAAGTCTGCATCATGGGCTCGTCGCTTCACCCCATCACCAACGGGCCTCAATACAGGTGAAGACGAGTGGAAGGTCAGGAAACACTGCGCCGAGAAACTGCGAGTCTGGCGCAAGTTGCATCTGGCGTTAGACCCGGTGACCCACGATATCGTGGCGGCGGAAGTGTCGTTGGAAAATGTCCATGATGCCGAGGTGCTACCGACCTTGCTCAGCCCACTGCGGCGTTTTTATGCGGATGGCGCCTACGACAGAAAAGCCAGCCATCAGCTTAT
>NZ_JBHFMW010000047.1:0-14851 GCF_041929505.1 Aeromonas sp. MdU4 | reverse complement strand
GATTATATCGAGATGTTTTACAACCCAATCAGGCGTCATGGTTCCAATGATGGGCTGTCGCCGGTAGAGTTTGAAAGGCAGTTTATTTTTCAGCAACAAAGTGTCTAGAAAACCAGGGGCGATTCAGGTATTGCCAAAGGCACACTGAGCAACTGGGTGGTCGCAGCCAAAGGAGGAAAGGATACATCGGCCATTCCCGGAGCGCGTTCTGTCGCCGAGCTGGAGGCTGAAGTGGCCCGGCTACGCAAAGCTCTCGCACAAGCCAACATGGAGCGCGACATCATAAAAAAGGCCGCCGCGTACTTTGCTCAGGAGTCACTGCCAAGTACGCGTGGATAGCCAAGCAGCAGGACCTCTATCCCATTTCCGTTATCTGTCGTGTGCTGGAGGTCTCTCGTGCGGGCTTCTACCACTGGTGTCAGCGTCCACCGTCACAGCGCCAACAAGAAGATGAGCGACTCAAGGTCGCTATTCGGGCTGCTCACAGCAAGACGCGCCAGACCTATGGCGCTGTGCGTTTACAAGCTGAATTGGCCGCCGAAGGATTTTACGCCGGGCGGGACCGGATTGGGCGATTGCGCCGAGAAATGGGGTTGTCTTGCAAACAAAAGCGCAAGTTCAAGGCGACAACCCATTCTTCTCATTCCCTGCCGGTGGCGGAGAATCTCCTTGGTCAGGTCTTTGCGCCGACGAAGCCCAACGAAGTCTGGACCGGTGATATCACCTATATCGCCACCGACGAAGGCTGGCTTTATCTTGCTGGTCTCAAGGATGTGTTTACCTGTGAAATTGTGGGCTATGCGATGGGAGAGAGAATGACCACCGGGTTGGTCAGCCAGGCGCTGTTTCGGGCTGTGCAGCAGAAGAGGCCGCTCGTTGGGCTTATCCATCACACAGACCGTGGAAGTCAGTACTGTGCCAAGGCTTACCGGGCTCTCCAGGTACAATTTGGCATGCAGACCTCCATGTCACGCAAGGGGAACTGCTTCGACAATGCCCCGATAGAAAGCTTCTGGGGGTCTCTTAAAAATGAACTGGTTCATCACCATAGATTCAAGACGAGAGCGGAGGCCAAGGCAGCGATTCAGGAATACATAGAGATTTTTTACAACCGCCAACGTCGGCATTCACGACTTGGCAATGTCAGCCCGGCGGAGTTTAACAAGAGGTATAGGAAAACTACTCAGGCTGCTTGATCCGGGACTGTCCGATCTTGTCAGGACACCTCACAGTGTGCCTTTGGCAATACCCAACCTTCTGGCGGCTTCAGCTTGGCTGAGGCTTTGCTTCAATACCAGCCGAACGGCTTCTGCGCGAAACTCTGCTGAATAATGCTCTCTTGATTCCATTGAGTACACTCGATTGGCTCATTGTAACAATCGGGTCTGTCTGTGAAAATCAGGGGACCTCAAGATTGCTTAAGACACTGTACGTTGACCTCTAGCAATCAATTTTTAAACGCCTTATTCGAGACACCAGTGTGCTGCGAGCCATACCGAGCGCTCTCGCGGTGGCCGATACGTTGCCATTTTGTGCCTTAAGTGCTGTCTGGATCTGCTCTGCCTCATGGGTATGCAGGTGCTTGCGCAGATTGTTGACTGCCCTGACTTTTGCTGGAATGCCAACACCTGCATGTAGCGCGATATGCTCTAGGCTGGCACCACCAACATGCAACAGCAAGCTTCTGCGGAGGATGTTCTCCAGCTCGCGAACGTTGCCATGCCATTCATGCCCCAGTAATGCTGCTTCAGCTTCCGCGCCAAGCTCTATGACCATGGGGTTGAGCTCTGGAGCATGACGGGCAAGCAACTCGCGAGCCAGCAACAAAACATCCGCTTTACGCTCGCGTAGCGCGGGGATCTGGACGTAACCAACATTGAGCCGGTAATAGAGATCCTCTCGTAGCCGCCCCTGTTCCACCGCCACCAACGGCTCCTGATTAAGCGCAGCAATGAGACGCACATTGGCCAGCAAGGACTGATGGCTACCCACCGGCTGGTAACTGCCATCCTGCAATACACGTAACAACTTACTCTGCAACTGGATGGGCATGGAGTTGAGTTCATCGAGAAATAAGGTACCACCATCTGCCAAAGTGAATAATCCCTTACGATTCTCCGCTCCGGTAAAGGCCCCACGTACCGTCCCAAACAGGGTGCTTTCCAGCAGAGTGTCAGGGATGGCCGCACAGTTAATAGTAAACATAGGGCGGCTACCGCGCGGACTAAGAGCATGGGCGCGACGAGCAAAGAGCTCTTTGCCTGTACCGGTTTCGCCATAGATGAGAATCGGCAGTTCGCTGGCCGCGAATCTGTCTAGCCAAGCAATCTGTCGCAGAGTATCGGGATCGACGGTAACGATACGAGGAATATCGGTTTCGTTTCCCTTCCTGTTTGGCATATGTCGCAATTGCCGCCCAATTTCGATGGCACCAAGCAACTTGCCGGAGCGTTCGCGCAGTGGCACCGCCGTGTGTAAATAAGGTATGGCTTGCCCATCGGGCCCAATATATGACTGGCATACATCAGTGAAGCGAGTGCCTTGCTCAAGGCACTGCAACAGAGTGCTCTCTTCACGCTGTAACCAGGGGTTAAGCTCCTGCACATGTTTACCGATCACCTCATCGCCATCCACACCATCCATACGAGCGCTGGCAGGGTTGTAGTAGACGAAGTGTCCATCGGAATCGACCATGGTGGCAGGCCGGTCCAAGGTATCCAGCACCGGCCGCAGACAATCCACCAACCAATCCAGTTGCTCGCTCATCAGTTTCTCCTTTCGCTTTCACATCGGTCAAACGATGTGACATGAGATGACGACGATTTATTCACCAAAGATCGACATGATGCCCTTACGATCAGTGCTTGCATTATGTCGATATTTGGTTATATGGCGAATTTACACCCGTTCCATCTTCATGTGCTCATCAAACCGAAGGAAATAACCGTATTTTTCTGTTTTTTTGGTGCAAAGAATTGATGGAATTATGCGTATCGTCACATTAACGCAAAGTGGATTGGCGACTTACTGGCATGGGAGTTGCCAATATCAGGAGGCAGTTTCATCCATTTTCCAGGAGATAGTTATGTTCAAACACATCATCGCCCGCACTCCCTGCCACGGATTGGTTAATGGCATTTCTTCTAGCGATCTTGGCAAACCCATCTACGACAAGGCTCTCGAACAACACAATACTTATATTCGTGCGCTACAAACATGCGGAGTCGATATCACTATCCTGCCACCCGCAGAGGATTTCCCTGATTCGGTGTTTGTTGAAGACCCTGCTTTGTGCACCCCTCATTGTGCCATCGTAACTCGCCCAGGAGCGGATAGCCGTCGTGATGAGTCGCTACTGATGGAGCCCGTACTGCGTCGTTTTTACCAACATGTGGAACACATCAAGGCACCCGGTACACTAGATGCTGGCGATGTCATGATGGTGGGCAGCCATTTCTATATTGGCGAATCAGCACGCACCAATTCGGAAGGGGCGCGCCAACTTATCGCCATCCTCGAGCAATACGGCATGACCGGTTCTGTCGTGAAACTGGAAAAAGTACTGCACCTTAAGACAGGCCTTGCCTATCTGGAAAACAACAACCTGCTGGCCGCCGGTGAATTCATTACCAAACCGGAGTTCCAAAAATTCAACATTATCGCCATTCCAGAAGAGGAAGCGTACGCAGCCAACTGCATCTGGGTAAATGGCAAAGTCATCATGCCTTCCGGCTACCCGACAACACGCGACCGTATTGCCGCTCTAGGCTACGAGGTGATTGAAGTTGACACATCCGAGTACCGGAAAGTAGACGGTGGTGTCAGTTGCATGTCGTTACGCTTCTAGCACGACTTCTGTTGGATGCAATGTGGGGCGCGTGGGCGGCGCCCCAACGTAAGGAGAAAGCAGATGACACAGGCAACAGAAAACAAACTGGGGGTAGTACCACTTACTGCTCTGGTGGTGGGAGCTATTGTCGGTAGCGGCATCTTCAGCTTGCCGCAAAATATGGCTGAAGGTGCTGGTGCGGGCGCAATCCTGATCGCTTGGGTGATTACATTTGTCGGTATGCTGACTCTTGCTCGTATTTTCCAATGGCTGGCGATTAATCGTTCCGATATCAACGACGGTGTATACGGCTATGCCCGCAATGGATTCGGTGATTACCTCGGCTTTAACGCTGCATGGGGTTACTGGATTTCGGTGTGGGTTGGAAACGTAGGCTATCTGGTCGTGATGTTCAGTGCCCTCGGATCCTTTAAGACATTAGGATTCTTCGGGGATGGCAGCACCCTACCCGCCCTGCTCTGCGGTTTGATTCTGCTGTGGACACTGCATGGTTTTATCCTGCGCGGCGTACAATCAGCCAGCCTGCTCAATCTGGTCGTGACAATTGCCAAAATTGTCCCGATCTGCCTGTTTGTGTTGTGTGTGGCGCTGGCGTTTAAAGTGAAGACTTTTAATATCGATTTCTGGGGTTCTCCCTCGCTTGGCAGTGTGAGCGATCAGGTCAAAAACACAATGCTCTACACTGTCTGGGTCTTCCTGGGTATTGAGTGTGCAACAGTTTATGCCAGTCGAGCCAAAGACATGAAAACTGTCAGTATCGCTACCATTCTCGGGTTCTTCATTACGATGCTGCTGCTGGTGTGTGTCTCGGTACTATCGCTTGGCGTATTACCACAAGCAGAACTCGCCACCATGAAAAACCCCTCAATGGCCGCAGTACTGGAGTATGCAGTAGGCCCATGGGGCGGCATACTGATCAATATCGGCCTTATCCTCTCGGTTGCAGGTGCCCTGCTGGCATGGATGTTGATCTCGTCCGAAATGCTTTATCTAGCTGCGAGAGGTGAACGGCATACAGCCCCCGCCTACTTTGGCCGACTTAATGCAAAAGGAGCTCCGGCTAATGCTCTATGGCTAACCAATGGCCTTATCTCACTATTTTTGATCATCAACCACCTCAATAACGCAGGCTACAACCTGCTCATCCAGCTGGCATCAGCCATGGCGCTCATTCCCTATCTGCTGTGCGCTGCATTCAGCCTCAAACTGGCTTGGTCCTCCCCCAGCAAGTGCACAGGCCTAATAGTGACGACGGCGCTGGGCACAATATATGGTGGCTGGCTTATCTATGCTGGTGGCATGAAGTTTCTACTACTGTCGATGGTTCTGTATGCATTGGGTTTGCCCTTTTACCTCCGCGCACGCCATGAATGCCGCCTGTCTCCCTTCTCTGGATGGAGTGATGTGGCACTAGCTATAATAGTCACCGTTTTAGCTGGTGTTGCGATCTGGTCAATGGTATAGACAAGATACTTGTCACCATGAACAGGAACCTTAGCGGCAACCAATTGAAATAGAGATGAAAAAGGATTCGTTTGTAATCCAATGCCAGTTAGTTAAGCACTTTTATGACTAGATACTCGAGATATTGAATATCAAAAACGGTTCCATGGTTAAAGAGTCAATTTGGCTCCAAGCCTTGCCCTGACGGGCATTGTCTAGTCCTGACATAGGTTTATACATTTTCAACTAGCTTTTCTCCACACATTTGCAGGGTAATGTTAGGATAAATGAGGCGTAGTTATTGCGTAAGAGGGATGAACGTATATGCGCAGAGTGAAACGAGTTTTGCACAGTTCAGGAAGATGCTTGCCACCCTATTGTCGTCGATGGCCACAGTCTTAATGACCCTTCTCATGATGCAGAGACATAGCCTCTACGTATTGATTGATCACGTTCCTTAACAATATCAGCTCCAGCGACCGTCAGCACACTGGTTGCCATTATTGGTAATTGATTTGACTTCAAAAATGGTCAATGCTGTGGGCGGGTGTGGCTTGGGTGGATAGCCGCTATGTCTTCAACAGTTGCAACCCCGTTGTTGTGGGCTGCATTCACTGTGCTGTTTTGAATGCTTCCGTTTGAGCACATGGATCCGATTGATATGAAAGAGTACGGTCACTTCGCCGCAATGCTCTTCACTTAAGCGGAGCTGCATTGCGATCTACCGGAAAACGGGTTTTTGATATCTTCACCGCCCTAGCCAGCTTTCCGTCTGTAAGCGTCTAGCGAAGGCCGTATTGACAGGGGCGATAAGTTATTCAGCAGGTAGAGCAACACTCCAGGGCAGCAGTTCACTGACCCGGTTCACCGGCCAGTCTCTGGTGTGAGCGTTTCGGGCTGCGGGGCCGGATGCACAAGGAGCTCCATGGATGAAGGGGGCAACACCAGTTCGATGGGATATAACGCTGGGGCTTTGGCATCACGTCGCCATTTGAACAAGAGATTGGCGTTGACGCCGTGCTCCTGTGCGAGTTTGGAGACAGATACGCCGGGCTGGTTGGCGGCATCGACAAGTCGCTGTTTGAATTCTCGCGAGTAATTGGCTCTGCCTTTACGGCTGCTATTGGTGTACACCATTCTTGGTTCCCACTACTTTTTAGTGGGAACTACTTTGTCCACAACAGCCTCCATTCACCAGACGGTAGTGGCCGGACGCTTACTTCCGTCTGACCAGATTGTATCCAAACAGCAATCCTCACAACTCCTGATAGACCAAGTCCACTTTCTTCTCAGTGTGATGGCGTTGTGCTGGCTCGCGCCACGGGCAGGGAGGTAAATACCGTTTTCTCCTTGCCTGTCACCTCGTAGGTTACAGAACGAACTTGCCCGCGCGTCGGTAACTCGGTTTTTTTCTTGCGAGCCTGAGGCGAGACCTTCATTTGCAACAGATGGTCACCGTCGCCATAGCGCTCAAGTTCCGTGGACACTAACCCATTGCGTTCCGGGATGAGCCAGTGACGGTCGGTGTCTTCGGCCTGAATACGCAGCAACAGGTCGGCACCGAAGAAACTTTTATCCAGCAGGGTTACCGAATTGTCCGGCAATGAGTGAATGAACTCGCTGGCCAGGGGGATTTCCCCTTTGCGGTACGGGCTGATGGCCGCGTTGGCAATGACATGCGAGCGGACATTCATCAACGTGGCCAATCACAGCATCGGGTAGGGTGTCTGCCGAGTCGTTGACGGGCTTGAGACAGGGCACTGTCCGCGAGCAAGGCATCATTGGCCAACCCTTCTACACAGATGTTGAGACGTCGAGCGACCTCGGAGATGGGCTCATTGCGGAAAAAGGCCATCCCCACGACGAGCCACAAAACCATATCAGAAGGCAATCTGCGTCGGCGGACAGTTGCCTTTCAGACAAGGCAGCAGCGGCACGGATCCATTCGTCGGGAATATGGCCGGCAAAAATTGCCAGACTCGCCAGCATGTCGCTAGATGCCTCAACAACATCGTTCAGGTCGATTGCAATAGACATAAAAAAATCCGGAACCAATCACTGGTTCCGGATTGTCCTACAGAAGAAGGATGGGTCAATGGATCCTTAACTGGTCAGCATTGCGGCCAATTAGCCGAGCTTTTGCGACCTTGCCTATCCTGCAAACGCTTTTTTACCTGTGTCATCTGCCTGCGGAACTCGCCACTCGCCACCCAATGCCTTGTGCAGCAGTACCGCTGTGGTGGCGGTATTGAGGCGGGCCTGTACCCGGGCGTCCTGAAGGTTGTTGCTGACACGCTGGGCATTGAGCACGCTCAGGTGGTTTTCGAGCCCCGCCCGGTAGAGGCTGGTCGCCTTGTTGACGGCTATCTGAGCCTGAACGTCGGCCCGGGCGATCAACTGTTGATACTGCTGGCTGTTTGCATAGGCCCTCAACACCGTATCGACCTCGTTGAAGGCGCCATTCACCACCTGCTGGTAGGCGAGGGCCGACTCCCTGAACCCCGCTTGTTGCAGATCCACCATGGCGGCTCCCCGCCCACCATCGAACAGGTTCCAGCTTATGCCTGCGCCGAGGGACCAGCCCACAGAACCGGAGGAGAGCAGATCGTCGAGATCGCTGGCCGATACGCCGGGGGTACCGGTCAATACCAGTTTCGGATAGCGGTTGGCGATAGCAGCGCCCAGTTGCTGGTTGCGTGCCGCCATCTCCCGCTCGGCCAACGCGATATCAAAGCGCCGGTTCAGCAGTTTAGAGGGCAACCCCACCGGGATCAGGCCAGACATCTGTGGCAACGCGCCTTCACCGAGCCGGTTGCGGGTCTGCGCTGTGGTCTCTCCGAGCAGGATGGCCAACCGGCCGAGATGGGCGGCGCGCGCACTGTCGAGCATCGGCAGCATGGCCTCTGTCGCGGCCTGGGCGGCGCGGGCATTGGCCAGATCCAGCTCGGAGCCATAGCCATGACGATGCAGCGACTGCACCAGCGTCAACACCTGTTGTTGTTCGGCGATGATCTGTCTGGTGATGGCGATGCGCTCCCCGGCGGCGCGATATTGCAGATAGTTGTTGATCACCTCGGCGGTCATCAGGGTTGTGAGATTGCGCTGCAGCAGTTCGGCTTGCTCTACCCGGATGCTGGCCGCCTGACTCAGGGCATCGATCCGGCCAAACAGATCCGCCTCCCAGCCGATGGTGGCACTGGCCAGATGGGTTTGGTTATCACGATCCAGCACACTGAGGCTGCTCCCCCCGAGTTGGGGCGGCAGGGTGAACTCGGCAACGGCGGGGCCGCTTAGCGGGCCATTTTCGCTCAATCGCATATCCACATAACCCGCGTTGAGGGCGATGGTGGGCACCTTCAGCGAGGAGACCGCAGCCTGGTAGGATTGCGCCGCTTTGATGCGCTCGCTGGCCATCCTGATGGGGATATTCTGCTGCTGGGCAGCCATGACCAGCCGATTGAGCTGCGGATCATTGAACTGTTGCCACCAGAGTCGTCCGGGTTCCTGTTTGGCCTCACTGATCCCCTCGGCACGGCTGGCGTTGAGATAGACACTCCCCACGGCCACCTGTGGCACCTCGTAGTCAGGGGTCATGCTGCAACCGGCCAGCAGCAGAGCCGTGGCCACCAGGGTGAGTCGAAGATCAGTCATGGCATGGCTCCTTGCTGCGGGAAGAGATGAGTGCGCCTTGCGCTTCGTGCCGATAGAGCAGCTGATAGAGGGCCGGCATCACGAAAAGGGAGAGGAAGGAGGCGGCCGAGAGCCCGCCAACAATGGTTGCGGCCATCTGATCAAACAGCCGGTCGGTCAGCAGCGGGATCATCCCGAGCACCGTCGTGAGCGCCGCCATCGAGATGGCCATGGTTCGGTTGAGGGTCGCTCTCTTGACCGCGTCAGCCAGTGCCCGGCCCCCCTTGCGCTCCAGTTCGATCTGGTCGATCAGCACTATGCCGTTTTTGATGATCATGCCACTGAGGCAGATCATGCCGACAATCGCCATAAAGCCGAACGGTTTATCCAGCAGCAACAGGCTCCAGACAATGCCGATAGAGGCCAGCGGCAGTGTCACCAGAATGATACACGGCTGACGGTAGGCACTGAACATGGCGACCAGAATGATGGTCATCAGCACCATCGCCTTGGGGGTCTGGGTCATCAGATCATCGACCGAGCGCTTCTCGTCATAATATTCACCGCCCCACGCCATGGTGTAGCCAGGGGGCAGGGGAATCGCCTCCAGTTCGCGGGCAATCGCCTTGCGCACATTGGAGGGGGTATCGCCCCTCACGTCTGCCTGCACCGTGATGGCAGGCTGGCGGTTGTAGCGCCAACGCATGCTCTCTTCTCCCTTGAACTCGATGCCATCGACCACCTGTCCCATCGGCACGCTATGGCTGCCGAGCAGGGAGCGCACCGGAATATTGTCAAACTGGGCCAGGTTGGCATTGCTGCTGCGCAGCTTGATGGGGATGAGGTCATCATCACGGCGCATCTGGCCAATCAGGCTGCCATCGGTTGCCCGGGTAATGGCGTTGGCGATGTCGGCGCGATTGATGCCGGCGATCCTCGCCGCATCCTGATTGATGAGGGGCACCAGCACCTTGCTCTCCTGGCGCCAGTTATCCCTGATATAGATGAGGTGAGGGTTGGCGGCCAGCCGCCGTTTGGCCTCATTGGCGAGCCGGTGCAGCTGTTGCGGATCTGGTCCGACGAAGCGTGCCTCGATGGCAAATTTGTCCTTGGTGGCCAGCTTGAGCGGGCGGAATCTGGGCTCGGCGTAGGGGAATTCGGCCTGCAACCAGGCATCGCCTGCCGCCGTCAGGGTGGCAATATCCTCATAGCTGCGGGTGTTGATCAGGATCTGGCCATAACTGCTGTCGAAGGGCTCAGGCTCAACCGTGACCGAGAAACGGGGGGCACTCTCGCCAATATGGCTGGAGAGGCTGGTCACCTGTGGCTGGCGTAGCAACCACTGCTCAATCTTGTGCATGTCGGCAGAGGTCTGGGCAATCCGCCCGCCGTTGGGCAGCCAGTAGTCGAGAAACAACATGGGGCGATCGGAGGAGGGCATGAAGTTGACCTGCAGCAACGGAATGATCGCCAGGGTCAGCAGCAATACCGGGGCGACCCCGAGCAGCAGTTTGACCGGGTTATCCACCGACCAGCACACCGCTTTTTGGTAAAGCGCTGCCAGCCGTGAAGGCGGGAGCGGCTCATCCGTTTGGGTCGGCGCGGGAATAAAATACCAGCAGAGCAGCGGGGTGACCGTCATGGCGATGAGCCAGGAGAGCAGCAGCGAGCTGCACAGCACCTGCACGATGGAGAGGGCGAACTCGGCCGCATCGGTCTGGGAGAAGAGCACGGGCGCGGTACCCAGCGCGGCGATCAGGGTCGCCGCCAACAGTGGCAGTGCCATTTCGCGGATGCTGTCGCTCACCGCCTGATTGCGGGCAATCCCCTGACGCAATTTGGTCTCAACGAGATCGACGATGACGATGGCGTTATCCACCAGCATACCCAGCGCCAGGATAAATGAACCGAGCGAGACCCGCTGCAGATCAACCTGGGTCAGGTTGAGGTAGATCAGGGTAAAGAGGATGGTCAGCAACAGACTGACCCCGACGATGGCGGCACTGCGCCAGCCCATGAAGATCAGCAGCACGATCACCACGATGATCACGCTCTCGGCCAGGTTGATGATGAAGTTGTTGACGGACTTGGCTACCTCTTCCGGCTGATAGGCGACGACGCCGACATGAACCCCTTCCGGGAGAGTGGCTTCGAATTGTGCCAACTCCTGGCGGAGGGTATCGCCAATGCTGACCACGTTGATGCCGTTGACCGGGCTGACTGCCAGGGTGATCGCCTGCTGGCCGTTGAAACGGCTCAGAGTTATGGCGGGATCCTGATAGTCGAGGTAGACGTTGGCGATATCACCCAGCCGCACGGTGGCGCTTTCCAGACCATTGATGCCGGTCTTGATGCTGAGGTTCTGGATATCCTCCACACTGCCGAATGCCCCGGCCTGTTCGACGCGGATCTGCTCGATGCCCATGGCGAAATCTCCGCTCTGAAGCGGCAGGTTCTGGCTACCCAGCTGTTCGAACAACTGCAGGGTGGTCAGGTTGGCCTGCGCCAGCCGCTCATCATCGACATCGATGTTGATCACCTGCTCCTGAATACCGTGCAGTTGTATCTTTTTCACTCCCTCGATGGCTTTGAGCCGGCGTTGCAGCTCGCGGGCGTGATCCTTGAGATCGGCCATGGCGACACTGTCACCATAGAGGGAGAAGAGCATGCCATACACTTCGGAAAATTCGTCCTGCACTATGGTGAGCTGGGCCTGGGGAGGCAGCGATAGCTTGACGTCATTGACCTTGCGCCGCAGCAGATCCCACTGCTGGGGCAGTTCGGCCGAGTTCACCTGCTCCTGCAGATCGACAAAGATCATCGAACTGCCGGGACGGGAGAGAGAGCGCAGCTTCCACAGATGTTCCATCTCCTGCAACTTGGTTTCGATGGGATCGGTGACCAGCCGCTCCACCTCACCGGCATCGGCGCCGGGATAGAGGGTCACGATCACCGCACTCTTGACCGTGAAGGCGGGATCTTCCAGCTTGCCGAGCTGGAAGTAGGAGACCAGCCCAACCAGGGTGCAGAGCAGGGTGAAGAAGATCACGAAGGTCTTCTGGCGCAGTACAAAGGTTGAGAGATTCATGATTTGGCCCCCCGTTCCAGCGACGGGTCTGCCATGATGGCGACCTGTTCACCCTCGCTGACAAAGGCGCTGCCTGCCACCACCAGCTGATCACCCGTCGCCAGCTCACCGCTGACACAGAGGGCATCCCGCTGCTGGCCATGAAGCGACACCGGCACCCGGACCACCCGATCCGCATCCACCCGCCAGACATGCCACTGGCGATCCTGACTGTTGACCGCCATGGCGGGCAGACAGAAGAGGCGGGTGTCTGCTTGCTGCGGCAGGTCGAGGGTGACATTGACCGACTTGCCCGCCACCAAATTGCGCTGATCCCGCGGCAGGGAGAGCGTCACCTCGTAGGTACGTTTGAGCGGGGCGGGGATGGAGGCGATATCCGTCACCGTCACCGCGATATTTTGCTGGCGCTGACCCCAGGCGAGGTGGCCAGGCAGGCCGGGCGTGATCCTGGCGACCTGGCGCTCCGGTACGTCGATCACCACATTGAGCCGCTCCGGCTGGTGCAGGGTAAGCACCTTGACGCCGGGCAGCACAAATTCGTGGTTGTCGATGTGTCGCTTGCCGATCACTCCGTCAAAGGGGGCGCGCAGCTCGCTGTAGGTCAGCGCATCGCGGGCTTTTTGCAGTCCCTGGCTGGCCATCTCGACCGCCGCGCCGGCGCGGGCTTCGGCACTGATGGCCCGATCAAGATTGACATCGGCGATGGCGTTGTCGGCGGTGGCCTGCCTGATCCGTTGCAGCTCAATGCGTGCCAGCCGATGGGCGGCACGGGCTTCGGCCAGCTGGGCCTCTCCCTGACTGACAGTGACCTGGAAATCGTGGGGATCGAGGCGGGCAAGCAGATCCCCCTTGTTGACCCGTGTCCCCTCGGTCACCACCAGCTCCTGCAACATCCCATGTACCCGGAACGACAGATCGGTGGTGCGGGCCGATTTCAGCACGCCGCTGAAGGTGTGCTGGCGGGTGGCGACGGGTGCTTTCAGGGTCATGACCTGGACGGTGCGCAGTTGCGGTGGTTGCGGCGCAGCTGGCGTGGTGGCGTCGGCGCCACAACCGCTCAACAGCAGCAGGATAGCGTTGCCGAGCAGTGTTGTTTTGAAGCGGGGAGGTGTCATCAGAGGATTCCTTTAGACAAGTGTCATCAAATGGCGCCAGTCTAATTGAATCACTCCTTGTGATTAATCCCGTCTATCCATGCTTCTATGTCTCGTAATTTGTGACAATCAGCCGAGTAACAACGCCGATTCTGCCAACAGACTCTCAATCAGCAGACGGGCGGCATGGGTCATCCCCTTGCGGCTGGGATACACCAGCCAGGCATCATCGAGATAGACCTTGTGGGTCGGCAGGATCTCCAGCAATTCGCCACTGGCGACCTGTGCCTTGACACTCAGCTCGGGCAGCAGGCTGATCCCGGCCCCCTTGAGCACCGCGTAGCGGATATAGTGGCTGCTGTTGGAGATGAGCCGGCTGCTGACCTTGAGCGGGCCGGTATTGAAGTTCCAGCAATCCTCCAGCTCGCCGCTGGCCAGGCGATGGATCAGCAGGGCGTGTTGATGAAGATCGTCAAGTTGTTGTGGCATGCCGTGGGCGGCCACATAGGCCGGGCTGGCGTAGAGTTTACGCGAGACCGTGGTCAGGGGACGGGCGACAAACGAGCTCTCTTTCATCTCGCCAATATGGACGCAGGCATCGAGCCCGTAGTTCATGATGTCGTGATAACCGAGGTTGCTGACGTGGGTCTCCAGGGTGATGAGGGGATACTTGTCGAGAAAATTGACCAGCAAGTCGTGGGCCAGTATGTCTGCATCCCCGATCAGCCCCAGCTTGACCGAACCGGTAGGGGCCGAACTCTGGTTCTTGATGCTCTGGTTAAGGGTCTCGAGTCGCGGAATGATCTCCTGCAACTGCATAAAATAGTCGGTACCGGCTGGCGTCAGGGTCAGCTTGCGGGTGGTGCGGGTAAACAGCTTGCAGCCCAGCGCATGTTCCAGATCGCCGATGCGTCGGCTGACCTGGGCTCGTGGCACATCGAGGGAGTGTGCCACGGCGGCAAAGTTGCCCAGTTCGACCACAGAGAGAAAAAGCCTCAAATCATCTATACGCACAATCCTGATCCCAGTTGATAAAGGTGAAGCTACGTGAGCAAGCATCAAAATATGCCAGACAATAATCCCGTATTGGCTACGGACGTTGATAAACGACTATAGGGACGGGGGGATACTGTAGTGATAGAGTCATTCAACCAAGCAGATGAGCAGCAGAGCGTTCAAGTATTAGGAGCTCTTCCTTCCAGCACCTGAAACAGCTCGTTCCCCATATTTTGGCATTTAAGCTATAAACAATTCAGCCTCGGCATTGCAGCATTTAGAGTCGCTAAAAAACCGCTCAGTGAAGCGTTGACGACTCACCGCACAAGCCAACGTCAGTAATGAGAACTTTGCACCCCTATCGCCTCAAACAACAACGACGAAAATTATATCCTTTTGTCTTCATATCGCTTGTCAGGTCGGCATCGTGGTCGCGCCTCTTACATGCTTATGTAGGAAATGTATCCAGTCATGATACAAATCATGACAATTGGCTTTTGAAACAAGCACTGCTAAATAGCTGTTCCGAATAGTAGATCACTGGAGGAAGGGAACTCAGTCCAGTTTGTGCGATCTCATTAGTCGCCAAACAAAACAAGCCACACCCAAAGGACTGAGTTGATGCCTATCCTACCACCCCTGCCACGACCACAACGGCGCCGTATTCACAAAATCATCCATGCCACCCGTGATAAAGGGCATGCTCGTCGTTTGATGGCCATCTTGCTGTTACATGAAGGACGCACGATC
>NZ_JBHFMW010000046.1:0-2169 GCF_041929505.1 Aeromonas sp. MdU4 | reverse complement strand
TATTCCAGACAGACTCGTGGTTCATTTGAGCATCCGTGCTCGCCCTGAACTCCGGGCACACCGTAGGTGATATCGCCACACCACACCTGATTGGGTTGCTGGACATCAAATTCGCGGGCCAGCAGATTGGGAATGTCCGGTCGTTCAGACTGTGCCACCTTATAGCGGTGTGCGCCCGGCTGTTTGGATACCAGCCCGGCTTCCTTCATCAGGTTACGTACTTTGAATCGACCAATCTGATACCCCAACTCCCGCATCATCGACATCAAGGCACGGCTGCCCGTTGAGTTCCGGCTTTCTTTGAACAAACGGCGCAACTCACCGCGCTGCTGCATGCGCTCACGGTTAATAGTCCGCCTGCGAGCCAGATAGTCGTAAAAACAGGATGTTGGAACATCGAAAGCGCAGCAGACCAGAGTAATGGGGGCTTGCTCCCTTAATCGGTCTATCAGCGCATACGTGTGAACTCGTCCGCCATCAAGAGAGCAGTAGCCTAATGGGATGGTCTGCTCCATCCACCCCGCTATGCTGGAGCCAGCATCAAGGAGGCTCATCATGACGCAAGCGCAGATTTACATTTACGGGATCGATTTAGGCAAAAATTGGTTTCACCTGGTGGCGATGGATCGCATGGGGCATGTATTGACCAAGCAAAAGCTCACTCGTTCACAACTGAAACAGTTCATCAGTACGACTCCACCCTGTCGGGTTGCCTTCGAGGCATGTCCTGGTTCGCAATACTGGGGGCGCCTGTTTCAACAGGCGGGGTTCGAACCCAAGATTATCCCTGCCCAATTTGTGAAGCCCTACCTCAAATCGAACAAGAATGACTTCAACGATGCCACCGCCATTGCCGAGGCTGGTAGCAGAGGCACTATGCGCTGTGTCCCGTTGAAATCTCATGAACAGTTGGCATTGCAGGCGACTCATCGCGTCCGTCAGCGTTTCATCGTCGAACGTACCGCCACAGTCAATAAGATGCGAGCGTTGCTGCTGGAATATGGGCTCACCGTGCCAGTCGGCAGAAAAGTCTTCGAGCGCTCTCTGCCGACTATCCTTGAAGATGCCGAGAATGGCTTGCCTGACTTTATCCGCGCCCTGGTATTGCGCCTGAGAGAACGGTGGCAACAACTGGATATTCAGATTGATGACATGAGCCTCATGCTCGGACAAGCCTCGAGCACATCGAGTTTGTGCCAAAAAATCAGTACCGTCCCCGGCATTGGACCAATTGTCTCAACCGCGTTGATTGCCGCAATTGGCAATGGCTCACAATTCAAGAAAGCCCGCGACCTGTCAGCCTGGTTGGGGCTGGTCCCCAGGCAATATTCAACGGGTGGCAAATCTTCGCTCGGCGGGATCAGTAAGCGTGGCAATAGCTATTTAAGGCAAATGGTTATTCAGGGCGCCAAAGCGCTGAAAATTCACATGAAGCGTGACAAATCATCGTTAGGCGAATGGGTCGCGAGGCTAGAGGTCGGCCATCACCACCATGTGGTCCTTATCGCCTTGGCCAATAAGATAATGCGAATTTGTTGGAAAGTGCTGACATCCGGCAGGGATTACCAACCGTATCCCAACACAAGTTCAGCCGTTTAACTGATAGAACTCATACTCGGTTTTGCGAGCCAAAAACAGATGACAGAAGCGTTTACCCCACGACGTTGCAGCCTGGCTAAAAAAGCAGTCTCTCATGACTGGTAGCTTTATTAGGACGACGACGTGCGGATCCCATCAAGGCCAGAGCCGGAAAACGGCTCACAGACAGGCCGGATACATTGACGCAAACGACTTCTGGAAATCAGTTCAAGCTTGCAGATAAGGAGCAGACCATACATTTTTTAGAATGTCCTTTTCACGTTCGAGTCGATTGATACGGGCTTCCAGCTCCTGAATTTTTTGCTGCTCTGGAGTCAGCGCTTTGCTGATTGGGGTTGTGCCACTGCGTTCGGATTGAAGCTGCTGAACCCAGCGACGAAGCAGGGTTTCACCGACGTCCAGTGAACGGCTGGCTTCGGGGACTGAATATCCCTGGTCGAGCACCAGGGATGCGGCGTCGAGTTTGAATTCGGCAGTAAATGAGCGACGTAATCTTGTCATTGAACACCTCAGGTCATGGTGGCGACTGTACCACCTAAAATGGTGTCCGTGAGGTATCCTGATTTTCAC
>NZ_JBHFMW010000045.1:0-7437 GCF_041929505.1 Aeromonas sp. MdU4 | reverse complement strand
GTGCCTGTGCCTTCAACGCCAGCTCTCTTCAAGCACCCGAAAGAGTTTGCCCAGGTTACGAGTCTCTCATATCCGCTGATATTGGTCGTGACCATCAAGCATCCCAACTGGTGTCCTTGTGCATGAAGCAAAACCCCAACATGGGTATCCAGATGGGTGTCTACACCAAGGATAACTTCAGCTTTGTTTCTGGAATTGTTCATGGCTCATTCCTCCAAGGAATATGCACTACCAACCCCATACGCAGGACAGGACACTCAAGATGCAGCACAAGGCTCCTATTAGGTCACAGACGCTGGGCCCGGCAATGCCAGGGAACATCAGCATCCAATCGACAGGTCAACGCAAAGGTATTATGTTCGCCAATCCCAGCACGGGTCAGATTGGGCTGATGTTCTTGAGCATAATGAACTGAGTATCCCAGCAGTTGCCACGCCGACTCATGCTCTGGGTCATGCGATAGCGCCACAGTCGTTGCCGAAATGCCCGACTGCCATATTGGCTACCCTGGTCGGAGTGAAACAGCACACCGGATGGGCAACCCCGCTGCTGATAGGCCATCTCCAGTGCGTTGAGGGCCAGCTCTGCATCAGGCTTATCAGACATCGCCCACCCCACAACCCGCCGGGTATGCAGGTCAAGCAGCGCTGCCAGGTAATGCCAACGACCACCTGCCCAGACGTAGGTGATATCGCCACACCACACCTGATTGGGTTGCTGGACATCAAATTCGCGGGCCAGCAGATTGGGAATGTCCGGTCGTTCAGACCGTGCCACCTTATAGCGGTGTGCTCCCGGCTGTTTGGATACCAACTCGGCTTCCTTCATCAGGTTACGTACTTTGAATCGGCCAATCTGATACCCCAGCTCCCGCATCATCGACATCAAGGCACGGCTGCCCGCCGAGCTCCTGCTCGCTTTGAACAACCGGCGCAACTCGCTGCGTTGCTGTATCCGCTCACGGTTAATCATCCGCCTGAGAGCCAGATAATCGTAAAAACAGGAGGTGGGAACATCGAAGGCGCAGCAGACCAGAGTGATGGGGGCTTGCTCCCTTAATCGGTCTATCAGCGCGTACGTGTGAACTCGTCCGCCATCAAGAGAGCAGTAGCCTAATGGGATGGTCTGCTCCATCTACCCCGCTATGCCGGAGCCAGCATCAAGGAGGCTCATCATGACTCAAGCGCAGATTTACATTTACGGGATCGATTTAGGCAAAAATTGGTTTCACCTGGTGGCGATTCAGATCGCATGGGGCATGTATTGACCAAGCAAAAGCTCACTCGTTCACAACTGAAACAGTTCATCAGTACGACTCCACCCTGTCGGGTTGCCTTCGAGGCATGTCCTGGTTCGCAATACTGGGGATGCCTGTTCCAACAGGCGGGGTTCGAGCCCAAGATTATTCCCGCTCAACTTGTTAAGCCCTACCTCAAATCGAACAAGAATGACTTCAACGATGCCACCGCCATTGCCGAGGCTGGTAGCAGAGGCACTATGCGCTGTGTCCCGTTGAAATCTCATGAACAGTTGGCATTGCAGGCGACTCATCGCGTCCGTCAGCGTTTCATCGTCGAACGTACCGCCACTGTCAATCAGATGCGAGCGTTGCTGCTGGAATATGGGCTCACCGTGCCAGTCGGCAGAAAAGTCTTCGAGCGCTCTCTGCCGACGATCCTTGAAGATGCCGAGAATGGCTTGCCTGATTTTATCCGCGCCCTGGTATTGCGCCTGAGAGAACGGTGGCAACAGCTGGATATTCAGATTGATGAGATGAGCCTCATGCTCGGGCAAGCCTCAAGCGCATCGAGTTTGTGCCAAAAAGTCAGCACAGTCCCCGGCATTGGACCGATTGTCTCAACCACGTTAATTGCCGCGATTGGCAATGGTTCACAATTCAAGAAAGCCCGCGATCTTTCAGCCTAGTTGGGGCTGGTTCCCAGACAATATTCAACGGGTGGCAAATCTTCGCTCGGCGGGATCAGTAAGCGTGGCAATAACTATTTAAGGCAAATGGTTATTCAGGGCGCCAAAGCGCTGAAAATTCACATGAAGCGTGACAAATCATCGTTAGGCGAATGGGTCGCTAGGCTGGAGGTCGGCCATCACCACCATGTGGTACTTATCGCCCTGGCCAACAAGATAATGCGAATTTGCTGGAAAGTGCTGACATCCGGCAGGGATTACCAACCGTATCCCAACGCAAGTTCAGCCGTTTAACTGATAGAACTCATACCCGGTTTTGCGAGCCAAAAACAGATGACAGAAGCGTTTACCCCACGACGTTGCAGCCTGGCTAAAAAAGCAGTCTCTCGTGACTGGTAGCTTTATTAGGACGATGACGTGCGGACCCCATCAAGGCCAGAGCCGGAAAACGGCTCACAGACAGGCCGGATACATTGACGCAAACGATTTCTGTAAATCAGTTCAAGCTTGCAGATAAGGAGCAGACCATACATTTTTTAGAATGTCCTTTTCACGCTCGAGCCGATGGATGCGGGCTTCCAGCTCCTGGATTTTCTGCTGCTCCGGAGTCAGCGCTTTGCTGATAGGCGTGGTGCCGGTTCGTTCGGATTGCAGTTGCTGAACCCAGCGGCGAAGTACGGTTTCACCGACATCCAGTGAACGGCTGGCTTCGGGGACAGAATATCCCTGGTCGAGCACCAGGGATGCGGCTTCGAGTTTGAATTCGGGAGTAAATGAGCGACGTAATCTTGTCATTGAACACCTCAGTCATGGTGGCGACTGTACCACCTAAAATGGTGTCCGGGATGATTAGACCACTATATAGATCACTTTCCTTTACCGGAGCCCACTTAAGCACCGACCGGCGGGGTAAACGCCGTAAGCGGCAACGTGGCTCCGGTATACTTCTCAATCTTCACCAGTGAGGAGTTAGCCGCACAACCGTTGGCCAACGTTGAAGTGGGAATATCCGCCGTCAGCACATTACAGCAGCCGTTTTTACAAATGCCACTGGCCTTATCAAGATCGGGCCAGGCTCCTTCGTGAATACAGACCGAGCCTGACTTGATGCCATCAGTGATCACCGCCCCGACCAGCACCTGTCCCCGGGCGTTGTAGGCTCGAACCAGATCGCCTTGGGCAATGCCTCTGGTTTTGGCATCGTCCGGATGGATCATAATTGGCTCTCTATCGGCAACGGCATACAGCTCACGCAATTTGGCGTAGTTGAGCTGGCTGTGCAGACGATGCGCCGGGTGAGCGGTCATCAGTTGCAGCTCACCCTCTTTGGCTGAACCGACCCATTCAGTGGGGGCCAACCAAGTCGGATGCGGTGGGCAGTCGCTTAACTTATAACTTTCAATGGTGCGTGAGTAGATCTCAATCTTACCGCTGGGGGTTCCCAAGGGGTTAAGCACCGGGTTATCACGAAATGCGCTATGACGTACAAACTTGGCATTCTGGGCATTTGGTTTCATTTCAATAGGCTTATTTTGTTGCCAGAATTGACTGAAATTAGGCATGATCACTCGGTTTTGCCGACCACTCTTTTGTGCCTCTTTATAGAAATCAGCCAACCACTCCATCTCACTTTTATTCTCGGAGTAAATGGCACGCCCCCCTGCTTTGAGCAACTCAGCCATATCGGCGAATACATCAAAGTCATTACGAGACTCAAACTGCGGCTCCACCACCTGCTTCATCGGGATCAAGTGTTGGTTACTGTAATCACCTGTCATAGTCAGATCATTGCGTTCCAACGAGGTGGTGATGGGCAGAACGATATCGGCATGTTTAGCCGCCGCAGTCCAGTAAGGCTCTGAAATCACAATGAGTTCAGGTTTTTGCCAAGCACGGATCAGGCGGTTGGTATCCTGATGGTGAGTAAAGTTTGCGCCACCGGCCCACCAAATCATCTTAATCGCCGGGAACGTGCCGCTTTTACCATTGTGCTGATAGCTGCCACCGGGATTCTCAAGCGCCTCGACGATACGAGCAAGCGGGAAGCTCTTGAGCGCCCCGGAAACAGCCCAGTCATTACCGGCAGAGGAACCGCCCGAAATTTCGGCGGCAATAGCGGGCAGCACCCCCGCATCGCGGGTCGGGTTACCACCATTAGAGTAATGGTACGAGAGACCAAAACCACCTCCCGGCAAACCAATCTGACCCAACATGGCGGCGAGGGTGACTAGCATCCAGTGACGCTGTTCACCATATTGCTGGCGCTGAATACCCCAGCCAGCCATCAGCATGGTGCGATTTTTACTGAAGATCTCTGCCAACGTATCCAGCTGTTTGGCGGGTACGCCACAGATAGCTTCCGCCCAGACCGAACTCTTGGCCACACCGTCACTTTTACCCAGTAAATATTGTTCGAACTTGTCGTAACCGGTGGTGTATTTATCCAGGAAGGCTTGGTCATGTTGCTTTTTAGTGACCAGGGTGTGGGCTATCCCCAGCATCATGGCAACGTCAGTATTGGGGTGCGGCGCGATCCACTGAGCTTGCTCCCCGAAAAAGTCGATGGTTTCTGAACGCATCGGGTCGATAGCGATGATGGTCTTCTTGCTCGCTTTGAGCTGATTGAAAAACTCCAGCCCCGCCCCGTCAGTACTGGACCACGCAATCTTCAGGGTATTGAGCGGGTTGATCCCCCACATCACCACCACATCAGAGAGCTCCATGATGATGGGATAGGTAGTTTGCTGCTCATATACCTCAATCGAGCCCATCACATGGGGCATGATGACCTGCGCGGCGCCCGTGGAGTAATCCCCCAAATGACCGGAATAGCCGCCAGCCATACTCATATAACGCTGCAACAGGGTTTGCGCCTTGTGCAACACCCCGCTTGAGCGCCAACCATAAGAGCCAGCAAACACCGACTCTGCCCCGTATTTGGTACGGATCCGGCTGTGCTGCTCGTGGATCAGCTTGAGCGCTTGTTCCCAACTGACCCGCACAAATTCGTCATTACCACGTTGACCATCGGGTTGGGTGGGGTTTGCCAGGTAACCTTTACGCACCATCGGGTATTTCACCCGAGCCTGGGTATGGACCTGATCCGCTGCAGTAGTTTGCAGGCTGTTTTCTACTGTTTGTGGCAATGCGTTACGTGAAGCGACAATCTTGCCCTCTTTCACCTCAACCAGCATGGCGCCCCAACGGCCAGCAGTCAGTACCGCCATCCCCTGTTTGCTATTAGTCACCGCCCCAACAGGGGCCACCGATGTAATGGCCAAGGCCCCCAGGGTTGCCCCTGCCCCTTTGAGGAAGGTGCGACGAGAAAATGTAGTCATGACAACATCCTTAATTTAGTTAGCCACAAAATCTTTGGCGTTGTATTGGAAGTACTTGGTGAGGATATCGAGATCCTCGACGCTGATCGCAGTGCGATCGCCCATGCTCTTGGCCACAGAGGGCCACGCGTTCACGGTGAAGTGTTTAGCCGGGATCTTGGCATGGCACGCAGAGCAATAGACATTGTCAAGTTGCTCGGCATAGCGCCAAAGCGCATCGCGCGATGGCAAAATGGGGGTATTAATCTCACCCTGCAGGCGGGCACTGCGCCATTTGTTGCCATATTGGTCCGCCTGGTAAGTGCCCGCTTGGACCGCCGCCTGACCGGCATCAGTTAATTGGGCGACGATGGCGCGCTGCCCCTCAGCCACATAGATAACCTGCTCGGCACCTTCCATCTGAAACCCCTTCAACTCAACGGTGCGCGTGTCACCCTGAGTGTCCAGCACTGTCAGGGCGGTGGCCGGGTTGATGGTGGCCAGCTCGCCTAACGGGGTCGGTTTGAAAGGATACGCCTGCGCACTCTGCGCTGGCGTTTGCTTGGCAAGCTCCACCAAGTGATCAAGCGCCTTGCTGTCCATCTTCATTTCGGGCAGTTGGTGGGCGATGCCCTTATGGCAGTCGATACAGGTCTGGTCATTGTCTCGTGCATACTGGTGCATCTTTTGCGCGTCTGGCGTCTGATCAAAACGCTCGACCGCGTCATCTTTATGGCAGGATCGACAGGTGGCCGAGTCGTTGGCACGCATTTGCTTCCAGACGGTTTCGGCCATGGCCGCGCGATGGTTTTCATACTTCTCTGGTGTGTCGATTTTACGAGTAACAAACTCGTGATAAATGTCTTTGCTCGCACGCCCCTTAGTGAGCAGATAATCAACCGTATTGCTGGGGATGTGGCAATTCGAACACTCGGCGCGCACCCCGGAGACGTTATTGAAGTGGCGAGTGCCCTGGTACTCCTGATAAGGGATATCCATGCTATGGCAAGAGACACAGAACTCGGTGCTGGAGGTGGCATAAAGCACACTTTGAGTCCCACCCAGGGTTAACCAGCCGATACAAATTCCGATAGCCACCAACGTGGCGATATAACGTTTTTTGATAGTCATGTTTACCCTACAAAAAATTAATCGGCATTTAATCTAATTTCGATATTAAATGCTTGGCGAAAGTAAAAACGTGCACTCCCGCAAACTAATCCTCAAAAAACACTTGCAGATGGCACTGCTGCACACATTCCCGCAGGCGGTGGACAGCACCCCCAGTGGCAGGGTAGTTGTCGCCTGATTTTTCCACTGGGGCAGGAGCTGTAAAATGGCTAATCACAGGATTGCGCCTGAGCTTAGGGAGAGAGCCATCATGCATATGATGCCACCCTGGACTGACCCCGCCCCAGTAGACGATCCTGCCCTCGAGTTTGAGCATAGGAGGAGCGTATGGGCACACCACGATTTACACCTGAATTTAAAGAGGAAGCAGTGCGTCAGATCACTGAGCGTGGTTATTCAGTGGCAGAGGTGTCTGACCGGCTGGGGGTTTCTGCTCACAGTCTCTATAAATGGCTGAGGGCCATCAAACCGGATAATAGCGAGCAGCATGCCCACGATTTACTGGAAGCAAAAAGTGAGCACCTGAAGCTACGGACGCAGTTAAAACGCACCGAAGAAGAGCGGGATATTCTGAAAAAGGCCGCGCGGTACTTTGCAAGGGAGCCCGACTGAAGTACCGCTTTATCAATGAGCACCGTTCTGTATGGGGTGTCATGACAATGTGTCGGGTACTAAATGTCGCCCGGGCCGGATTTTATGCATGGCTACATAATCCGGTCTGTGCACGTGATAAAGACAACCAGCGTCTGCTGACACTCATCCGCGATTCATATGCTCTGAGCGATGGCGTGTATGGCGATCGCCGGGTTCATGGTGACGGCGAAACCTGCGGTAAAAATCGGGTGGGACGGCTTATGCAACTAAACCGGATCAAAGCCATACGCGGCTATAAAGCGCCACGCAGGGTATCCGGTAGACCTTCAGTCGTAGCACCTAATCGTATACAGCGACAATTTACTGTTAGCCAGGCCAATCAGGTTTGGGTGACCGATATCACCTATAGTGTGCCCGGAGTTCAGGGCGAGCACGAATGCTCAAATGAGCCACGAGTCTGTCTGGAATA
>NZ_JBHFMW010000044.1:0-79742 GCF_041929505.1 Aeromonas sp. MdU4 | reverse complement strand
CGACCACAGGGGAGCGTAGTGACTTTCCGGTAATACCAGATGCCGTGGGGACTGAGCCAGAGATTCATCAATGAGCTCCTCATCGTCCACATAAAGTGGATGACCAAGGGCGCTTGGAAGGTAACTTATTGAATTGCAGAAACAAGTGGTGGCCCTACCAGCCACATCCCGGCACTCGAGTCCCCCGCCTTGGCTGCTACCTTCCGGTCCTGACCAGGTCGACGGGTTATCAATGCGAGAGGACCAATAGGACCACCGGCGAGGAGAATAGGCAAACTGGGCTTTCAATGCAATGGCTTTCTGCCTTTCGATAGATCGTTTGCCTTATTTTTCAACAAACTGGCCAATGCTTCAGCTAAAGAGCATGAATTTTGCACCCACCAGCAGCATCAACAGGGCAAAGGCTTGCTTAAGGCGCTTGGCGGATAGGCGATGTGCCAGCCTGGCGCCAATCCGGGCAAACTGGGTACTGGTCAGCACAATCCCCAGCAGGGCTGGCAGATAGATGTAACCAACACTCCACTCGGGCAGATCTGCATGTCCCCAGCCTGCATAGAGATAGCTCAGGCTACCCGCCAGCGCGATGGGCATGCTGCAAGCAGCAGAGGCAGCCACTGCGTTGCGCATGGGCACACTATTCCAGCTGAGATAGGGCACGGTCAGCGAGCCACCGCCAATGCCAAACAGGGCCGACATCCAGCCGATAACGGTGCCAGCGATGCCGGTACCCAATGCACCGGGCAGGTGCCGCTCCGCCTTGGGTTTGAGGTTCAACCCCATTTGCAGCGCCATGGTCCAGGCAAAGCAACCGATAATGATGTTAAGGGTGCTGGCACTGAGCAGATTGGCGGTCATACCGCCCAACCAGGCGCCGAGCAGCATGCCGGCCCCCAGACGACGGATCACCACCCAGTCAACAGCACCCGCCTCCTGATGAGCCCTAAGCGAACTGAAACCGGTAAAGATCATGGTTGGTAGTGAGGTCCCAAGAGCCAGATGAGTGATGATGTCAGGATCGACACCTTGAGCACGAAAGCTCATGACCAGTACGGGCACAATGATTAAACCGCCACCAATCCCGAACAGACCGGCCAGAATCCCCGCAAATGCCCCCAGCAGCAGATAACCCACAAACAGCATAAAAATTCCTGTTATAAACGGAAAATGGCCAAACCGGCCCGAATACAAAACAAGAGCAGTATGAAAAAAGAGATGGCCCTTGGGCCATCTCTTTAGGTACTTGTCAGCTCAAGGGGATGGAACCGTCCATCACCTTGTAGAAGGCCAGCACGGCACAGCCGAGCAAGGCCGCTGTCATCCCCTGCTCCAGCCGGTTGAGGCCACGCAAACCATGGTGTTGACGCGCCTTCCAGTAGATGAAGATGCCCGGACTATAAAGCAAAGCCACCAGCAGCAGATACTCGACACCTGCGGCATAGACCAGCCAGCAACCGTAGACGGTAGCGACCAACGCCAGCAGCAGGTCACGTTTGCGCTGATGCGGTTGGCCCTGATAGGTCTCTCCTTTCAGGGCCAGTTTCAGACCGTAGGCACCGGAGAATACATAGGGCACCAGCGCCGCCGAGGTGGCAATGTTGACCAAAGCCAGATAGGTGCTGTTCTGGAAGTAGATGATGATCAGGAAGATCTGCACCAGACAGGTGGAACACCAGAGCGACACCTGCGGAGAACCGTTCTTGTTCTCCTTGGCAAACCAGGCAGGGAAGACACCGGTCTTGCCCGCAATGTAGGGCACTTCGGCTGCCAGCACGGTCCAGCTCAGCAGGGCCCCCATGACGGAGATGACCAGACCGATATTGATGAGCCAGGCGCCCCAGGGACCGACCACCGCTTCCAGGATCATCGCGGTAGAGGGGTTCTTGAGCTGAGCGAGCTGGGGCTGAGTCATCACCCCCAGCGAGAACAGGGTTACCATCACGTAGAGCGCCAGCGCACCGAGCAATGCCAATACAGTGGCACGGCCTACATCCTTGCGATGACGGGCACGGGCAGAGACCACCACAGCGCCTTCAATACCGATGAAGACCCAGAGTGTCACCTTCATGGTGGACTTGACCTGATCCATCACAGAACCCAGCGCCAGATTGCTCTGGCCCCAGATATCCAGCGTGAAGGTTTCCATGTTGAAGGCGAGCAGGATCGCCACGCTAAAGACAATCAGCGGCACCATCTTGGCGATAGTGGTAACGATGTTCACCAGCGCTGCCACCTGAATGCCGCGCAGCACCAAGGCATGCACCGACCAGATCAGGATGGAAGCAAGGGTGATGGCCACCGGGGTATTGCCGTCACCGAAGATGACGTTGTCCGGCGTGTCAAAGAAATAGCTCAGCGCACTGAACACCACGATGGCGTAGGAGACGTTGGCCAGCAGTTGACAGAGCCAGTAACCCCAAGCGGCATTGAAACCGATGAAATCGCCGAAACCGGCCTTGGCATAGCTGAAGATGCCACCATCGAGATCCGGACGACGCATGGAGAGGTTCTGATACACCAGCGCGAGGCAGATCATGCCAATACCGGTGATGGTCCAACCCAGAGCAACCGCCCCGGCGCTGGCATGTGCAGCAATATTCTGTGGGAGACTGAAGACCCCGGCGCCGACCATGGAGCCGATCACCAGCGAAATGAGGGCGCCAAGCCCTAGTTTCTTGTCCATCTCAATCCTGTTTAATTAAGCGGCGGCAGAGCGTCCATATTCATACTGCACGCGATATGGGAGGGGCTGAAAATCCGGACCCCATGAAAAAGGCGGCAACTATATTGCATGACTATGCCAACCGCAATCCCTCGCATCGTCAAACCTGTACCGTCTTGAAACGCGCGCAATTTTACAGCACTACGCTCATGGACCTGTGAGCTGGGTCAAATTAAATAAGACCCATTGATATTTCTCATTTTTTCGTCGAGCCACTCCGACCCGGATGATTCCCATGCATCATCATGCACACCAAGGATGGACAAATAGTCTGCATAAAAAAGCCCCGGTGGAAACACCGGGGCCCGTTCTGTAAATTCCTATAAACGCAAACCACCATCCAGCTCGATCATCCGGCCGCTGAGGTAATCGTTGGCAAAGATGAAGGCAACAGTGTCAGCCAGCTGCTGCGCTTCACCCAGCTTGCCAACCGGGATGGCCTGCTGCATCCGGGCCATCGCCTCCGGTTTCATCGCCGCCGTCATATCGGTGGCAAACACCCCGGGGGCGATGCCCATCACCCGGATACCATGGCGGGCAAGCTCCCGCCCCCAGGTCACCACCAGCGAAGCCACTCCCGCCTTGCTGGCGGCATAGTTGCTCTGACCCATGTTGCCCGCTCGGGCAATAGAAGAGATATTGATGATGACGCCCCCCTCCCCGCCGGTGGCCATCAGTGCGGCCCCCTCACGCCCGCACAGGAAGGTGCCGGTAAGGTTGACGTCGATGACGCTCTGCCACTGGGACAGGCTCATCTTCTCTGCAACCTCCCCCTCTTTCACCTTGATCAACATGCCATCGCGCAGAATACCGGCGCAGTTGATCAACCCGTGCAACTGGCCAAAGTGCCCCTTGATCGCACCAAAAGTCGTCTCGACTTCCGGTTCGCTTGCCACGTTGCAGACGAAAATGGCACCCCGCCCGCCCCGGTTTTGCACCTCGGTCTGCGTCACGGCCAGATCGGTGGAATTGAGGTCGATCAATGCCAGTTCGGCTCCCTGACTGGCAAGATTGAGGGCGATGGCCCGCCCCAGCCCCCGCCCAGCACCGGTAATGGCGATGACCTTCTGCTTGATATCCATTCTCTCTCCTTGTGATGCCAGCGATAGCCTGAACCCATCAAGCCGCAAGATGGCGCCCAACGGCCACTACTCCTCTCAGCCTTTTTCCAGATAAAGCCGGACGATGCTGGAAAAATCCAGATCACCCTCGCCCTGCGCCGCATGCAGATTGAACAGGTTGCGCGCGAGCGCCCCCATGGGTACGGCGCTGTGGGCATGCTCGGCCAACGCCATGGCGAGCCCAAGATCTTTCACCATCAGCCGGGTCATGAATCCCCCCTGATAGTTGCGGGCAGCCGGTACGTTCTCCATCACCCCGGGCCAGGGGTTGTAGCGCTCCAGACTCCAGTTGTTGCCGGAGCTCTTGCCCATGATGGTGGAGAGCACTGCGGGGTCCAGCCCCTCCTTCACTCCGAGCGCCAGCGCCTCGGCAGTACCCGCCATATGAATGGCAAGCAGCATGTTGTTGCACATCTTGGCGATCTGTCCGGCACCCAGGGTGCCTGCGTGAAACAGATTCTGTCCCATACAGGCAAGCAGGGGTTTTGCCACCTCGAAATCCGCCGCGTCGCCGCCAACGATAAAGGTGAGCGTACCCGCCGCCGCCCCAGCGACCCCGCCCGAGACAGGGGCATCGATAAAGCGCAAGCCACGTGCACGAGCCGCATTCCCCACCTGACGGGCAGAGGCCACGTCGATGGTGGAACAGTCGATCACCAGCACACCGACTGGCAGTGCCGCCAGCAGATCCTGCCCGCCCCGCTCACCATCGCTCTCGCCCAACCAGAGGGAGCGCGCATGCTCACCGGCAGGCAACATGCTGATGACGACATCACAGCCAGTCGCCGCCCGGCGAGCATCGCCTGCTGCAATGCAGCCCGCCGCAATGGCGCGCTCGACACTTTGCGCAACCAGATCAAACACCTGAACAGTGTGCCCCGCCTTAACCAGATTGGCCGCCATGGGACCACCCATGTTGCCCAGACCGATAAATCCGATCTTTGTCATTCTGCTTGCTCCTTGCGTTCTTGATAGCGCCGCGGCTGCCAGACTAGTGCCTATCCCTTGCGTGCCAACGGGTTGTGCCCATGGGGCCAGCGATAGAACTCGTCCAGCCAATCCCCTTCGGCGGGCTGCTCCTGCCAGTGGGGAGACCTGTCCTTGTCGATAAGCAGCGCCCGCACCCCTTCCACGAAATCCCCCTTGAGCACGCAGTTGACCGAAAGGGTCAGCTCATCGGCAAACACCTCGGCAAGAGATTGACGGCGAGCCTGCCAATATTGGCGCCAGAGGATGGCGCGGCTGATGGAGCTGCCGGTACGACAGGTCTCCTGCGCCTGGGCCAACCCCCTCTCTCCCGCCGTTTCGTCAAATCGGGCAGCAAACAACCTTGCCAATACGCCTGCCAAGGTTCGCCCCGCCAGCAGCTCATCGATTTTTGGTTGATGGGGCAGCAGCACGGGCGCTGGCAGTTGTGCTGCGACGCCTCTGTGAAGCGTGCGCAGCAGCAGATCGATCTGCTCACTGGGCTCACAACCGGCTGACCAGTCGAGTGCCGCCAGCCGGTGCAACAGCTCTGCTCGCTCACTGCTGGCCATGGCGTGATCCGCCAGCCCCAGGCCAATGGCATCCACCCCGTTGAAACGAGCACCGGTGAGACCAAGCCAGAGACCGAGTCGCCCCGGCATCCGGCTTAAAAACCAGCTTGCCCCTACATCGGGATAGAGCCCTATGGTCACCTCCGGCATGGCAAACAGGCTTCTTTCGGTCACCACCCGAAAATCGGCTCCGGCAAACAGACCTATCCCACCGCCCATGCAGATGCCATCGGCCACGCAGACAAGGGGCTTGCGGTAACAGTGGATGTGGTGATCGAGCCGATACTCCTGCTCGAAAAAATCGCGGGCATAGCCGAACAGTTCCGCCTCACTGGCCTCCTGCTTGCGGTAGTAGAAGGAACGGATATCGCCACCGGCACAGAATGCCTTCTCGCCCATCCCCTGCAGCAGCACGCAGACGATGGCGGGATCCTGCTCCCAGCGGGTCAGCGCGTCCTGCAACAGCCGGATCATCGGCAGGCTCAGGGCGTTGAGCGAACCCGGACTATCGAGGGTCAATACCCCGATTTGATGGCCATCCGCCGTCGGATGGGTCGCTATACGTACGGGCTCACTCATGGGTTGCTCCATCCGGCTTTTGGTACTGCCAGTGCGGGGCGCGTTTTTCGAGAAACGCTGCCACCCCTTCCCGCTGGTTGGCATCGTTAAACAGTTCGAGAAAGAGGCTTCGTTCGAGCGGCAGCGCCGCATCACGCGGGCCGCTGCGTCCCTGATTGATCAACATTTTGCAGGCGCGCAGGGCACTCGGGCTCTGGCGCTCCACCAGATGAGCCATCTGATGGGCGGCCTCCCACGCCTGCCCGGTTTTCACTACTTCTTCCACCAGCCCGATCTCATAAGCAAGGGACGCACTCACCTTCTCGCCACAGAGGATCATTCGCTTGGCCCAGCCAGGCCCCACCAACTCGGTCAGACGCTGAGTCCCCCCCGCGCAGGGCAACAGCCCCACCGAGGCCTCCGGCAACCCCAGCAGCGCCTGCTGCTCAGCGATACGGATATCGCACGCCAGCGCCACCTCCAACCCACCGCCCATGGCATAACCGTTGATGGCCGCGATGGTTACACCCTGATAGCGGGCCAGCGCCTCGAATGCGCGACCAAACGCATCGGCCACATCGCGAGCCTGTTCGACATTGCCATCGGCAAACAAGTTGAGGTCAGCACCAGCGCAGAAGAACTTCTCGCCCGCCCCTCGGATCACCAACGCCACCACATCGGGGCGGCTGTCGAGCTCTTCCATCATCCGCAGGAAAGCTTGCAGGCTGGCAAGCGTCCAGGTATTGGCGGGTGGATGATCGAGGGTGATGTAGGCCACGTGGCCGTGGTATTCGAGCCTGATCCTTGTCATTGCATTGTCCTTGTCCGTAGAGCGATAGCCATGATGACAGAGTTGCATGGGACCAACCTGTGACTGGCTCACAAAGCTGGCGCCACTGAGGGGTCGAACGACGCTACATCAGTGCCAAACCCTGCTCGGCCAGCAGCCGGCGAGCGATGATGAGTCGCATCACCTCGTTGGTTCCCTCCAGAATGCGATGCACCCGGGTATCGCGCAGATAGCGCTCAAGGGGATAGTCGCGGGTATAACCATAGCCACCAAAGAGTTGCAGAGCCTCATCGCATACCCGATAACCGACATCGGTGGCAAACCGCTTGGCCATAGCACACCAGGCACTCTTGTCGGGCTCCCCGCGATCCAGCTTGTCAGCCGCCTGCCGCACCAGCAGACGGGCTGCCGCCAGTTCGGTCGCCATGTCGGCCAGGCGGAACTGCACACTCTGGAATTCACTGATCGGATGACCAAATTGCTGGCGCTGCTGCACATAGGCCAGCGCATCGTTCAGCGCCTGCTGGGCAGTACCCACCGAGCAGGTGGCGATATTGATGCGCCCACCATCGAGGGCTTGCATGGCGAATCTGAACCCTTCTCCCTCTTCGCCCAACCGATAGCAGGCAGGAATGCGAACCCCGTTGAAAACGACCTCCCGGGTAGGCTGGCTGTTCCAGCCCAGCTTCTCTTCTGCCTTGCCATAACTCACGCCGAGGGTATCTGCCGGTACCATAAAGGCAGAGATCCCTTTCGCACCTTCACCACCGGTTCGGGCCATCACCACCAGCACGTCGGTACTGCCCGCCCCCGAGATAAAGACCTTGGTTCCCTCAATGAGATAGCTGTCACCTTCGCGAATTGCTCGGGTCTTGAGTGCCGCCGCATCGGAACCCGCTCCCGGCTCGGTGAGGCAATAGGAACCCAGCAGCTCGCCGCTGGCCAGCTTGGGCACCCACTGCTCGGCGACCTCGGTGGGCAACCAGCTGCCCAGCATCCAGCTCACCATGTTGTGGATGGTCAGATACGCCGTAGTAGAAGTGCAACCCATGGCGAGGCGCTCGAAGATGAGACTCGCATCGAGGCGTGGCAACCCCAATCCGCCAAACTGCTCCGGGGTATAGAGACCACAAAACCCGAGCTCGGCCGCCTGCTTGATGGTGGGTATGGGAAACTCGTGCTCCTTGTCCCAGCGTGCGGCATGGGGTTTGAGCGCCTCGTCGGCAAAAGCGGCCGCCGCCTCCACATACGCCTGTTGATCATCGGTCAGGGTAAAATCCATCTTGTCGTTCGCTCCCTTGTTGCCCCGCGCTTATTGTCCCGCGCTTATTTTCCTGAGTTAGCGCTTCATGACACGGCGCTCACACACTGGTCATTTGGATCTGCCACTATGGGCTGTTGTTGTGGTAGCTGATGACTCTCTCACTACCACCTCTCTATCGACACACAACAGATTAACAATTGATTTACGTTTACGCTAACGTAAACTTAAGACAGAAGTGAAGTACAAAAATGGACCGACCACTACCAGTCGTGACGCCGAGTCTACCGGTCGAGCCAACCTTCCTACCCGACTGTCATATCCGCAAGGAGAGCATGGATGCAGATGGATGAGACCCTGAATGCCCTGACCGAACAGGTTGCGGCCTTCTGCCAGAAAGTGATCGCCCCGCGCGCCAGCGAGATCGATCAGAACAACGCCTTCCCCCGTGATCTCTGGCCCCAAATGGGTGAGCTGGGTCTGCACGGCATCACGGTGGCAGAGGAGTATGACGGGGTGAACCTCGGCTATCTGGCCCACGTACTGGTGATGGAGCAGGTGAGCCGCGCCAGCGCCTCGGTCGGCCTCTCCTACGGCGCCCACTCCAACCTCTGCATCAACCAGATCCACCGCCACGGCACGCCGGAGCAGAAAGCCCGCTACCTGCCACCGCTGGTGAGCGGCGAGCATGTGGGGGCGCTCGCCATGAGCGAACCGGGCGCGGGATCCGACGTGGTCAGCATGCGCCTGACTGCCGTACGCGAGGGCGATCACTTCGTGCTGAACGGCAACAAGATGTGGATCACCAACGGCCCGGATGCCGACACCTTCGTCATCTATGCCAAGACCGATCCCGCCGCCGGTCCCAAAGGAATTTCCGCCTTTATCGTCGAGGTGGGCACTCCCGGTTTCACTACTGCCCAGAAGCTCGACAAGCTCGGTATGCGCGGATCCAGCACCTGCGAGCTGGTGTTTGACAACTGCCACGTGCCGCAGGAAAACCTGCTCGGCCCCCTGCACGGCGGAGTCAAGGTGCTGATGAGCGGCTTGGATTACGAGCGAGTAGTGCTGGCAGCGGGCCCCCTTGGCATCATGCAGGCCTGCATGGACGTGGTGCTCCCCTATGTGCGTGAGCGCAAGCAGTTCGGCCAGCCCATCGGCGAGTTCCAGCTGGTGCAAGGCAAGCTGGCTGATATGTATACCCGCCTAGCCAGCAGCCGGGCGCTGGTCTATTCGGTGGCGAGCGCCTGCGATCAGGGCCGCACCAGCCGCAAGGATTGCGCCGCCGCCATCCTGTTTGCCGCCGAAAATGCAACCCAGATGGCGCTCGATGCCATCCAGCTGCTCGGCGGCAACGGCTACATCAACGATTATCCCACCGGTCGCCTGCTGCGGGATGCCAAGCTCTACGAGATCGGCGCCGGCACCTCGGAGATCCGCCGCTGGCTCATCGGCCGCGAGCTGATGGGGGATAATGCATGAGCAGGATCCACTCCCGCCTCGATACCGCCAGTCCCAACTATGAGGCCAATCGGGCCGCCATGCAGGCACTGGTCGACGATCTCAATGCCCGCATTGCCGAGATCGCGCAAGGGGGTGGCGCGGCCAACAACGCCCGCCATCAGGCCCGCGGCAAGCTGCTGCCCCGCGAGCGTATTAACCAGTTGCTGGACCCGGGCTTCCCCTTTCTCGAACTCTCGGCGCTGGCTGGCTGGCAGGTCTATGACGAACCGGTGCCCGCCGCCGGCATCATCACCGGCATTGGCCGGGTCTCTGGGCGCCTGTGCATGCTGGTGGTGAACGATGCCACAGTGAAGGGAGGCACCTACTACCCGCTCACGGTGAAAAAGCACCTGCGCGCCCAAGCCATCGCCGAGCGGCTGCGCCTCCCCTGCCTCTATCTGGTGGATTCCGGCGGTGCCTTCCTGCCGATGCAGGATGAGGTGTTCCCCGACCGGGATCACTTTGGCCGCATCTTCTACAACCAGGCCCGCATGTCGGCCCAGAACATTCCGCAGCTGGCGGTGGTGATGGGACTCTGCACTGCCGGTGGCGCCTACGTGCCCGCCATGGCGGACGAGTCGATCATGGTCAGGGAACAGGCCACCATCTTTCTGGCAGGCCCGCCACTGGTCAAGGCTGCCACCGGCGAGGAGATCAGCGCCGAGGCCCTGGGCGGCGCCGAGGTACACTGCGCCCACTCCGGCGTTGCTGATTACATGGCCCGTGACGATGCCCACGCGCTGGCCATCGCCCGTACCCTGCTCACCCATCTGGGCAATGACCATTCTCCGCTCTCGGGTTTGGCATCGGGCAGCCCTAGTTACGATGAGCCAGCCTACCCCATAGAGGATCTCTACGGTCTGGTGGGCACCAGCCTCAAACGCCCTTATGACGCCCGCGAGCTGATCGCCCGACTGGTGGATGGCTCGGACTTCGACGAATTCAAGGCGCTGTTCGGCACCACACTGGTGACCGGCTTTGCCCGGATCTGCGGCATGGAGGTGGGCCTCCTCGCCAACAACGGCGTGCTGCACAGCGACAGCGCCCAGAAAGGCGCTCACTTTATCCAGCTCTGTAACCGACGCGCCATTCCGCTGCTCTTTTTGCAGAACATCACCGGCTTTATGGTGGGGAGCAGCGCAGAAAAAGAGGGAATCGCCAAGCATGGCGCCAAGCTGGTCACCGCCGTGGCCTGCAGCCGGGTGCCCAAGATCACCCTGATCGTCGGCGGCAGCTTTGGCGCTGGCAACTACGGCATGTGCGGGCGTGCCTATGAACCCGATTTTCTCTTTAGCTGGCCCAACAGCCGCATCTCCGTCATGGGGGGCGAGCAGGCGGCCGGAGTGCTAGTGCAGGTGCGCCGGGACAAGCTGGCGGCCGAGGGCAAACCATTGAGCGAGCAGGAGGCGGCCGCCATCCGCGCCCCGGTGATAGAACAGTATGAACGCCAGGGTCACCCCTACTACGCCAGCGCCCGCCTCTGGGATGATGGCGTCATCGACCCGGCCCAAAGCCGCACCGTACTGGCGCTGGCGCTCGCCGCCTGTCAGGGTGCCCGCATTGAACCCGAGCAGTACGGCATCTTCCGGATGTAAGGAGAAAACCTATGTCAGATCCACTTACTTCCTCCCAGAACCCGTTTCGGCTGGAGCGGCATGGCCCGCTGGCCGAGCTGGTGCTATCGCGCCCGGCCCGCCACAACGCCTTTGATGCCGACCTGATGCTGGGGCTGCTCGACTGCCTCGATGATCTGGCCCATCTCCATGGTCATGATCTCGCCGAACGTCCTCATGCTTTGCTGCTGCGGGCCGAAGGCAAACACTTTTGCGCGGGCGCCGACCTCAACTGGATGCGCAATCTGGCCCACGCCGATTTCGAGCACAATCGCGAAGACGCCCGGGTACTGGCGCGGCTGATGCAGACCCTCGACGAGCTCCCCTTCCCCACGGTGGCGCTGGTACAAGGGGCCGCCTATGGCGGGGCGCTGGGGCTGATCTGTGCCTGCGATCTGGTGCTGGCCAGCGATGATGCCCGCTTCTGCCTCTCCGAGGTGAGCCTAGGCCTGGTACCTGCGGTGATCAGCCCCTACGTGGTGCGCACTATGGGGATGCGTCAGGCACGCCGCTATATGCTCAGTGCCGAGCCATTCGATGCCATCACCGCCTGTCGACTCAATGTGGCGCACCAACTCTGCAAGCCGGATCAACTTCTGGCAGAGGGACGGGCGCAGGCCCTTCGTCTGTGCCGCAACGGGCCGGAGGCGATGAAAGAGACCAAACGGCTGCTAGCGGCGATAGAGGCCCACCCTTCCCGCCTGCACGAAGAGAGAACCGTCGAGACCATCGCCCGAGTTCGGGTGGGGCTCGAAGCTCAGGAGGGGATGCAGGCCTTCTTCGACAAACGCCCTCCCGCCTGGCGTCCCCGTTTCAAGGATGAGACATGACCCATCACACCCCGATTAAACGTCTGCTGATCGCCAACCGCGGCGAAATCGCCGTGCGCATCATCAAGACGGCGAAACGTCTCGGCATCCACACCATCGCCCTCTACTCCGATGCCGACGCCCACGCCATGCACACCCGTCAGGCAGATGAGGCCTGGCATCTGGGGCCCGCACCGGCCAGAGAGAGCTATCTCGATACCGGCAAGGTGCTGAAGATTGCCAAAGAGGCGCGTGCCGATGCCATCCATCCCGGTTACGGCTTTCTGTCGGAAAACAGCGACTTTGCCACCGCCTGCGAACAGCGTGGCTTGCGCTTTGTCGGCCCAAGCGGCGCCGCCATTCTCGCCATGGGCGAAAAATCGGGTGCCAAGGCGCTGATGCAGGCAGCTGGCGTACCTGTACTGCCCGGCTATCACGGCACGGATCAGCGGCCGGACTTTTTGCGCGATCAGGCGAGCCAGATTGGCTTCCCGCTCCTTATTAAGGCGGCCAGTGGCGGCGGTGGCAAGGGGATGCGCCGGGTCGATCAGCTGCCTGACTTTGACGAGTCGCTGGCGGCAGTCAAACGGGAGGCCAAGGCCGCCTTTGGCGACGATCGGGTACTGCTGGAGCGCTATCTGCCCCATGCTCGTCACGTGGAAGTGCAGATCTTTGCCGATAGCCTCGGCAACGCCATCTATCTGGGGGACAGGGATTGCTCCTTGCAGAGACGCCACCAGAAGGTGATTGAAGAGGCGCCCGCCCCCGACATCCCTCCGGCTCTGCGGCGCGCCATGGGGGACGCGGCCGTGGCCGCAGCCAAGGCCATCCACTATCAGGGGGCTGGCACCATCGAATTTCTGCTCTGCAAGGATGAGTTCTTCTTTATGGAGATGAACACCCGGCTGCAGGTAGAGCATCCGGTCACCGAAGCGGTGACCGGACAGGATCTGGTGGCCTGGCAGCTGGCCGTGGCCGAGGGCAAGCCGCTGCCACTCACTCAGGAGGAAGTGGTGCTGCGCGGCCATGCGGTGGAGGCGCGCCTCTACGCCGAGGATGTGGCGGCCGGTTTTCTGCCTGCCAGCGGGCCTATCCACTGGCTGCACTGGCCCGTTGGCGTGCGCATCGACACCGGCGTTACCGCTGGCGATGAGGTGAGCCCCTATTACGATCCCATGATCGCCAAGCTGATCGCCCACGGTCAGAGCCGCGCCGAGGCGTTCGCCAAACTGGCCGATGCGCTGGCTGCACTGGATCTCGGCCCGCTAGTGCACAACGGCCCGCTGCTGCTGCGCCTGTGTGAAGAGCCTGACGTCTTGGCCATGGGCCACCATACCCAGTGGCCCATCCCCATCACAGCACAACCCATTCCTGATCTTGCCTGGCCGCTGGCCACCCTCTGGCTGGCGAGCCGCCCTGCGGGCCCCTCCCCCTGGCAGCAAGCCTGCGGATTTCGGCTGGGACCGGATCGCTGCTGGGCGGCGGCGGTGCGCATCGATGATGAGCGCCGGGTATTGACCCTTAACGATCATGACGGCCAGTTTGCGTGGCAAGGAGAGGTCTTTTGCTACCAGAGAGGTGACGATCATATCCGGCTGCAACAGGGGGGCTGCTGGCAGCAGATCCCCATCCATTCGGTCTCAGGCACGGATGCAACTTTTGTCATGACCCTGGCGGGTCAGCGCATCCGTTTCACGGCCGATGATCAACAACACGATCACCACCATGATCAGGCAAATGAGAAGGCACAGGGCGCCATTGCCCCGATGCACGGCATCGTGGTGGCCGTTCTGGTCGAGCAGGGACAAACGGTCAGCAAGGGACAACCCCTGCTGGTACTGGAGGCGATGAAGATGGAGCACCAACTGCGAGCTGAGCGAGACGGGGTTATCGAGGCCCTCCAGTGCAAGCAGGGTGAACAGGTAAGCCAGGGGGCCGTGCTGGTACGCTTTGCCGATGCAGCCCCAGAGGAGAACGCCATCAACCAACAAGCGAGTAGATCATGAACAGAGGAGCAGCCATGCCAGATGACAAGGTCAGTCTGGTGGAGATGGGGCCGCGCGATGGCCTGCAAAATGAAGCCAACCCGCTGACACTGATCCAGCGGCTGGAGCTGATCCAGCGACTGGCCGACAGCGGTCTGCAGCGCATCGAGGTCGGCGCCTTCGTCTCTGCGAAAAAGGTGCCGCAGATGGCGGACTCTGCAGCGCTGTTCGAGTCACTGCCGCGCAAGGGACCGACCCGTTACGGCGCTCTGGTACCCAATCTGCAAGGCTTGCAGGCTGCCATTGCCGCCCGTGCCGATGAGATTGGCCTCTTCACCGCCTGCTCCGACGGTTTTACCCGGGCCAATATCGGCATCAGCGTGGAGGAGTCGCTGGTGCGCTTCGCCCCGCTGGTGCAGGAGGCACGCCGCCTCGGTATCAAGGTGCGCGGCTACCTCTCCACCGTCATCGCCTGCCCGTTCGATGGCCCGACTCGCCCGAAACGGGTCGCCGCCATGGCCGAACAGTTACTGGATCTCGGCTGCCACGAAATTTCGCTGGGGGACACCATCGGCGTCGGCACCCCGGGTACGGTGGCGCCCATGCTGGATGCTGTGCTGCACGAGATCCCGGCGGGTCGGCTCGCGGTACATTTTCACGACACCTACGGTCAGGGCTTGGCCAACCTGCTGCCCGCGCTGGAGCGCGGTATTCGCACCATCGACTGCTCGGTGGCAGGCCTTGGCGGCTGCCCCTATGCGCCGGGTGCCTCCGGCAATGTGGCGTCAGAGGAGGTGGTCTACCTGCTGCACGGCCTTGGCATGACGACCGGGGTGGATCTCGACAAACTGGCGGCTACCGGCCAGTGGGTCAGCGAGCAGCTCGGCCGCCCCAACGGCTCGCGAGTCGGTCAGGCCCTGCACGCCAATGCCGAGCGGCTGCGCGCCCGCCTCTGCCAGCCACTCGCCCACCCACAGGAGTCATGACCATGTCCCGTTCCCTGCCCGGCAAGGAGATCACCTACAGCATCTCGGATCTGGCCCACGAGTTCGATGTCACGCCGCGCACCATCCGCTACTACGAGGACGAGGGGCTCATCACCCCGACCAGGGAGGGACAAACCCGCATCTACAGCCACCGGGACAAGATCCGGCTCAAGTTGACCCTGCGTGGCAAACGGCTGGGGTTTAGCCTGGCCGAGATCCGCGAGCTGTTCGAGATGTATGACACCGACCGGTCGAGCAAAACCCAGCTCCACTCCATGATCCAGCTCATCGAAGCCAAACGTCACACCCTGCGCCAACAGCTGGAAGATATCCAGATGGTGATGGCCGAGCTGGAGGCGGCCGAGCAGCGTTGTGTAAATTCCCTTGGCAGCTTGAAAAGCAGCGCAGATTAACCGAATCTGGGATCATGCAATTGTCTTGGGGATCCCATGAAAAATTGGTGCTGGTTGTTGCTGCTATTCAGCCTGTCCGGTTGGAGTCATCCCCTCATCAAGGTTGGCGGTTATCCCTATGCCCCCTTCGTTATCAAAGTCTCTGATCATGACTACGAGGGATTGACGCTGGATCTTATCGCCAAACTCAACGAGATCCAGCAAGAGGTTAAATTCATCTTTGTCCCAACCTCGGCCGCCAACCGCTATAAAGCCCTCGCGCTCGGTCGCTTTTCCATGATGCTGTTTGAAGATGTCAAATGGGGCTGGAGCAGTGATCAATTCAGGATGACCGCTCCCTTTCTCGGTGGTGGAGAGGTTTATGTGGCTCTTGCTCGGTCAGACAGAGATCAGCATTTTTTCGATGATCCCGCCCGGCATCATCTTATCGGTGTTACGGGTTATCACTACGGTGTCGGTCAGTTCAATGCCGATCCTGCCTTTTTGCAACGCACACTGAACATCATTCTGGTCAAGGACAATATCAGTGCACTGCAAGCCCTGCTCAAGGGACGTGGCGAAATCGCCATTCTCAACGTGTCATATCTCAATCAATATCTGCTGACCCACCCGAAGGCCAGAGAACGACTACTCATCTCACAGAAATGGGATCAACATTACCAGCATCGAGCTATCCTCGCACCGGATGCCGAGATAACGCCACACCAACTGGAACAGTGGCTCGCGATATTGCAAGAGAAGGGGGAGCTGGACCACCTTTGGACAAAGTACGGCGTACAAGATCACGCAACTCCATGATTAATATCCAGCTTTTAGGTACCATAGACGATACCTAATGGGAGTGCATCAAATGAAGACCACTATGCCCGCGTCCCCCAAAGTCCGCTTGTTGCGCTACCTGGCTTACGCTTTTCTGCTACTGACTATTCTCACCATGTTGTTGCTATGGCAAACACCCCGGCTGATCCAGCGCTATCTACCTGGATGGCTGGCAGAGCACTATGGCCTCCAGCTAACCCTGGGGGAAATCAAGGTCGGCTTGCGTCAACCATCCCTCTCGGTTGGCCAAAGCGCCCTGCTAGATGACAAGCAGCAGCCGATTGTCCGCTTTGAACAGCTCTGGATCACCCCCAACCTGCAAGCAAGTTGGCAACAGAAGGGGGTTGTTCTTGCCAACGTGACGCTGACCAAACCGGTGGTGCAGCTAGAGCGGCTGGTGGACAAAAAAGGAGGATTTCGGCTCAATCTGACTGATTCGCTGGCTACTTTGCTCGCACCGGCCCCCTCCTCCCAACCCGAGACGACAAGCGATCCTTTGCTGCTCGATATTGCCAGCATCTCCGTTACTGACGGCCATATTCGCTATCAGGATCAGCGCAAACAGGGAGAACCCGGCTGGTTGCCGCCCCTCAATCTGGAAAAAGTAACCCTTAAGCTCGATAACCTGCGTACAGAGGCAAACCACCCAACAACCTATCAACTGAGCGCAGCCATCAACGGCAACAGCAGCCTCGTTGCCCATGGCAAACTCGATGTGATGAGCGGGATGGGCCAGGGCAAAGTGAGTCTGGATCAGCTCGATATTCCCCCCTTTGCTCCGCTCTGGGCCCCCTATCTCAAGCTGGCTCTGGCTAAGGGACAAGCCGGTGCCGAGGTGGAATATCAGCTGAAAAATGGCAAAAACGGAGTGGAATGGCAGCTGTCAAAAGGCAAGTTGGCACTCGATAACTGGCAACTGAAACAGGGCAAGGGTGCTGAATTTGCACGCTTCAATCAGCTTGCCCTCAGCGATCTAGCGATCGATGGCAACAAGCAATCCCTGCATATCGGCAAGATCACCCTGCATCAGCCACAGCTGAAAGCCATCCTCAACGAACAACAAAAGCTGGATCTGGCCGAGTTGCTGATCGAGCAACCGCCAGTCAAGTCGCTCAAAGAAACGAAAGAGGCCAAACCCGCCAACAACAAGCCATGGTTGTGGCAGATCAACCAGATCGCCATCGATAAAGGTGACCTCACGCTAACCGAATCCAGCAGTGGTAAACCACTGGTGCGCCAACTTGCCGGCCTCAAGGTTGCACTTGGTCCACTGGGCAGCAAGGGAGAACAGCAGAGCAAGCTGACCCTCTCTACCAGCTTGAATCAACAAAGCCCCCTTGCTTTTGATGGCCAACTGACTCTGGCCCCCTTTACCCTTGGCGGCGAGATAATGCAGCAGTCGCTTCCCCTTGCGCTAGCCCAGCCCTATCTGGCCGAACTGCTACGGATCAAGGTGAAAGACGGCAAGCTAAGCAGTAAAACCAGGCTGATACTGGCCACCACTCCCGAAGGGGCGCTGGAGAAGCTGACCCTGCAAGGAGGGCTCGACGTCAACACCCTCAAGGTTATCGATCGGGCCGATAACCAGCGACTGCTCGAGATCAACGCTCTGAAGCTGACCGGTCTCGATTACGACGGCATCAGCCAGAAGATGAAGATCAAGGATGTGACGCTGACCAAACCTTTCGCCCGTATCGAGATCAACGAAAAGGGTGTCAGCAACATTCAGCAACTGTTGCTGACCAGCCCGACATCGGCCAAGGAGAAATCCGGAACGTCCCAGAGCAAGGGCAGCAAAGCTGCACCTGCATTTCAATTCACTATCGATGAACTGCACACCGAACAGGGTAATCTGCGCTTTGCCGATCGCAGCCTGAGCCAGGATTTCGTGGCCGATATTGCCTCCCTCGGCGGCAAAAGCCGCCATATCAGCAACATCCCCGGGCAACGCTCCGAACTTGCCTTTAACGGCAAGGTGGATCGCTATGCGCCGGTGACCATTCGCGGCGGAACCAATCTGCTGGTCGCAGATCCCGTACTCGATATTGCAGTCGCCTTCCACAATCTGGAGCTGACTACCTTTACCCCCTACTCAGGCACCTATGCCGGTTATGCCATCGACAAAGGGCAGCTCTCGGTGAAGCTCCACTACAAACTGGAAGGAAAGCGCCTCGAAGGGGATAACGATATCACCATCAAGAAATTGCAACTGGGTGAGAAGATCAAGAGCGAGCAGGCCAAAGATTTGCCACTCGGTCTGGCCATTGCTCTGCTGAGCGATGCTAACGGCGTCATCCAGATGAACCTCAAGGTAAAAGGCAATCTGGATCAGCCGGACTTCAGCCTCGGCAACATCTTCTGGGATGTGCTGGGCAACACCCTGAGCAAAGCGATCACCTCCCCCTTCTCTTTGCTTGCCTCGCTGGCTGGCGGCAGTGAAGATCTCGACGAAATAGTGTTTTTGCCAGGCGACCCCGACCTGACTCAAACCCAACAGGATAAACTGGTCAAGCTGGCACAGGCCCTCAAGGAGCGACCAAAACTCAGCATGAATATTCGCGGCAAGGTCAACTTCAACGAGGAGCGCCCCATCCTGCAGCGCCAGAAGCTGGAGCGGGCGTTGGCCAAACTCACCGGCAATCCGGTCGATCTGGATCTGCTCGAGCAGGATCCGGATCTGCAAAAAGCGCTGGCACAGGCCTATGAAGAACGATTCTCCGAAGATCTGGCAGATCTGGCCGATCGCCTTCATCTGGATGAAGAGAGTGCGGCCCTGCGCAGCCAGGCAGTGATCCTGTTGCGGGATCAGCAACTTATTACTGCAAAGTCCCTGCGTAATCTCGCCATGCGTCGTGCACAAAATACCAAAGAGTTTCTGGTCGATACCCAAGGGATAACCCCGGAGCGACTGTTCGTACTCGACAGCCAGGTCAAGGAAGAGGACAAGGAGGCAAAAGTGATACTAACGCTGGATGAGTAAATACGACCGCCATCGCTAAAAACGTAATTTAAATACAACCACTCAACTATTTTGACACCTTTTGCTCACCAAACAGCCTGATTTGGTGAGCATTTGGCCTCTGGCACAAATAATCACGTAGTTTTTTTACGATTTATATCCCCTCCCCCCTTGCGGGCGCGTCATAGCCTGCCTAAAATCGCGCGTCTTTTATTAACACCCACCTCTATTTTTGGAGAACGCCACGTGAGCGAAAAATTGGCCAACCCTGCCCCTCTGGGTCTGATGGGTTTCGGTATGACCACCATCCTGCTGAACATCCACAACGCAGGTTTCTTCCCCATCAGCGCCATGATCCTGGCCATGGGCCTGTGCTACGGCGGTATGGCACAGATCGTCGCGGGTATCATGGAATACAAACGTGGCAACACCTTCGGTGTGACCGCCTTTATCTCCTACGGTTTCTTCTGGTTGAGCCTGGTGTTCCTGCTGGTCATGCCGACCATGGGTCTGGCCGAAGCCACCCCGCACGCCTACATGGGCTGGTATCTGCTGCTGTGGGGTGTCTTCACCCTGTTCATGCTGGTCGGTACTGTCAACTACCCGCGTGCCAAGCAGTTCGTGTTTGCTTCCCTGACCGTGCTGTTCTTCCTGCTGGCCGCCCGTGACTTCACTGGCAGCACCCTGATCGGCACCATCGCCGGTTTCGAAGGCATCATCTGTGGCGCCAGCGCCATCTACCTGGCCATGGCCACCGTGATCAACGAGCAGTTCGGCCGCACCGTGATGCCGATCGGCGATCACAAAAAAGCCGCTGCAGTCAATCTGAAAGCCGCTGCTTGATAGGCAAGTGACTCAGTTTGTGAAAAAGGCACCTTCGGGTGCCTTTTTGCTTTCTACGATGCTGGATTTGCTGCTCAGGATTCACAACAACCGACTATCCCCCTCTCCGGCTAATAGACGGGTCGGCGGAAAACGACTCGCCGGATCCTGACCAAACAGCAGGCTCAGCTGGCGGTAGACCTCGGGATAGACGCTACGAAGTCGCAGCGGATCGGTAAAAAAGCACTCACAGCTAACGGCAAAAAATTCGGCGGGATGCTCAGCGGCATAGGGATCGATGGCGGTCACCTCGTCCCGGTCAAGCTGCTGGCATAGCTCATCAAAGGCGGCCTGAAATACCTGATGCCACAGCGGTCTGCTCATCTGCCCCGGCAACGGGGGCGCACCATCTGCTTCGCCGCCCAGCATGTCGAGCTTGTGGACCAGTTCGTGGATCACCAGATTGAAACCATCCCAGTCACCATCCTGTTGCAGCTCGCTCCAGGCCAGCACCAGCGGTCCTTGCGGCCAGGATTCACCAGCGTTCTCGTCTTCAACTTCGCTCACCAGCCCGAACTCATCCTGCACCTCCTGCCTGCGCGTGACAGGTTCAGGAATGATGATGATTTCGTGAAAGCCGCGATACCAGTCAAGCCCCAGATGGAGAATGGGCAACGCAGCCTGCAACATCAATACCGCCTGTTGGCGCTCACTGAGGTCAACGCCGATCTGGGTCAGGGTCTTGCGCTTGTGCAACAGTTGCCCCAGCAGCATCAGCTGCATCTGTTCAGCATCGCTCAGCCCCTGCAAAATAGGCACTGCCTGCAATGCCAACCGCCACAGACTCTCCTCTTCTTCGCGCATCTTCACTGCACCACGGTCACGAAACCAGTTGAACCATCCCAGCACGCATGCTCCTTCTCTTGTTTTGCATTCACAACAGTTTGACGAATCGCTTCGGCCGCTCCTGGTAATCCTGCGCCAGATAGAAACGGTGGGCCGCTTCGCGTTTGAGGCTGCTTGAGAGCTCCAGCTGGGCGCAACCTGCGACCCGCGCCATCTCTTCGGCTCGCCTGAGCAAGGCTGCGCCCACTCCCGCCCCTCTTGCCCCTTCATCGACAACTAGCGCCGAGATCAGGCCCCACGCTGGTGCAACATGCAGCGGTGCCAGCCTGTGCCACACCAGCACGCCGACCACCTTGTCAGCCTGGGAGGCGAGCAGCACAACGCTCGCGGGATCCGGCGCCAACAGGCGCGCCGTCACGTCACAACCTTCGGCAGGATACCCCAATTGTGTGAACAGGTAGGCGATTGCGCTCCCGTCGTCGGCCTCGGGGGAACGGATCGTCAATATGTCAGAGGTATGTTTCATTGTTGGCCTCATGTTTGCTTTCCAATGTGTTACGCCCGTCACATTGCTCGGCGCAGATCAACAAGGAGGATCTCATCTTTACTCATAGAAAACGCTGCCTGCCATTATCCACCCACCCTTGTCAATTCACAAATTTGCAACAAAACAACATTTTTAGCTGGGAAGCACCGATACAACTCGATATGTTACAAGCCATGCATGGCGCGCCTTTGCGCTCTGCTTAACCCCTCAACCCCGTGCTCGTTTGTTAACTGGATTGTTAACAGTCAGGGCCGAAAACAGTGACAGAGAGCGAGGCCAAGATCTCGCCAAGACAGCGCCACAAACACAACAAAGGAGTTGTTGTACATGAATGAAATCGTCAATGCCATCAATGGTGTAATCTGGAGCCCTGCGCTCATCTACCTGTGTCTGGGGGTTGGTCTCTACTTCTCCCTGCGCACCCGTTTTTTGCAACTGCGTCACATCAAGGAGATGATCCGGCTGATGTTTGATGGCAAGAGCACGGATGCGGGGGTCTCCTCCTTCCAGGCGCTGGCCATGACCCTGGCCGGTCGCGTCGGTACCGGTAACATTGCAGGTGTGGCCACCGCCATCACCTTCGGTGGCCCGGGCGCCCTGTTCTGGATGTGGATGGTGGCCTTCCTCGGCGCCAGCTCCGCTTTCGTGGAATCTACCCTGGGTCAGGTTTACAAAGAGAAGATCAACGGTGAATACCGCGGCGGCCCGGCCTTCTACATCGAGAAAGGGCTTGGCATGAAGTGGTACGCCTGGACCTTCGCCATCGCCACCATCTTCGCCTGCGGTGTGTTGTTGCCGGGCGTGCAAGCCAACTCCATCGGCGCCAGCCTGCAGACTGCGTTTAATATCGATCCGAACGTCACCGCGGCCGGTCTGGCACTGCTGCTCGGCTTCATCATCTTCGGCGGCGTCAAGCGTATCGCCAGCTTCGCCAGTACCGTGGTGCCCTTTATGGCGCTCGGCTACATCATCGTGGCTTGCGTCATTATCGCCCTCAACATCTCTGCCCTGCCGGGCGTGATCCTGCTGATCTGGAAGAGCGCCTTCGGGATGGATGCCGGTTTCGGTGCCATTCTGGGTCTGGCCATCATGTGGGGTGTGAAGCGCGGGGTCTACTCCAACGAAGCGGGTCAGGGTACCGGACCTCACGCCTCCTCTGCTGCGGCAGTAAGCCACCCGGCCAAACAGGGTCTGGTACAGGCGTTCTCCGTCTATATCGACACCCTGTTCGTCTGCTCCGCCACCGGCTTTATGCTGCTGATCACCGGCCTCTATAACGTACAAGGGCCGGACGGCGCCGCCCTCTACACCGGTATTGCCGGTATCGCTGCGGGCCCGGGCTATGTGCAGACCGCCATGGAGAGCATGATGCCGGGCTTTGGCAGCATTTTCGTGGCTATCGCGCTGTTCTTCTTCGCGTTCACCACCATCGTTGCCTACTACTACATCGCCGAAACTAACATCGCCTACATCAACCGCAAGATAAATCGCCCCTGGCTCACCTTCTTGCTGAAGATTGCGCTGATGGCCGCCACTGTCTACGGCACCGTCAAGACGGCGGATCTGGCGTGGGGCATGGGTGATATCGGGGTTGGCCTGATGGCCTGGCTCAACATCATCGCCATTCTGCTGCTGCAAAAGACCGCCTTCACCTGTCTGAAGGATTATGAAGCACAGCAGGCACAAGGGATTGACCCCGTATTCCACCCGGAGAAGCTCGGCATCAAGAACGCCGATTACTGGGTGGGCAAACGCTCCGAAGAGAACCTGGAGCTGGAGAGATCGGGCCATCAGTTCGAGCCGGATCAGGATCGCAAGACCTCCTGAACCAGAACGACATAAGACATCAATAGAAATGGCAGCCTCGGCTGCCATTTCTTTTTCCTGTCACCTCATCTCAGAGCGGATTGCGGCGTGGCCCGAATGGCAGCCTCCAGTGAAACAGAGTATTGAAGGTGGCTCGCCACTGATTGGGGCGTCCCAAAATCTGCTTTTGCAGCCGGGTCTCTTCTTTGAGCATCGCATCGTCACTGCGGGCCCAGGCCTGACTGTAGAGTTGCTTGATCCCAGCCAGTGCATCAGGCGATTTGGTGATGAGGGTGCGGGCAAACTCCCGCGCTTCCACCAGCGGATCGGTGCAAACCCGGCTCACCATCCCGAGGGATTTGGCCTCGACCGCATCCAGCTCGCGCCCGCTCATGGCCAGCTCCATGGCGGTATCCAGCCCCATCAGGTTGCGCATGGTGACGCTGCCACTCATGTCAGGGATGATGCCCCACTTGATCTCCATCACCGAGAAACGGCAATCAGGGGTGCTGAACCGAAAATCGGCGCCAAGGGCAATCTGCAAGCCACCACCAAAACAGACCCCTTGGGTGACCGCAATTACCGGCACTGGCAGCTGATGCCAGCCATAGGCGACCCGCTGGGCCAGATTGGTCGCCGCGTCTGCCTCGCGTTTGAGAATATCGAGGGCGGCAACCGGCTGGCGCAGCATCGATTTCACATCCAGCCCGGCACAAAAAGCCCGCCCCTCCCCGTGCAGGATCACCGCTCGCAATCCCTTCAGTTGTGCAAGTTGCGTCAGCGTCTCATCGATAGCGCTGAACATGGCCCTGTCCAGTGCATTGAGTTTTTCTCCCCGCACCAGCATCACTTCGGCGATGCCGTCGTAGATCTCGCACTTGACCCTTGGTTTTTCCATCTCCCCTGTCCTCTCCTTGATCCCGATAATAAATACACTGGTCATACCACCAAGTTATCAGAGTGTGAACAAACGGTACAGCTGAGACTAAAGTCGGCTGGTCGGCGTGGTTCCCCTTTGTCACACTGGGCACAAGGGGTGCCTTATCCCGCCCGAGGACGCCGTCATGTCAATTCTGTTCAATTTTGCCAGACCACCGTTTGACCGGCTGGATGCAGAGGCGCGTGAGCAGCTCTCCCGCCACCTCTCGCTCTGCTATTTTCGGGCCGGGGAGATGCTGCTCAAGGAGGGGGACGAGCCTCCCGGACTCTATCTCATCATCAAGGGGGCGGTGGAAGAATCGGCACCTCACCACCAGTTTGGTGATTACGGGGTCGATGATCTGTTCGACGTGCGCGCCCAGTTTGACGGCCACTGCCGCCATGTCTTTACGGCGCTGGAAGACACCCTCTGCCAGCTCATTCCCCGCTCGGTCTTTCTCTCTCTCTGCGAACAAGACTCGCAGTTTGCCAGCTACTTCACCGCCAATCTGGCCGAGCGGCAGCGCCAACAGGAACAACGCGAACAGCTGGGACAGAAGAATCTGGCGGAATTTATCCTAACCCGCATCGAACCTAGCCATTTGCAAGCGCCGCTTATCGTCGACAGCAGGCTCTCGCTCCTCGCCGCCACCGAAGCCATGGTGAGCAAGGGGACCGATTGCCTGCTCTACCCCGCTCATGACGGCTCCCTCACGCTGGCAACCCGCAAGACCTTGCTCCATGCCCTGACCCTCAAGGGGTTACCGCTGACAGCGCCCCTCTCGGTACTAACACCGACCGAGCTCATCGGTCTGCCGCTGGAAAGTTATCTGTTTGACGCTTTGCTGCTAATGACTCGTCATCGCATCAAACGGCTGGTGATCTGGCAGGGTAACGAGGTGGCGGGGATCCTGCAGCTGACCCAAGTGCTGGGACTCTTCTCTACCCACTCCCACGTGCTGACCCTGCGTATCGCCCGCGCCGACAGCCTGCCGGCGCTGGAGGCGGTAGCCCGCGAACAACAGCAGCTGACCCGTTCGCTGTTTGCCCAGGGGATCCACACCGCCTTTTTGATGAAGCTGATCGCTACCATCAATGAACAGCTCATCGCCAAGGCCTTTGCGCTGGTGATCCCGCCCGAGGTGCAAGAGAAGGTCTGTCTGCTGATGCTGGGCTCGGAGGGACGTGGCGAGCAGATCCTAAAAACCGATCAGGACAATGCCCTGATCCTGCCAGAAGGGCTGGCTTGGCCCACCCAGGCAGCCGATCTGGCCGAATTCAGCGCCCTGCTGGAGCGCCTCGGCTACCCGCTCTGCCCGGGGCAAGTGATGGTGAACAATCCTGCCTGGGTAAAAACGGGCAGCGAGTGGCAAAGCGCCATTGCCAGCGCCTGCACCATGGCAAAAGAGGATGAGCTGCTCTGGCTCGCCACCCTGGCTGACGCCCACCCCATCGCGGGGGATCGCCAGCTGCATCTGCCGGTTGCCAGAGCGCTGCGCGAGCAGCTGGCCGACAGGCGGGATCTGCTGGCGGAGATGGTGCGACCGGCGGTGGCCTTTCATGCCCCGCTCACCCTGTTTGGCCGGCTGGAGCAGCCACCGGAAGGGCTGGATCTGAAGCGGGGCGGCCTGTTCCCGCTGGTACACGGCATCCGCATGCTGGCCATTGAGGCGGGAATACTGGAGACCTCGACCCTGGGACGAATAGATGCGCTGGTGGCCGCCGAGCGGCTCAGTGCCGACTATGGCAGTAATCTGGCGGAGGCGTTTCGGCTCTTTATCCGGTTGCGACTGCGCAGCCAGCTCAAAGGGGGCAACAGCCGGGTGCAGACAAGCGAGCTCAGCCACAGCGAACGGGATCTGCTGCGCCAGGCACTGCATCAGGTGAAGAAGTTCCAGCAGTGGCTCACCTTGCACTTTCGTCTGAGACAATAGCCATGTTGAGCCGCGCTCGACGCTACTGGTATGGCCGTGCGTTTAGAACTGGCGAGTTCGCACCGCTCTTTGCCACCCCACCGGAAAATGAACGGGTCGCCATCGATTTCGAGACCACCAGCCTTGATCCCGAGCGGGCCGAGATCGTCTCCATCGGGGCGGTGCACATTCAGGGTAACCGGCTGCTGACCGGCGAGGCGCTCGCCATCAAGGTGCAAGCGCCCGCCTCCCTTAGCGAACAGTCGGTGGTGATCCACGGTCTGCGCCATCAGGATCTGCAACAGGGAATGACGCTGGAAGCCGCGCTGCGCCTGCTGCTTCACTTTATCGGCCCCCGTGAACTGGTGGGCTATCACATCGCCTACGACCTGCGCATTCTCAATCTCGCCTGCCAGAAATTGTGGGGATTGACCCTGCCCCAGCGAGGGATCGAGGTGAGCCAGCTTTATCATGACCACCTCTATCGCCGCTATCCCGATGCGGCTATTGACCTCCACTTGAATGCCATCTGCAGCCACCTTGAACTGCCATCCCTGCCCGCCCACGATGCCCTTGCCGATGCCACCACGGCCGCGCTCATCTACCTGCGCCTGACCTGCGGCTCGCCACTGGCTTATCCCAAAGTCTAATTGTCGACAAATAACATTTAATTCACATTTTGATTACATGGGCAGATTACCTGCTCGTCGGGGTTACCCCATCCACCGCTGACACTCATGTCATGGAGAACTGCAATGGAACAGCAAAGCTATCTGAGGATCCAGCAAGATCCCAACTTCCAGGAGCTGGTCGCCAAGCGCCAGCGTTTTGCCTGGGCCCTCTCGGCTCTGATGCTGGGACTCTACCTGGCGTTTATTCTGCTCATCGCCTTTGATCCCGGTTGGCTCGGCACCCCGCTCAGCGATGGATCGACCATTACCCGCGGCATCCCGGTCGGAGTGGGCCTGATCCTCTCCTCTTTCGTACTGACCGGTGTCTATGTGTTCCGTGCCAACGGCGAGTTTGACGAGCTGAACCAGAAGATCCTCAAGGGAGTGAAAAAATGAAAGGCAAACTCTTGCTGCTGGCCTCACTGGCCTCTTCACCCCTGCTGGCCGCCGACGCGATAAGTGGCGAGGTGCATCGCCAGCCCCTCAACATCTCGGCCATTGTGATGTTCGTGGTCTTCGTGGCCGCCACCCTGTTCATCACCTACTGGGCCTCCAAGCGCAACCGCTCGGCCTCCGACTACTATGCGGCCGGTGGCCGCATCACCGGCTTCCAGAATGGTCTGGCCATCGCCGGTGACTATATGTCTGCCGCCTCCTTCCTCGGGATCTCCGCGCTGGTCTACACCTCCGGTTACGATGGCCTGATTTACTCCATCGGTTTTCTGGTGGGCTGGCCCATCATTCTGTTCCTGATCGCGGAGCGGCTGCGCAACCTCGGTAAATATACCTTCGCCGATGTCGCCTCTTACCGCCTCAAGCAGACTGAAGTACGCACCTTATCTGCCTGCGGTTCCCTGGTGGTGGTCGCCCTCTATCTGATCGCCCAGATGGTCGGTGCCGGCAAGCTGATCGAGCTGCTGTTTGGTCTGCAATACCATGTGGCCGTCGTGCTGGTCGGTATCCTGATGGTGCTCTACGTGCTGTTTGGCGGCATGCTGGCCACCACCTGGGTGCAGATCATCAAGGCGGTGATGCTGCTTTCCGGTGCCAGCTTCATGGCCATCATGGTAATGAAATCGGTCAACTTCGATATCGGCGCCCTGTTTAGCGAAGCGGTCAAGGTGCACGAGAAAGGGATCGCCATCATGAGCCCGGGTGGTCTGGTCGCTGACCCCATCTCCGCCATCTCGCTGGGTCTGGCATTGATGTTCGGTACCGCCGGTCTACCCCATATCCTGATGCGTTTCTTCACCGTGAGTGACGCCAAGGAAGCGCGCAAGAGCGTCTTCTTCGCCACCGGCTTTATCGGTTACTTCTACATCCTCACCTTCATCATCGGCTTTGGCGCTATCCTGCTGGTCAGTACCAATCCGGCCTTCAAGGATGCTACTGGCGCGCTGCTGGGCGGCACCAACATGGCCGCGATCCACCTGGCCAATGCGGTGGGTGGCAGCCTGTTCCTCGGCTTCATCTCTGCCGTCGCCTTCGCCACCATTCTGGCGGTGGTTGCCGGGCTGACTCTGGCGGGAGCCTCTGCGGTTTCCCATGACCTCTATGCCAGCGTGCTGAAGAAGGGCAAGGCCAACGAGACCGATGAACTGCGCGTCTCCAAATACACCACTGTGGTATTGGGTGTGGTAGCCATTGGTCTGGGGATCCTGTTCGAAAAGCAGAACATCGCCTTCATGGTAGGGCTGGCCTTCTCCATCGCCGCCAGCTGCAACTTCCCGGTGCTGTTCCTCTCCATGTTCTGGTCACGCCTGACCACCCGTGGCGCCGTCTACGGTGGCTGGTTGGGACTGGTGAGCGCGGTGACCCTGATGATCCTGGGCCCGACCGTGTGGGTGAAGGTGCTGGGCCATGCCCAGGCCATCTTCCCCTACGAATACCCGGCGCTCTTCTCTATGGCACTGGCGTTTGTCGGGATCTGGTTCTTCTCCATCACCGACAGCTCCCAGAACGCCGCCGACGAACATGCCAAGTTCCTGCCACAGTTCGTTCGCTCCCAAACCGGGCTGGGTGCCTCTGGCGCCACCTCCCACTAAAGAGTCAGTCACGCTACCAAGCCGGCCTCGTGCCGGCTTTTTTCATGGTGGATCCCTCTACAGCCAAATACGCATCTGACCGATCCAGATCACAGTTCTTGCTAAAACTTTTGGGGGATCTGTGCCATAATGCGCGCCATTTGACAGACCAACCGGGACACTTATCTTGTTAAGCAGCAACAACACTACCAATTAAGCTGCATCCCGCGAAAGCCGCGCCACTCCTGTGTTTTTTCTGAATTTTTCCATCTCACCAACTCGCCAAACCACCTCATTAACCCGCAAAACCACTCCCGATTTGCCCCAAAATTGCCCCAAAGTTGACCCAGTAACATCGAACAAAAACCCAACCAATGCAGTTCACTTAAGATAATTTGAGTTTCAACCCACGTAGTATCAGGGCTAAAAAGCGAGGGAGGCATGATGCCTCCCTCTTTCTATTGCAAGTTGCACTGGATAAAGGCTGGAGTCAGATTGACTGGACACAGCCTTGCTTACTCATCTTAAGTCACATTTTTAAATGATTAGTCAAAAAGTACTTATCTGAACTGTTACCAGTACCGCTGGTACGATCCCCCCATGTTTGAGATATTTTATGGAAAAACCGAGGACCACCCGCTTTCAGGCCAAGTCCGATGCTCAGACCCTCGAGATGCTGGTGCGCGGCCGGGGCGACTACATCCTGATGAACGGCATATAGGGCTATTTCAAGATCCAGCAAAAGCAACTAACCGGCAAGGTGATCAAGGTTGGCAATATCTCCACTGATGGCTTCTGGCTATCCTTCTACCGCAATCATCCGCAAGGAGATGGATAGCCAAACAGTTCGAGCAAGGATTGCAGAAGATCAAGAACAACGGTACCGATGAGTGGCTGGTGCAAGATTTCGAGGCCAAACCAGTACTCCATTGAGCACTTTTCATTCAGCCGCGGCGATATATGACGCCACCCATCCGAACCGTGCTACTGTGGCCCCTCACTTACCGGCTGCTTGCGCTCTGCACCTGATGACTAGCTTGTCATGCAAAAGAGCCTCCCGCCAGGGCACCCTTGCCCCCCCTCTCATCCTCAACCTGACGTTACCAGATAGGCTGTATTGACCCGATGCCATAAGGCGCATCTCCCCCCTCTGTCGCAGCCTGTTCTCACTGTTGCCATATGCGCTTCACACTCTTTTATTGCGACAGCGGTCAGCCCGACGGGAACCTGCTTCAAGCCATCGGCCTGAAGTGGCCTGCTGTTTGGCGCTGCCCTGCCGCCAACACAGGACACACCGCCATGATTGCCTACCTCATTCTGGTTCATCGCTATCCCGACCAGTTCAAGCGCCTGTTCAAGGCGATCTACCACGACAGTAATCACTACCTGATCCACGTCGACAAAAGCTCGGGCCCTGAGTTGCAGCAGGAGATCGGCCTATTCCTTAGCGACTATCCCAATGCCTCGATGCTCGCGAGCAAGAATGCACTGTGGGGAGGATATAGTCTGGTGGATGCCGAATTGCGCGGCATAGCGACACTGCTGAAACAGAGTGTGAAATGGGAGTTCTTCATCAATCTGAGTGCCCAGGATTTTCCGCTGCGCACCCAGGGACAGATCCATAGCTTCTTGTGCGGCCATCGCGGTAAGGATTTCCTCAAAGTCCTCGATCAGCGCAAACTGCGACCCGATACATTACACCGCATCGATCACCATGTGACCGAAACGGAGCAGGAGCTGGTCTGTGAACAGGTTGCCACCCGCCCCTATCTGGAAGGAGTCACTCCCTACATTGGCAACCAGTGGATGATCCTGAGCCGCGCATTTTGTGAATTTGTCAGCCACAGTCCCGAGGTGGATCGCTTCAAAAGCTTCTACCAAAACACCTTGATCGCCGATGAAGGGTTCTTCCAGACGGTGATCATGAACACCAGCTATCAGGGGCAGATCGTCAACGACGACAAGCGGGCCATCGACTGGATCCCCATGGGAGACATCAAGCTGAGGCCACGGGACTATCTGGCGGAAGATGCCACAGCGCTGCTGCAAAGCGAGCATCTGTTTGCCCGCAAGTTCGATGAAACCATCGACAGCCAGATCCTCGACATTCTGGAAGCGGTGCTGGCACAACCGGTGACCGATGCAGCCCGAGCCGAGCCAGCGCTGGTATGAAGATCCGGACAACTAACGACGCAGACGCCAGATCAGCTTCAAGCTGTGAATTTCATGCTTGGATGACATAAATGGGACAGTTATCATGAAAAAATTTCATATGATGGCCATCGGCATGCTGGCCATGGGGGCACTCGCTGGCTGTAATCAGGGTAAGAGCCTCACTGCCATAGGTGGTGAACCGATCAGTTACCAGTGCGAGCAGGGCAAGAAGGTGCAGGTGCGCTACTTCGCCCTCTCCGACGAGAGCCTCAACTTTATCAAGCTGTCCCTGCCAGATGGCAAAGACTACACCCTGCCGCAGGCGTTCTCCGCCTCCGGCGCCCGCTATACGGACGAGCACGAGGCCGTCTGGTGGAGCAAAGGGAGTGAAGGATTTGTCGAGATGTGGAATCTGGCCGGCGAGTGGCAGACCGCCTATAAGGACTGCAAACAGCAATAACAGAAACCCCAGCCTGGCCGCAATGTCATTCAGATAAGTACTTTTTGACTAATCATTTAAAAATGTGACTTAAGATGAGTAAGCAAGGCTGTGTCCAGTCAATCTGACTCCAGCCCTTATCCAGTGCAACTTGCAATAGAAAGAGGGAGGCATCATGCCTCCCTCGCTTTTTAGCCCTGATACTACGTGGGCTGAAACTCAAATTATCTTAAGTGAACAGCATTGCGCTCACTGGCGGGCCAATTCGAACAAACAGCGCATTTACGACGCAGTTTTCAACTCATCAAACTCATCGCGAAGTTTATCAATAATGCGCGCGATCATTTCTTCCTCCACCCTCGGCAGGTCCAAAGTCTCAAGAATATTTTCTAGCTCAGTTAGTGAATCCATCCAGTCAGGTCCCCGCTTCTCTGTTCTCAGTCTCTCGACTGTGGAATACTGTATGAACATACAGCATTCAAGCGAATCTACCACTTTTTACATGGCGATGGGAGCACATATTTAATCCCAACACCCATCCCTCTCTTTCCAAAAGAAAAATTCCAACCTACCTGAACTGCTATACGAAGATCTTAGAGGGTGAAAGTGGGATAACAACGTGGCGAATAGCGACATGAGCTCAATGGGACTCATAGCAACGGCGATTCATTTTCAGCTAATTGAAATGAGGATTGGAATAGTTAAAGCCGCTAAACAAGAGCTGATATGGCAAACCCGACTAGAACAAAGAAAAAGCTGAATGCCATAAAGTCATCCAGATCGCTTCTGCTGGATTTGCTGAAACACCAACACCCTGCAGCAAACGGTATCAGCGCTAGGGTGAAGCTGAAACTGAACGTTTTCAGCGCCACCACCATCATTATCAACGCGAACAGTATCCACATGGTCATGGTCCTCACTGGTTAAGTGCCCCAACTTAACCCCTTCGCAGAGGCTCAGCCAGGGCCGCACAACTAAGTTGGACATACCACAGGATGTCGATTTACCATTTATGGTAAAGTCTCACCATGCGACATCAAGAGGTAGCCACAGCATGAAAGACAACACAGTCAGCAACAAATATGGATTGCCACAAGTGCAGAATCGGCCGCAGATCAAAGCTGAAAAGAACCTGTGCCTGAACGGTGAAGAAGGTCGCCAAATCATCAAGTCTGAGACTAAGCTGACACTGAAAACCCACGAAAAAACCTTCACCCGTTTGGCTGATATGTAATGGATATCATCCAGTTTCCACCTGCTCGGGTGCTGGAGATAAATCACTACATTCTTGGTGCATCTCCTGGGCACCACGGTCCTGCCAGTATCGCTTTATTGGAAGGGGCTCTTGGGCGCATCGACAACGCCATCGCCTACAGCGGGCTAAACGATGTGTTTCTCATCGCCGCAAAGTACGCGATGGCAATCGGTACTGCTCACGCCTTTTCCGATGCCAACAAGCGCACTGGGCTCGCGGTATGCCTTGAGTATCTCTCCCTCAACGACTTCGAGATTGAAAGAGATAACGAGAAGCTGGCAGATGCAATGGTTGACCTTGTGCTCGGTGTTCTGCCCGAAGATTGGTTTGCCGATATCCTCTACGCGCTCTGGCTGGAAGAGCAAAAAACCTCCTGATCAGGCGGCAGTGTTAACTGCCACCATCCGCCCTTACTTCCAGTTCTGCAGGTTGTGGTTTACCGCTTGATATACCAGGTCATTACGGCGAGCCAGCAGCTCATCTAGCCGCAAGCGCTTCTCCTCTGCGCTCATGGTTCTGTCACGCTGAATCAGCTCAATCTTATTGCGCACTACCCTCACCCGTTGCTGGGTGCGGCTCAGACTGCGACGTGACTTCAAAATCCCGCCCTGCTCTTCCAACAATTCATTGGCCTTGTCGGTCAGTCCTTCGCTGCGGTACTGGTCCACTGTGCGCTTGAGCTGGTTCACCTCATTCAGCATCCGGTAGAACTCTTCCATATGCTGGGTGGACTTAGCCGGGCCGGTACCACGGTACACGGCTTTCACCAGTGGGATCTCGTCTGCGCGCCAGCTGGCCGACTCACCAGGACGGGACGCGCGGATCAGGCCGTCTGCCGCCGCCATCACGTAGCTGCCCATGGTGCCGGTATAACCAATCACCAAATGCTCAAGTTGCTTGGGTGAAAAACCAGACAGCTCGCCAAGCTCGCGCATCAGCAAGCTGGTCTGCTCGTTGTAGCGGGCCTCGGCCTTGACGGCCAGATCCTGAGGACTATCGATGGGGCCACCACGGAAAGTGTCATAGTTGAAAGCTGCTTCAACCATTGGCTTGACGAGCTGGGGGGTCGGGTTGAGCGCAAAGGTATCTCCGATCGCCCGTGCAACTGCCTTACCGAACTGGGCACCGGAATCCTTGTCGCCCATAGCGCGCACCATGCGCTCAGGGATAGTGCCAAACATCACGCCAATCTCGAACGGCTTCGGGATCCGGAAGTGCTGATCACCGACAAAGAAGTGCCAGTTAGCGTCCTTGTCCCAGTCTGGGAGCTCCTCATAACGCTCATCGTCCCAGTTGGCAGCCAACAAACCGAGTGACATAGCGGTGATCATGCCCGCCCGCTTGGCTATGTCACGCGGGTTGTCACGCAACTCCCTAGCCAGTTTGCTAAGGCCCTGCAGACGAGCGTTGAAGAACGGCAGGATCATGGCTGCCCCTTGAATGGAGCGAGCCGCCCCCAGCATGGAGAAGTCCATCAAGTCTTTCGACTCAAAAGCCGCTTGGGCATGGCTCTTACCCGCCTTGATTGCCGCATCATAGACCGCTTCACGGTTGGCGTTCTCCAACGCCTCGCCATAGCGGTTGTATTTCTCCCAAATATCAGCCACCACGCCCTTGGCTTGAGCAGCAGTGCGGATGATGCTCTTTTCGTAGCGGGCAATCTGCTCAGGCGTCATCCCCTTGCGTCGAAGTGACTTGCGCACCGCGTCAGCCATGGCGCTTGGGTCGTTGCCGTTAACGTAGCCGCCAAGAAAGCTCGCACCACTGAACATCACATCGATGGTGCTACCATCCATGGCCAACGTTTTTTTCACCCCCTTGATAGAATCGATCACCGGCTTGAAGCCGTCCTTACTGATCGCCCAGCTGGAGAGCGAGTCGCGTAGGAAGTTGCGCAGCATAAACTCCGGCGAGGCGGTCACCCCAGCTGTCAGCAGGCGCTTCGCCTTGGCGGCTATGTTGACCATCGCGCCGAACGGCTGGCGATCGAAGAATGTCATGGCTCGGTAAAGGTCTGGATCATCCACCCGGATCATGTAGTCCTCACCATCCAGCTTGACGGTGATCAGATTCTTGCTGTTCTTAAGCGCCCGCCAGTCCATCAAGTTGGGCTTGGCCACCACCTCAATGATGCCGGTATCCGCCAGGTTCCAGATCGTCTTCTGTGCAGCCATATTCTTCATGGAGGCATCGATCAGCTTGGAGGTAGAGGTGAAGATGTTCTCGAGCAGGTCGTTGGTGTTGGCCTCACCGCCCTTTAGCTTCTTGATCCCGGCATTCTGGTTGGCAATCCCCTTCTGCTTGAAGGGGGCGATAACGTCTCCGTCATCTGATTCGCGGAAGAACGGAATGTACCACTCGTTTTCAAACTCGGCCCGAGCCTCCTTGGTAAACAGACCAGCCTCCTGAGCCAGATCCAGAGTCGCTGCATTAAGCCTGTTCCAACGGGCTTTGGCCTCCATAAACTTGGCATCTTTGCCCTTACCAAGCCCTTTAAGGGCCGCGATATCCTGCTCGCTCAGCAGGTTCTCTCGCCCCTGGTCCATCAACAACTCCGCCCGGTGTCCAGCCATCCAGCCCAGCCAGTTATGCAGATCTGAGCCCAGATCGGAGAAAATACCCAGCAGCGCATCCTTCTCGCCGGTTCCTGCCTTGCGCTGGATAACTCCATCCTTCCACTCAGGCAGGCCATAGAGCATGGTTGCCTGCATGGTAGATGCCGCCCCGGTCGCCATCCGTGCCGCAATATAGCCGGAGTCGGCCGCATCGGTGATGCCTGCAGCCTGCTCTGCATATTTTATGGGAGCCAGAGCATCAAGCACTTCGGTATTAGCCTTCTTGATAAAGCGATCCATCCATGACTTCACCAAGCTACGATCCACCTTGCGCAGCTTGTCCAGATTGACCTTGGTCTTGTCGATGATGTCCGGCTTGGCGCCGAGATTGAGCTTTTCCATGGCCGCATCTGCTGCGGTGTTAGACTGGCTGAATTTCAGACCACCTTTGACAATATCAGCCTCGCTCAGTATATTTTTCTCTGAACCACCAATGCTTGAACCTAAGGGCAATTGCAGCCCAGTGCGTAAAGAGCCACGGTGGTTTTTCTTTATGTATTTAGCAAGCCTCGCCTCAAGCCATCCTTGGAGTTGATCGCTTGGACGTCCATGGACGCTAGCAATTCTATTTATATCCAAGTAATTACCTCTGCTCACTTTCAATTGCAGGGCAGTCACAACTGGACGCCCAGAGTGATCCGCGGCATCCAACAATACGACCAGGGCATCCCCGGGATGTGTCTTTGAATCAAAGATAGCCACTGGGTCACTGAGCAACTCAGGCAACGCCTTAATGGTATCCATTCCAACATCATGCTTCACACCATTGACGGCTTTCCTCACGACATCGCGACTTATCCTGATTGGCAGATCAGGGGCTCCTACGGCTTGCAGAGCTGCCGGGGTTCTCCCTATTTCTATCGCCATCTCACCGCTCTTAGGAGATGACATCGCCTTGGCAAGTTGCTTGCGATAACCGTCGGCATCAGCACGATTCGGCTTGAATGGATCACCGGAAGTTGGCTTGCCAAGATCTTCGTCAGTATTTTCCGCCTCTTGGCTGAACTTCTTTCCACCATCCGGGCCGCCATCGTCCGGTCCGCCGCGCTTCATCTTCTTGCCCAGCCCCTCGATCAGGGTACGGGTCTCTGCAGCAGAGATACCGTCTGGCACAAAGCCTACTGTGCGCAGTGCCTTAGTGACCCACGCCACCAACCGATCCCAACCGCGGCGCCAGGCGCTCTGCTCCAATTCCGCGAGGTGGGCAACGACCTCCTCCGCCTGAACGCCAATATCCTCATCGGCGTAGTGGGTATCTACCCATTCCCACACCGCTTTCATACTGGGATCTTTCTTCGACTTGATGAGGCGGCTGATCAGCTTGGTGTACTCACCATCACCGAGCACATTGGCCAACCCGTAGTGGGCCAGTACCTCATGGCGCAGGATCTCGCGCATCCGCTTGGGGTTGGCAATGGTATCGGCGGCCACATGCAGGGTGCCGGTGTCGTCATCAAAGGCTGCGCGCCGGATCAAGCCATCTTTGGCGGCCAGCCCCAGCGCCTTCTCAAGTTCCCCTTGGGTGGCATGGATCTGCACATCAATGCCTCCGGCACCGCTGTACTGCTTGAACCACGCCTTGGTAACCAGCTCTGCCTCTTTGCGGGTCAGGTGCTTGGCCGGCCTCTCCCCCTGTGACATGGCCTGCTTGGAAAACAGAACCCTGCGATCCCCCTCCTTGCGCTCCTCAATCGTGTCAAAAAATGCATCAAATCCAGCTCGAATCGCAGGGACCTCACCAGCCGTAGGGTATGGATAGCTACCATCAAGACGTATTCCAAGGGCAGCTTCTGCATCCCAAGATGCCTCGCTGACAATGTTTGCCAGGTAATCGTTGCTGGCGTTCTGGTCTTGCAACTTGGCTATCAGGTACGACTCAAACGCCCGGGCACTCAGTTCTCTGTCAGTGGTCCAGTATGCCTTGCTGCGCTTGTCATCCAGCTTGCGTGACCGCTCCTTGAGGGATGTCTGCTTGATTGCCCGATTGACGGCACCGAACGCTTCGATCATCTCTTTACGCACGGTTCCACGATGGAGAAATGGACGTTCCCTCGCCGCCAGGGACACATCCAAAGCCTCCGTCATCATATCGCCTGACTGGCCACGGCCTCTGGCAAAGTAGGCATCGAGCGCATGCCACCACTCATGGCCCAACGAACCAGCACCATTCATTTTGGTGAGGTTGATCACCACCTTGCCGTGCTCGTAATGTGCAGCTGCAGGATTAACCCCACCAGATCCCCTGGCGCCAAAGGCAAGTCCCAGCTCACCATTGAGTGAAAGCGCCTTGGGAGAGATCCCCAGCACAGCGGCCATATCCATCAATGCATCGTAGGCATTATTCAGATCCCGCTGACGACGCCCCTGCTCTACCCAATTACCAAACTCAACACCGCGAAAACCAAATGCCTCACCAAAAAGGTCTGGCGTGACATCAGCACCGCCACGCATGTCCTCTCCTACGCGAGGTTGATTGATATCCCGGCGTTCACGCGGGATCTCTTTGGCTTTTTCCAACTGCCTGACCAACTCGTCATAGTGGTCATCCCGGTACTTTCTGGCGTCACTGACATTATTGAATGCCTCTGTCAGGTCCAGGTGGTTACGGCCTATTTTCTTGCCGATGAGCCAACCTTGACCATCACGGCGGCTGTAAATGGCGAATGAAATGGCTTTGGGTTTAGTGCCCTCTTGCGTCAATTGGTCATAGCGATGCTTGAACGCAGCGATCACCTCTTCCTTGCTTGCACCTGATGCGATGGTTCGAGGCCAGCGACCAAAAACACTCGACTTACTCTCTCGGCTAATGGTCCAAATGCCCTTCGGCGGGTCGTACTTCACCCCATCGTAGAGGCTGTAACTGCCCAGGCTGAGCTCGAGATCTGCCAAGCTTCGTTGGTGACCAACCGCCACATAAAGCTCCGCTCTGTTATGGATGGCATGGGCACTGCGCAACCCAGCGCTCGACATCACTCGTTTCGCTGTATTCGCATCAATCGTCCCATCCATCAGGCCAAGGGACAGGTCACGTAGAGTCTTCACCGCCTGAGCCCAATGAGCGACCTTATAACTGACCCGAGGCTTGGCAGGAATTGCGTCACGAGCGGCCCTGGCAATGGCTACCGCATGGCGATCCATTCCAGACTCAATCAACTTGTCGTAGTCTGGTGTCGGCCACGCCTTGGAGAGAGGCAATGCCTTGATCTGGTCCGCGGTCTCCCCTTCGACTGTGTCGCGGTACGCCGTCCAGGTATCCTTGCGTGCCCCACCAATCTTCTCGCCAAAATCTGTGATTTTGCTCTGCTGTTCCGCTTTGCCAGCGTTCACTGGCTTGGTGGTATCACCATCTCTGAGCCAGCGCTTAAAGGCCTCGACCGGCATGGACTTGATAGAACCCAAGCCCTGCCATCCCTTCTCATAGCTCGCCAAGTACCCGGCTCGAGCGGCCTGCTCATCGGCAAACCCTAACATCACTTTGTGCTCGTCAAACTTGCCTGTCTTGGGGTCTACCTGATCCACCACATAGACCATCCCGCCATCAGGCTGATCACCGATGAACACATCGACATGATCACCATCAGCCCCCAGGGTACGCTTGATATAGCCGTAGTCGTGGGCCATGGTCGATTGCCACGCCTTGCCGTCCTGATCAATACCGGAACGGGTGGAGCCCTTGGGGTTCTCGAGCGCGATATCCAGCCCCTGCAGCGTGAGGTGACCCTTCTTGTAATTACCCGCCTCTTTCTGCGCGTCGGTAGGCTCCGGCGCCACCTCGGCACGCGCCGCCTCGATCTGTTGCACAGGCTCACTGTCGGTAGGCGCGGAGGATGCCGGTTTCTTCACCCTAGATGCAGCAACCCCGGCATCAGTGGCCGGGGCTGTCAGTGTTTGGTCATTTTGCTGCTGTCCATTAGATACAGGTAGAGCAGGAGCGTGGTTTGTCGGATCTCCTGGTCCAGATCGGTTGGAGAGTTCGGCAGTGGCTGGTCTAGCGCCAGCTGCAACCGGTTCGCCTGTGCCAGGCTGATCGCCTTGTCGTTCACTGCTGATTGCAGGTACTGGGGTAACCGGATCATTGTTCACCTCAACTTGCGGTTGATTGATTGCCTGGTGCTGACTGGCAGCCTGCACTTGCTCCACTTCGGCGATCTCAGCCACGCCAAAGCCGCCTCCATTTAGAGGGACCGGTGTCTCCTTGCCCTTGCGGCTAGCCAGGGCAGCTTCTTTTTCGGTGGCAAACGGCTTGCCCTTGCGGGTAATTCGCAGGGACTGAAGCGGACCCAGTTCTGATTCAGTAGTACTACCGCGCAGAGGCTTGGCGTCCGGCTGGCGCAGATCGTCACCATAGACCACATCACGGTGCGGCAACTCGGTGCCAACTTCGCGCGCTTCCCCCTCAATCACAGCCCCCGGCAACTCCCCGGCAGGCTTGGCAGTTGCCGAATCAGGTGGCAACACATCCCCCTCCTGCCCATTCTGCCAGTGCGTGCGCTCGGCGCCACGGAACTGGGGGCCAGTGCCAATCTGCTTGTCATCAAAATGACCTTCAGTGGTCAGGTCCCGAGAGGCGTTGGCATCGCCAGCAAAGATGATGTCCTTGAGCGGCAAAGCGGGACGCTGGCTCTCCATAGCCACCTGCTGGACGCTCTTATTTCCAGCGAATGGGTCAACCCCGAGCTCGCCAGCCTGAACACGCTCATAAAGACTCTTGCCCTGCTCACCAGCCTGCATTTGAGCGGCAACCAGCTCCTCTACAGACTGACCAAACTCCCCGGCTAGGGCTTGCTGCACATCGCTATCACTGGCCATGCCCTTGAAACGCTCAGCGGTATCGTCGCGTCGTAGGTAAGCTGGCACATCGCGCAATTCGTCAAACTGGCTGGCACTGGGGCCTAGCGGGGATTGCTCAGCTGCTTTTGTCACAGGTTCCGCCATGGAATCCACTGCCGCAGCCAAACCAGGATCAACACGTACAGTCTCCGGATCCGCCCGCACCTGGTCACTCGGTTCAATGGGCTTATCATCTATCGTGGTAGCTGGATCTGCATGAGCGCCGCTCTCGCTTTCAACATGCGACTTGCCGCCGCGCATTCCGCCAACAGCTCCGACGGTACCACCGGTACCCATGCCGATCAGGCCACCCTCCAGCGCACTAGATACAACCCCTTTCATCGGATCTATATCTGCTGCAGCCACCTCGTTGAGTGATTCGTTCACGGCGTACTGCTGCACACCCTCCTCGAGCGTTTCACCAACACCCTCGCCGATAGCCCCCTTGGCAGTACCTTTCAGGATGCCGCCACCGGCCGCCTTGCCTGCCAACATCTTGAACAGCATGACGTCGCCCATCATGGATCCCATGGCAGCCGCGCCCCACGTCTTGGCGTCACTCATCGTGACACGGCTGGCAAAATTGGCTGTCTCTTCTCGGGCCAGCGCGAGCTTTTCCTCATCAGAGAGATGCTGGGTCTGCTGATCTTGGTCAATTCGGGTGAATGCCTGCCGGAAAGTGTCACTGGCTGCCAGTTCGTCATAGGACATGCCCAGTACAGTCTCGCGCGTATTTACCCCAGCACTGCCTACCGATCCAGTCACGCCGGTGGTGGCAGCGGCGCCTGTAGCCAGCTTTGATACCGTCTTAGCAGCTACCGCTTCCGCAACCTCTCGCGTAGCTCCACGCTTGATCATTGAGGCCGTAACGGCCCGACCAATACTGGCTTTAGCGGCAACGCCCGTCACCCCACCAGCCAGCAAAGTTGGCACCAACGACCCAACCCCCTGAGCCATCTTCATGGCCCACACATCGATGTCACCCGCGCCATCCCCAATGGTCAGCCGCCCCTCTGGTGTCTCATCGACCAAGCGGCGGCTCAGCGCCTCTTTGGCATCAACACTCATGCCTTCGGTCAGCGACTCTGCGCCGGACTTTGCCAGATCGCCCGCGCCAGCCACAAAATCCAGCACCGGGCTGAGCTTGCTGGCCATGTTGGCACGCACCTGTTCCAGGTAGTCGCCGCCACTGCTGGCCACCTCCTCGGCATTGCGACCACCGCGCTCCTTGCCAAAGCCGCTGGCCTGCCGAGCCAATTCGCCAATGCCTCCAACCAGATCTAGCGCCCCCGCGCCAATTCCACGAGCAACATCACCTAGGCCAACATTGAGATCTCGCTTGGGCGCTGAGGTTGCAGATGGTGAGGCGATTACTGCGGACAAGCTGCTATCGAGGTTCCCCCAGAACGGATCTGTTCTTGTATCTGATGAGTTAGGCTGTGGCAAAGCGTCACGCAGTCCAGGCTTGTCCATGGGTATCCTCGGATTTTTTGCAAAAGAAAAGCCCCGACCGGCGAACCGATCAGGGCTTGATATGGGGAATGCTGGCCAATAAGCAGACTGGCCGACTATGGGAAGATGCTAACGCTGGGGGTGTGGAAAGGCAACTACTGGCGGGCCTGAGCCAAACTCATTGCCCGATAGGCATTTATCTCGATATCGCGCAGCCGGGTGGCGGTCACTGTAGCCTGCTCGGCCTTCTTCTGTTGCGCAGCCTGCTGTCGCCACATCTCAAATGCGGTGTTCATCCGCGTCGGGCTCTCCATCAGGCTGCTCAGCTTGCCGTGCTGGTTTGCCTCTTTAATGAATTGAAGGCGATCTGGATCTCCGCCAGCCCACTCTTTGAGTGGCGCCGACTGGTTAGGCATATCTGCCTTCACAGTCATGCCATAGGTTTCAGCCAACGCAGCCTTGCTCTGCTCCAACTGGCTATCCAGAGCTTCCAACTGCAGATCTTTATCCTCTGCATTGCTGGAAGAAATGCGAGCCCGGTTCTGCCCGTGCTGTTTCTCAAGATCAGTGACCGCCTTCTTGTAACCGGCCTGATCAGGACCAGCCGTCAGACCCAGAGAGGCTCGGAGCTGGTCGGCATTGCCGATCATGTGCTTGGCTAGAGCTGCCCGCTGGTAAGCCGGTTTCAGGAAGTCATTGATGGGGATCACCTTGGGGTGATCATCGGGTGCAGAGGTGCGGTTATTGGTGATTGGGCGCACATCTTTGCTGCCATCGTCATAGGTAACCTCAACACCCAGCACCACGCCGCGCCCGTCTGGAGTGACCATAATGTTGCTCAACCGCTTGCCGGTGATGGTCTTACCGCTGTCCGGGTCGATATCACCCACCCCTTTATTGACCTCATCCTGATAGAGCGTACCGGCAGCCTTGATAAACTGCGGGTTATTGACGGCTGCATGCCCTTCTGGGGTGGCCGGGTCGAGCTTTCCTTCCTGAGCCTGGCGCATCAGGTTGCCTGCGTAGGTGACGAAAGTCTTGCCTGCCTCGGCATAATCTTGCTGCAGGTAGCGCTCAGGGTTGAATGATCCAGCGCGAGGATCGCGCACCACGTTCCAGAACTGCTGGCCTGGGTCTTTGCCATCCGCAACAGCCTGCCAACCAGACTGGATAATGGGCAGGTTCTCCTGCTGGTACAGCTGCTTGTTACGCAGCTCTTTCTGCCACTCATACTCTTGTTGCTGACGGGCTTCCTGCGCAGTCGCACGGCGCTCTGCAGCATTGGCACGCGCCTCGGACGATTTCACCTGACGCTCAGTCAAAGCGAGCTGTCGATCGTAGCGAGTATCAGCCAGCTTATCGCGCTCCTTGCTGTATTCCAGGGCCCCCTGATAACGCTCATCCTCCACCTTCTGCCGATCCTGCGCGTTCTGCCACATGGCATCACGCAAACCCATGGCCTGATCTGCTCGTTCATCATCTTTCTGACCACGCTGGTAGCGGTCCATGGTATTGAAACCAGCCAGAAAGCCGTCTGCCAATCCTGATACGCTCATCACGTTCCCCTTTAAAACAGGCTGTCTGCCAGAAAACCAATACCGCCACCCACCAGTGCGCCCACGGGACCACCAACAATGGCGCCGATCCCAGCTCCAGCACCGATGGAGTTCATGGTCTGCCCTTTGCGAGCTGTCTTGAGGTTCTGATTCGCCAACTCCACATCCTGCTCACGATTGGCCGCATCACGCAGCCCCATCATCCCCTGCTGGCGTGTCTGGGCGCCAATGTCCAAGATCCCGTACCCCATCACACCCCCCCACCGGTTTTGATTGCCTCACGCAGACCAGCATCCGCACCGGTCAAGATCCCCATCTGGCGCGCCTGTTCCTGCTCGCGCAGGCCATTCTCGGTACCTGCCGTCATCAAGGCCATCCGCAGCCCCTGACTGTTGTCGTTAGAACCCTGTGGGGCTGCCACCCCCATACGGGCATTTCGATTTGCCGTGGCCTGCTGAGCAGAGCGCAGGGCATTGGCGTTGTTTTCATCCACCCGGCCAAGCTGGTCTTGCAGCAACTTACCGTTGGTGGCCAGATCCATCAGCGCCTTTTGCTTGGGATAGAAGCGTGCTTTCCAGTCCTGATAACTCTCGCGGGTGATGCGAGCGAATGTATCTGCGGCGTATCCCATCGTTTACCCCCTAATAGCCCTTGCCCTGCAGCACTGATGCGGTCGGGCTGATCTTCTTGCTCGCGGGTGCCGTTGGTGCTTTCAGCGCCTTGAGTCCGTATGCAGTACCAGCACCAGCGAGCGTACCCACCAAGCCAGCGGTAGCCTGCTGACTCAAGAATGAGTCCTGTGCGTCACTGGAGGCCTTGCGCAAGCTGGTATTGGCCACATCCCCCATGCCAGCCAGAGACTCCGCCTTCTGGCCAGCGCCGAGACTCACCACGTCCTTAAGACCAGCCACATATCTGTCCTGCTGACTTGATTGAGCCCGGTTAGTTGTATCGGTCTGGCTCAGGGCTTGATCTGTCTCCAACCCCTCCATTGATTCCTGGTAACGACCGCTGGTAGGGTCAATCCCACCAGCAGCCATGGAGTCAGCCAAGCCGGAGCGAGCATCGCCAAAGGTCTTGGCTGTGCCCAATACCGCTGTGCCAGCCAGCTTGTCGTACTCCTTGTCACTGTTGAGGCCATCCACCTTGTCCATGAAGATGTCCTCATACTTCTTTAAATCGGAGTTGTAGAGGTCCCATTGCTCCATAGCCACACCAGCAGCCGCTTTCTGGGCTTCCGTCTCTTGGATTTCGTTAGACCCGCCGCCCTTCCCCATTGCTCACCTCACAAGTTGATCTGAAATACATAAAACCCGTCTGCATCATCTGCCTGACGCACCCACCCCATTCTTGGTGCAACCTTGAGCCACCCCTTGCGTACCGAATGAAAGCGCAGCCAGCGTGCGCCAATCATCCTGGCCAACCGCCTGACCTCCGGCAGGTGGCGCTCTGGCGCACCACCTTCTCCCCAGCCAACCCACACCAGCACGCCGGTAGAGCCATGCTCGCTGACCGGCTTCAAGACGAAACCGTCATTGCCACGCACAAACAAAAACGCCACCCGGTTACGGATGGCGTCTTGCAGTTCGGCGGATAAATTACGATTATCAGTGTCGTTAGAAATACGGACAATTTCTTTAATCATGTTATCGCTTTATATTTCTTGGAAAACAACAGAATTAAATGGCCAGTATCACAACTAATTACCGGTCATTATAGCGATGCGCCAGACTTAAATAAATGAACTTGACCGACCGGTGCAGTTTTCTGATCTGGAGTAACAGAGAATGGAACAGCCTTCGCTATGAGCCCGCTACCGCTACCACTAACGCCAACAACAGAAATTGAAGCACTAGTATTCTCAGGTATTTCAATTGATACACTTTTTGTCATAACAAAGCTCGACTGAGCCCCAACTGACACATTGAACCCTTCAGAAAAGACTAGAGCAGAGTTAACTCTTACCTCCGCCCCAAGGTAAGTATTATTGATTGAACTAACCGTATTGTTTATTCCAAGTATGCCAAAATTAGATAAAAACAACGTCCTTTTCATTGATGCGGCAGCAACATTTATATTTAATCCACTATTATTTCCGTACAGGCTTAATGGCCTAGTAATAGATACATCACCCACTATCCTATTCGCGTACACCGTTCCCTTAATAACGCAGTCCTGCTCAATAGTACAGTTACCTATGACCATGTTTTTGACATAGCCACCCTCTGCATTCAGCCGATTGGTGTAGATACTACCATCGCTATAGATGATGGAGTGCCACCCCCATCCCCACGCCGCATAGGGACCACCCTTGCCAAAACCTGCCGATCCTCCAGCCATAAAAGCATTGCCCATATCGATCTGGCCACCAGTGATCAGCGGGGCACTGATGCTTACCCCCGCCTTGATATAGTCGGCAGTGATCTTCTCGGAATGGATAATCTGGATTGTCGCCGCCTTGATGACAGCCTCGCGGATGGCCACCTTGCCATCATCGGTAACGCCAAAGACGATCTCTTTTTCGTTAGGTTTGGCCGGGTTGTAGATAGCGAAGTTTGTTGCTGATGCGATTATTTCATCGACATCAGGGCTAGTAGCTGCACGCAAGCCTGCAGTGCTATGAAATGGCCCTGTCAGCCCATTCTTGTTGATGAAACGCACCCAGTAGAAGGCAGAGAAGCCCTTGCCGACAGCATCTGAGTAAACATTGGCGAGAGTTGTTCCTATAGCTATTGCACTAGATGGGTTATCAACCTCAGCGCGCAGGATCTCGGCATAGGAGTGCCCCTTGTAACCCGGAATATCCCAAGTCAGCGTAATGGTATGGAATGCGCCGTCAGCTGTCACGTTAGTTGGTGCAACAGGTGGTTTCACTCCAGACCACTCAGGGTCTGTCGGCTTTGCCGGTGGCAGCTCAGGTACAATCTGGCCAGAGCCATTGCGTCGCAAGTTAACCATCCCAAGGGATGCAGCTTCCCGCAGAGTTAAAGCCTTATCCAGCCGGTCCCCTTTCTGCCCAGTCAGGATCTGCATATTCTCTGTCAGTCCCTGCTGGGTGTTGCTTGCTCGAAATGATGCGCCGCTCATATTGCAGACACCTCCGCGACACTCCCCGCCAGCATGATCCGCTCTACTGCTGCAGTACCCGTTACCTCAACCTGCCAACGACGGCCTCGTAGCGGGGGCAGCCTGAACGCGGTTTCGGGAACAGCCCCAATGGCCAGCTCAAACACCTTCACACCGTCCAACCAGAGCGCAAACCCTACCAACCCAAGAGACTCTCCCATCAGACGGGCAACCCCAAGACGAACGCCCGGCGGTAAGACAAACTCCTTGGATCGCCAACGCATTGAGAGCGGCACGCTGCCGCCACGCCATTGGTACAACAGAGCCCCCTTGGCCAACATCAGCGCATCGAGCTGCATATCTGGAACGGCTGCATCCCATCGCCCGCTCAACCAGCGCAGATCGCCAGATTTAGGGTCGAACACAAACCCATGACTATCGGTAAGTGCCACATACTTGCCCTCGCTGTACCAAGCTCGCAAAGTATCTGGCCGCATAGCCTGCCATTGCTTGCGAGTGATGATGCCCTCCGTGACTAGATTCCCACCATCAGCACCGATGCCAACCAGCCCATCCGGAGAGGCATAGAGCACCAAACCATCGAGGGCCACCATTGAACGAGCACTGACGCACGCCTGTTGCACAGATGAGAGCTTTTGGCCGGTGATAGATGATGGTGACGCGCCCTGGAACAGGTAAGGGTAACCCTTCGTACCAACCACCAGCGCTGTGTCGATGGCCGCTATCGCCACAATGTCGTGCTCCGTGGTCATCTTGTACTTCTCCGGCCAGGCATAAGGCAGGTATGGCTCAGAGAACAGCACCGCATTAGCTACAAACCCGGCACAAATGCCGTTTGCCATCTGGCAGATGCCACGCATCTTCTCTGGTGGCATCGCGTAGCCATAGGTTTCGAGCACCGGCCCTAGCTCTCCCTCCTTCTTGCTATCGCTATAGGTCACCGTAGCGATCGGCAAGTCTGCCACCAGCAGATAGTCAGCCATCCCGCCCCCAGAGACAGTCCGATATAGACGACGACGGGTGATATTGCTGTTGTTGGTAGGTCCCGGAGATAGTCCAACGACAACGGTAGAGCCAGGAATAGTAATGATGATCTTGCCGCTGGCAGGGCCAGGGGAACCCTCCTCACCAAGGCCACTCACATAGGTCTCTACATAGAACCTTGTCTCGTCGTCGGTAGGGTCATCATCCTTGCCTCCACTTGGTGGCGTAACGGACTGCATGTTAGGCGGAGTAGCGGGAGCAGGAACGCCAAGACGGTACCAGCTGGTAGGCTTGCTGCTACCGCCAGTGGCTATGGCGTCATAAGTGATCTTGGGGAAATCGCCATCGGTAAAGTACACCCGGTTGTACTGATCCTGCGCGATGGGAGACCGCATCACCTCTACCAGCTTGTCCCAGGTAAACCAATGATCGCCATAGTAATGAAACAGCGTCGCTGGCGTGACAGGGAATGCGGATCCCTCCTGTTTGTCAGCAAAGATTGGCTCAACCACACCGCGCTCAAATTGGCAGTCCTGTGCCAACGTTGCAGCCTCATCAGGAAGGAGATGGTTCTCTACACGCGGCACCATGCCTCGCATAGTCACGATATCAATGAGTGGCATGAGGTTTCTCGACAAGCAGACATGAAAAAGCCCCACTCGGTAGAGCAGGGCTAGAATGGGAAAATCCTAACGCTAAAGACGATTTTGAACAAGCAGCGCCATGAGTTGCTCGTCCGAGTAACGCCATTTTATCTGGCGAGAAGCGAGGTATTCGCTACGGTATCGCCACAGAGATTGGACCAAGCGAGGCATCATTGGCATCACTCAGCGCAGCTCGGCTAAACATATTGTAACCAGCGCCGTGTTTACGATAGATCACATACAAACTTAACCCACGGAAGATTTCCCCAGAGTAAAATCCGAAGGCCATACCATTGTCTGAATCGAGGCGTAACGCCGGAGACCAACAGCCATTCATCGGATGCCCTGGAATATGGGTGATGTCATACTCATCCATCAACTCTCCCGCCGCGGCTTCAATCAAATGGTCGAGTTCAGCCACAACACTCCCGGCAAGCGCTGAGTAACAAGCACCAGCAAGCCAAAGTCCACACATGTGACCAGTGAAATCGTCAGGAACCCATACTGGGGGCTTAGGCGCAGTGGGAAACTCGTTGGGCGTGTGGCCACCCGATTTCTTGATAAAGGCGACTAACCAAGTGATCCAGCGTTCCACGTAACGCTTCAACTTTTCTGGTACCGCTTTGTTACGTAGCGTGAGCTCATACCAAGCCCGAGCTGCGGCCATAAAGGCGCGTGGCTGATAACCAGCCCATGGCTTACCGTCACCCCAGTGGAAAGTCGTCCAAGTATCCGGGGGGCCATATTTGTGTGTGTCCCAGCGATCCCAGATATAAGCTGCACAGCCAGGCCCCATTTCTTGCACCTGCTTGAAATACGCTTCCTGGCTATCGAACAGGAACTCTATCTGGTTCTGCAGCCACAGGTCATAGGTGTTGTCCCTCTGGATGCAATACATCATGGGCCACTGATACCCAGGGTAAGGCATACCGTGCCATCCGTTGATCTGGGGGCTTTCATCAGAGTAGATGTTAGAAAAAGGAATAACTCCCGGGCAATAATTGAGCGAGTCCAACCGGTAGTCGATCATGCAACAGTCGCCCACTTTGGCAGACCAAGCCTGGTCGCCAGCGATCACCCCCCGGAAAGTAATGGTCCAGCCATCATCCTTGTCAAACAGAGGCGGAATATCGTTAATACAGTAGTAAGCAAAGTGCTTGTTTTTGTCACTGCTGTTCTCCAGCAGAATAGTTACCTGATTTACCGTGGTGAAGTCTGGACTGCTCGGACTTGGGTCGTTTGGGTGATCCGGCTGCCAGCCAGACAGTACCATCTTGGTTTTGTCCAAAGTGAACGTAACCCACTGACCGTCGGTGTTGGGGAGCATCCAGTACCAGCGCCACTTCTGATCGTCCACGATACGTAAGTCAAACTCGGCATCGGAGCGATAAACTATCTGCTCCAGCGGAGCTTTTTGGGATTCCTGTAACCAGAAACCCACGATAAAGCCGGCATCGTCATCCGGGAACTCAGCCTCAACTACCATGACGTCGCGGTCGCCTAGCACATCGGCTTCGAAATGAGCGTTAGGAATACAGCCACCGTAGTCGGTGATAGCTCGCTTATCAGCGACAATGTATTCCTCACCTGTACGCTCGTTATTCAGCAGACACATCTTACTCAGTGGAATGACATACTCCACCGGGTGTTCTGCGTGACTGTCCGGCAACGCCCCTACCCACCAGTTTTCTTTACCGGTGTCCTCTTTCTCAGCCTGGAGATTAAGCATGGGACGGAACCGAATAGGCTTACCGCCCTCGTCTACCCCACCGTAGGTCACTTTCAGCTTGGAGTTACGGTTGATCCGATACCAAATCGACTGCTGCTCCAAGTAGTGCTGACTAGCCTCACCGGCCTTCACCACGATATAGCCGTCTATGTCACGGCTGTACTCGATCTTGGTTAGCTCAGGGTAACTGAAGGAGTAAGAGATACCGTCTGTAAACGGGGTTTCCGAGACCGTAGACTGTCGGAAGAACCGATCCAAGGCGTCGATATAGGTGTACTCGTGGGCGGTGTAGAAAACCGATTCTAAGGCTTTCTTGTAATGCTCCTCACCCGTAATACGCCAGAGCATATAACAAGCATCGATAAACCAAACCTCAGCATCGGCCGCATTGCCCAATTGGCCAACGCCCCCCAAGAAAGGAGTGTGTACCGGGCGGTTGTGCCAACATTCATTACGCTCAAACATGTAGCCACCTAGCTCCACCGGCAACCGCACGGCATAGTTCACTAGGTAGACCCCATTGATAGTGGTGTCCTGTAGTTGGATCGTGCCTATTTCCGAGTCGGGTATTCCCGTCTCGATAATGTTACCGTCCCATAGCTGATCATCAGGTCCGCGCCCGATACCAATCTTGTTGTTCGTCCATGCCACCATCCAAGAGAATGGCAGTGTCTGACCACGACTCGCGTCCCCTCCCCAGTTTACCGTGTAAGACGGATACCCTAGGTAACTAGCCCAGTCGATCCAAGCCATGGGATTGTATGGCTCCTTGGCCTCGAACAGGCGAAAGTCGTCATAGACTCTCTGCCAATCAATTTTCCCCTCACAGTCTTCCCTAATAGTCTGAATGCTGGCGTTGATGGCCCCCCAGGTCATATGTCCACGATGTGCATAAGTGACCACATCCAACCACTCCCCCCAGAACGGGGCTCCGTGTGGTATCTGGGCTTTACCATTACGAAACTCCAGCGGCACACACTTAAATCCGCCGTGTGTCGGCTCTTTTGGATCTACTGGATAATTAGCCAGACACGGCTGTTTCGAGTTCAGAATCCAGTTACAGATCCACCGTTGTGGTGTTTCTGGAATAGATTGCCCTCGATAGAAATACTTTACGTAGGCATCCCAGTGCCAAATTGCTTTGTCCAGATACATTGTTCTATTTGTCGCCAAGTAAGCGTGCAAATAGCCCAAAATATGGATCGCTTGGCCTTCTGTCGTACCATCCCCATTGGGCTGATACTCCATTTGGGTATCAGCGATAAAGTGCCGGTTATTCGCCAAAACCCCATCAGGGTTTTGAATATAATGGTCTTGGTGGGGATCATTAGTTAGCCCAGTGTTTCGCTCAACCCAGCGCTGGTGACCGGCCATCAGACTCAACGCATTATTTATACGGCCATCACTCAATGCGCTAAACATGGATCCAGCCTCCGGTCAAAAAACCATACCAATGAGCATCTGTCCCAAAATTAACCAAGGTGATGCAATCCTCACCGTCTTTCTCGTAAGACAATACCGGGGGGTGGCCATAGGACCAGCGGACATTTTTCGGCCACGAGACCAGGTTTACACCAGTTCCTTGGCGCAAGATGAGGGTGGCATAACGAGACGAGCCCTCTTCACCAGATGCGTTAGTAAAGACAATGTGTGTAATGTGGGCATTCAAGGTAACTCGAAACACGGTGGCCTTAGCCAAATCCAGTATCGCGGTATCTCCTGCTGGGGTGATAGATTCCGATACGTAGCCATTACCAAGCGGCAGTGACTCAACCATCTCAGCAATAGCTTTAACTTCATGCATAGAGCGCTTGGCATCAGCGGCGGCACCCTGAGCCTCACCGGCCAACTCACCTGAAACCTGACGGTCTTTTGCAGTTTGCTGCTTGTCTTGATCTGTTTTATTAGCGGCACTTTCCGCCCGGTACATCGCCTCCAGCGCAGCCACCAACACCGGGGGCGTCAAATCGACGCTGATCTCATCCAGGATGTGATTTAAATCACCATCGGACGTATTACTTCTAACAATGGCAGTACCTAAATAATCGAGGTCACCACATCGATCGTTTTGGGCATAAGCATCATAGACACCTACTGCCAAGTTGAAATCATACCTCCCCAATCTGTCGCACTTGCGGATCAGCACCGATGACGCAAGTACTTCCCTGGTGCTACTTAGCGCTCGCAGTTCAATGATTGCCCCGGGTACTGGTTCGCCCGCAGGGTCGGTGATAACACCAAAGATACGGATCATGGTTACCCCTGGTTGGTTTGAAACTTCTCGTCACGCACGGCAATAACGGCACGCTCCATCTGTAGCTTTATCCCCAGGTATTGGGCGAACGCTTGCAGATGAAGCTGACCTCGGGCCGAGTTGGCGGTATCGTCAGAGTCGCGCAGATAGGCGCGGTAGATAATCCAGTCCATGCAGGGGGTCAGGAAGGTGTCATCAACTTGCAGAGCGGCTCCAGACTCCACCTGTGCCACATCAACCGACGCTGGCAGGGCACTGAGCACAACATCCACCTTCACGCCAGCTACCACCCCCGGATAAAGCCAGAAGGTGCGAGGGTTGGTAGGCTCATGAAGATAGGCTTCTGCCGATGTAGCGCCCGTTGCGGTCATCCACTCCGGATCTAGGTCATCAAGCTCACCACGTTTAAAAAACCGGATCTTGCGTCCTCCCGTGTTTCGCTCCACCTCGATAAGTTTGACCGCGCCAGCAGGCATGACCTGGCGAGTACCAGCGACACAGGTGAACTCCTGCGTTTGAGCAAACACATCTGGTCGGTAGTTGGCAATCGCGGCGATGGCGCTGTTGTAGTAGCTCACTAGATCTGCCGCGGACCAACTCACTCTGGTTGTATCGGTCAGCTCGATAGAGACCCGCTCGAGCAAAGCCTTGATGGTTGTCATGTGGTGACCCCCTAGAAGAATTGACGACGGCGCACCGGGTTCTGGATCTGAGCGTTGGAGGTTTGCTCAATGCGGAAACGATGAGCGTCTCGAACAGCCTCGTTGAAGCGAGCCTTATTCAGCTGGGCCAGTTCAGGGCTTGCCCACGGCTTACCTGGTTGCAGTTGCAAGATGGCTGCAGCGCCATCTGCCATCGCCTCGGCATAATCCTCAACCAAGGCCGCGGGGATTAGCGTTGCTGTTAGCAACGGCTCAATAGCACCGATGACACACACGTTCTGTAGCGTAACCAGAAACCTGATCGACTCGGCAGACTGGACATGGTAGTCAACCCCTGGCTGCAGAGGTACACCTTGCGATGTGATGCGGTGGATCACGGAGCCAGTCACCTGTGGCTCTCGCACATACTGGCGTGCCTGCCGGTTGATACAGCTCATCTTGGCAAAGCTCACCGTCTGGCCCTCGAGCACCTCATCAAACTGGCGCTCAAGATGGATCAGGGCGCTACGCTTGCAGAAGTCGATGGCAGCACGAATGATGGCCTGCCGAATGATGCTATCGAGTGGGCCAGAAACCCGCTGGCGAACCAGCGGGATCAGGGTGTCCGGACTGACCAGGCGGCTATCCAGCACCGGTACCATTACTCACCTCCCTGCCCAGCAACCTGCTTGGCTTTCAGAGCGTCACGCACGCGCACACGGAAGTCGCCAACATTCTCTTTTGCGCCTTGTGACTCAATGGCAAGGTCTTCGCCCTCAACCAGCGTTGCCAATTGGGCTGAGGTCATCTTGCCCAAATCCATCTCGCCAACCACGAAACTCTGCCCTTCGGCAAAACGAGCTTGTTCGGCAGCCAAGCGCTCTGCCTCTTCAGCTGCCTGTCGGGCAATATCCTCCTGTCGATCCAGCTCATCGGCCAACGCGTCATGACGGATCCAGACAGTAGGGAACTCCAGCAGCTGCATGGCAATATGACTCTCCACATCAACCGCAGTGTGGCGCGGGAACACCAGGCGGGAACCTGTGACGGTGTCTTTCTTGCTCGGCTTGTCGCCGATATAAACCACAGCAATTTTGTCGCTCACGGCAATATCTCCAATCCTGAAATGAAAAGGCCCGGCACGTGGCCGGGCATGGTGTGATTGACTGCCTTAGAGGTTGCCGATCACCTCATAATGAAGCTTGAGCTTGACCGTACCAGTCGCCGCTCCACCGCCGACGATGAGACTGATTTCCTGACCCACATCGGTAATCAGGTCGTCCACAGGGAAATAGGTGGCCACCGCCTTATCCGTCGCCTCGGTGTTGATGATGGTGGTTGCGCCGATCTTGGCGGTGATGGTGGTACTGGCGCCCAACGCGCTGCTGAACAACGTCACACCAACCACTTTCAGGTTGGGCTCCACCTTGTCACCAAACGCGATGACATCACCGGACGGCACAGCCGCCAGCTTGGCCACCAAGGTCGGGGAAATAGAGAGGTTGCCGAAGGCACCGACAAACCAGCGGTACGCTTTGGCGATCAGGGTAATCTTGGCCATGATATGGCTCCTTATCTGGTCAGATGGCAATAAGGGGGGACTTCCCCCCTCTCTCTGGTTGGTGGCTTAACGGACGATGGGGCTCACCGCGGTATCCAACACCATGCAGCCATGGTCCTGAATGTTGCCGTTACGCTGCTTGAAGCGGATCTTCTGCAGACCTGATACCCAGTTGATGGAGATCTCGGTCGCATTGCCGTGATCGGTTTTCTCTTCGTGCATGCCGAAGGAACCACCCTGCTCACCGGAGCCAAACGCGTTGGCTAGCGCCTGGCCGCCCAGCAACACGGCGCGATCGATGGTTGTGCCGGCAACCTTGTCCACTTCCACACCGGTCGCGGAGTTGGCCGCACACACCTTGACGGAGCTGCCCTGGTTGAAGCGGATCGGCATTCCCTTGTACTCCTTGACCAAGATGCCGCGCCACATTGCACCTTCACCGCGGAAGATGGGGTGATTCCAACCCTTTGCACGCTCGTTAGCCGCAACCAACATCGCCTGCCAATCCTTGCCGGAGCTGGAGGTGTAGAAGTCGTGCCACTGGCGCGGGGTGACGTAGAGCACGTAGAGCGGCTCACCGCCTGACGGGTCAGACACCATGCGGATCGGCTGGATGGGATTGGCCATCTCGGACAGGAACAACGCCATGTTGTCCACACACCCCAGGTTGAAGCGGTCTGCGGCATCGATGGTTTCAAAGGTAGTCGCGTCGCCTCCGAAGAAATGACGCTCGTAGGTCGGTGCCGTGATGGGATTGATCATGATTTCGGCGAACTCTTCATCATCCGCCGGAGGCAGGATGATATCGGTAGCCGCGTAGTCGCCACGTGCCCCAGCCAGTTGGACAAAGCCACGCTGATCCACCAAGCGACCATAGTAACCATCTGCGAGCAGCACCCGGGCTGTCTTGATCAGATCGTGCTTGGTGCGCTTCTGGCTCATCTTGCCACCGGCATCCACACCATGGCGGGACTGGTTGATCTTGAGCGAGAAGTCTGCAAAAGAGAGGCTCTCCAGACGACCGGCCAGCTTCTTGTCACCCATGGTCGGGCGGCCAGACAATTGGTGGAACAGCTGCATATCCACATCATCGCCAGCATTTTTGCCAAGATCGGTGATACGAACTACCGGGGCGCCAGCGCTGGTCTGTTTGCCGCCGTTGACCTTAGCGCCCTTAGGGGCCTCTTCGGTCAGCATGTTCACCAACGAATGGGAACGATTGGCCGCCGTAAACAGGGCGGCCTGCAAAATCTTGTTGGCTTGCGCCGAGGTGACTTGGGTCATGATCCTCTCCTACATGAAAACAAAAACCCCGACACAATGGTCGGGGTTGGCTTGTACAAACGGGTTGTGGGTTAGTAGCCGGACTGCTCCAGCAGCGCCTCAATTTGCGCCTCAGTCATGCTGCCCATCTCGCCGATCAGCTCGGACTGAGACATGGCGCCATAACGTTCGACGCCCGTTGCCGGTGCGTGATGGGTCTGGCCAAGAGCCGATGGGCTAGACGGGATGAAATCAGTAGGCTTCTCAGCCACCTTGCTGGGTGCCTTGGCAGGAGGTGCTTCCACCTCATCGCCAAAGGCCAGCTTGGTACGGCGAGCGACCTCTGCAAATCGCGCCTCCATCGGCTTGTTGCTCCACGCAGGGTCTGCCTGCAACTTGTCATCGATAGTGAGGGCCATATCGAAACGGTCTTGGTCGCTGTCCCGCCATGCTGCCAAGTCAGGTACCGCCTGCAGTGCGGCCTCGACCGGATTGATGGAGGGCTGAACCATTTGCTGCGCGGCCTGCGGCTCCAGCTTTTGGAGTTTGCGGGCAATGGCGCCAATGGACTTGCCAAGATCCGGGTAGTCCTGCGCCAGCCGATCCAACTCTTCCTGGCTGATGTCGTCCGGGTCAACAGAGGGGTCGATCCCGTTCTTCTCCAGCAGTACTTGCAGCTTGTCCCGCTCGGCTTGGGCTTGCTGCATCTTGGCCACCTGCTCACGCAGTTGCTTGGCTTCGTTGCGGCTCTGCTCCAGCACTTCATACGGGATAGTATGTTGACCGCTCTTGGCCAGGATCACCTTCTCAGGTTCGTTGGCCTGTACCTCCACCTGCTCGACTACGGCTTGTTCGGTACCGGCTGCCACCTCGCCCGCCGACGGCGCGGGTTGTTCTACGTCCGTTTGCTTGGTGCCAGTGCCATCGTCCAGCGCCACATCGGGCTCACGCTCGATATCAGCTAGCATGGCTTCCAGTTCGTCCAGACTTTCAGTCCCGGTCAGGTTATCGATGCTTGTATTCATGCTCGTCCTCGTGGGTTTTCAGTGGGTGGTATCGCTGCCCAAGCGGGGGAAGGCTCTCAGTAAAAGCACTCCCCGGCTTGAGCCGGACACAAAAAAACCCGCACGATGGCGGGTTAAAATGCACAAGACACTGCAGGCGACGATTGGACTCACTTGCGATATTTTGTGGTTGTAAATTTTATTAATCAATTGTCAGATATGACAAACAAAAAGGCCCAATCTCGAAAGACTGGGCCATGATGGAGAAATCCTAACGCTGGGCGATCAGGAAAGCAACTATCAGAGCGCGATCGCGTCAATCTGCTGCTGAATGGTCTCCAGCAGCTGCGCCTGCAGGGCGGCCTGCTCGGTTTGCATCACCTGCTGCTGCGCTGCCAGTTGCTCCATTTCCTGCAGAGTCTTGCCGGTCTGGGCCTGCTTGAGGGCATCTTCGAAACGGATGGAATCGGTCAGTTTTGAGATGCGCTGGGCCTCTGCTTGCCACTTGGCGGCCTTGCCTTCCAACTCTGCCAGCTTGGCCTGCATCTCGCGCATAGCCATCTCCTGCTGCATCTGGGCAACCTGGGCTTGTTGCTCGGCGGCTGCGAGTTCCTCGTCGTTCATCTCTTCCGGGTCTTTCTGGATGTTCAGGGCGTTGCGGATCCGCTCGACAAATTCTGCTTTGCGCGGCACATCCATCAACTCGACCAGCAGGTCAAAACAGGCGGCGGCAGCTTCTGGCGGCAGTTGGGACATGGCCTGAGTCATCCGTTCGGCCAATTGCTGCTTGTAGGCTGCGGTCTGCTGGATCGGCGCCAACGCAATATGGGCCCGCAACCGAGTCACATCGTTGGTTAGTTTGCCATCCTCTTGCTCCACGTTGAGCACCACGGACTTGCGGCGGCGCGGATCATCTCGGTTCACCGTTACCTTGTAGTTGCGCTTGCTGGCCATGTCTTCCAGCAGATACGACAGCGCCAGCTGGCCCACCTGCTGGCAGCCCATCCTGTAGTTGTCGTTGATCTCGGATAGAGTGGTCGCCCCCTGCTCCACCAGGTTGCTGATGGCAACCCCAGACTGGCCAGTGGAACCCTGCCCCAAGAAGGCGGCATAAACCCCCATCGTATCCTGGATCAGCTTCACCGAATCCTGCATCACCTGGAATTGCTGCGCCGCCACGTTGAAGTCCTGTTCTACCTTGAAGGCATCACTCACGCTGGTCTTGTTAGCTCGGTCAGGGTTGAGCTCGATATAGCCATCCGGGCGCTCTACCTGCTCCAGCACCTGATCCCGGGTCATGTTGGTGGCGTCCTTGTCCATAATGACGCGCTTGGCCTGCAGCAAGAAAGTCAGCTTGATGCGACGCAGGTTCACCTCATCCTGCGCTGGCATGGCTCGGGCAATAAGGCCATAAGGCTCACCAGTGCGGTCTTTGCGGTAACCCCAGAACGGCACCAGCGGGTACATGTTGTGCGGTGCTGAACATGGGCGATCAACCAGATGATGGGGGCCGACGAACCACGACTCCCGGATCACGGCCACCGGTCGGCGCTCCAGCCTGGCCCTGCCCATGGCGAGCGCAGCGAGATGTAACTGATTGGCCTTGTCGTACTCCAGGGTTCTGCCAGAGTCGAGCATCAGCACTTGGCGCATGGAATAAGTACGGTAGTAGACCACCTGCAACAGCACCCGATCCCGCTCCCGGCTACACCACTCCACCTCTTTGCCGCTGAACTGGCTCCATTCGTCATAGGCGCTGACCAGATTGGGATCAAGCCCCTCGATGGATGTCAGGCTGACAACACCATCCCAGTCGTTTACGCCCCACTCCAATGCCTCTGCCTTACTCGGGAACATGGTCTTAGCTTCATCCAGATCAACCCAGCGGCGACGCATCAACCAGCGGCTATCGCTAAGATCGGGCTCCCGACTGTGCCAATCCCAGTACACCTCATCACGGTGGACGTTACTGAACTTGTAACGCGGGCCGAATGGATCGTCTCTGCGACACACCTCAACCCATCCCATGCCAGTCTTGATTTGGCCGCCATATGCTTCTCCCCGGGCACGATCCAGCCCGCCAAGGCGGCACATATCGGCGTACTCGGCATTGACCGCTTCGGCCAGCTGCTCAATCTCATCATCGTGGTCATCGGCAACCACCATCAGATCGGTGCGGCTCTTGGCCTCCATCCCCAGCACTCCGTCAATTGTCGGGGCAACCAGGTTGTGGATAGTGATGGGCTGACCACGCTCCTTGAGCACCTTGACCACCTCAGGCGGCAGCTGATCACCGTCGTAATAGGCGCACGCGCGGTTGGCAAAGGATCGCCAGTCAGGCTGGCCGTTGATATCGCTCATCAGCTTGAGCAATTGCTGGGTATCGAGGCCACCTGTCTTGGGGGCCTTGGGTTGGGCGTTGATCATCAGTTGGCCATCCAGTGCTTGGGTTTACGGGAGGATTCAGGCTTGATGATGCGAACCGGCATTCTGGCTCGCATCTCTTGGGCAATCATGTAGCTCATCAGCTGGTCGTCGTAGCAACCGGTCTGGGCATTCATGCTGCCGGATTTCTCATAGACGTAGGTTGTGGCTTCGGAAATGGTGCCTATCCAGCAGATCCCCGACTGGCCAGCTCGCAACAGGGCTTTGAGACCATCAACCAGGATCGGCTTGGATTGCCGTGTGGTGAGCCAGCCCAGCCGCGGAGTCTCGTCGTCACGATCCCGGTCTATGTGCTCCTGGGTGTAGATGCGACGAGTCGGGTAGATTTCACGTAGCTTGAGCAGTACAGCGTGGCCGTGGTTGTTTCGCTCTGGGCCGATGTAGGCTGGGCCATGCTCTGCGGTGCCGTAGAACTTACCAACGTGGGCAAGCAGTTGGGCAAACAGCCCGGGATCCAGATGCCCGAACCAGTGGGCCACTTGGCGGCCATCACTCCTGGCCACAACATCGAGGCTGGACCGGTCGCCATGCTCCAGACCCTCAGCCACGTCAGCGCCAATGGCGTAATCCTCCTCCGGATCTGGCAGCTCCCACACCAACAACATGTTCTCGAGGGATCGCAGCCCCTGCTCGTCCAGCTTCTCTGGCTTGCGGGCCTTCTCGCGCTTGCCGGTCACCGGGTCGATGTCATAAACGATCAGCGGGGCCATGCAATCGCCCTCAGCCTCCATCGTGGTGATGGGGTCGAACACTCGGCGGCCAGAAGTTAGGAACGCCTCCAGCGGAGTGCTGGGGAACTCCTGCTTCATCTCCGCCCCCTGTGTCGCCTCCTTGAGCACATACCACTGCCGCTGCTCGGCGCTGATGGTGCAGTTCATTGCCTTCTCTACCGCTGCGAAGTATTCCGCCTGGGCCTTGCTCATCACCACCCCTGAAGCTGGAACGTCAGCGCGATACTTTGGATCTTGCCACCAGGCGAAGAAGTGGAACTTCCAATCCAGCTGACTGAGCTCGCCTGAGGCGCGCGCCAGCTCGAGAGACTTCATGCTCATGGCGTGGAAGTCGCCGCCCACACCCTCTGCAGTGCTCTCGATGAAGGCGATAGCGCCTGGGTGGATTGCGTTGAGGGTACCGGTTCGCACCTCCTTGGCCTTCTCGGGGTACTTGGCGCAGATCTTCCCGTGCTCTGACACATGCAGTCGCTGGACAGTACCGGAGCGGAAGGACGTGGCCACCTGAATACTGGAGCCGTGCCGGAACAGGATGTGACCACCATTGGCCCCGCCGCGCCGGGTAACAACCTTGAACTGGGCCTTGAGCCAGCCGGGCAAGTTATCGAACGGGACTTCAATCTTGGTGCGGTAGATCTCGCCGGCGGCCGCCAGGTCCTGCGCGATGATCCCGCACTTGATGTTCTTGTTGAACAGCGCCTCATCCAGCAGGTAGATATCGATGGCAGTTGAGAACCCGAGCTGCCGCGCCTTGAGGATGATGTTCAGCCACCACATGGTTTTGAACAGCAGCTCCTGCGCTGGGCGAAGTCTGAATTGCACCAGCTCACCCTGCTCGTTCTCCACCTTGTAGAGGTTGTTCATCCGCCACCACTTATCGCTGAGCTTCGAGCGGATATAGGCAATCTGCTCCTGCTCAGTCATGGCGGAGATGTCAGGTTCAGTCATGGGGGATCTCAGGTAATAAAAAACCCGCCGAAGCGGGTTAGTGTGGGTGATGCTGTGGCTATTCGCGCTCGAGCCATGCGGCGGTGATGGCGTTGACCTCTTCCCTAGCAGTGGTGCGCGGCTGAATGTTCTCGGCCAGCATCCTCACATGACTTGGGTCAGCAATCATGGCGCCCATCTCAACCAGCACGCCGTTACGGTAAAGGCGGTATGGCTCAAGAAGAATGCGCTCAACGGTGACAGTCGCGGTGTAATCAGGCTCGCTGTCGTTGCCAATCAGTCGCGTCGGCCCAAGAACTGTCGGCAACTCGTATTGAGCGTCACGGCCAGAGTCAATGGCGTTGCCTACCACTATAGGCAATTGGCAGTCGGCGATGTATACAGCTTCTCCTGCCTCATTCTTGCAGTAAATTCTCATCGATCCCCCAGTGGATTGCGCCAGTCCATTTTATCACGACATCAATCCGCCAGTCCCCATGCCCTGCAGCTCAGTGACCATCTCACTCACGGGCGTGGATTCGCTTCCACCATCCTTCTCAAGCCGGTCGGCCTCGGCAGTCAGCTTGCGAGTCGCGGCCCGGATACGGCGCGTATCTTCCTCAATCTTCGGCACGTTAACGGCATCAACCATCAGAGCACTCAAGGTGCGCTCGATAGACTCTATACGCTGGATGTTGCGGTCGAGGGCCTGCTCAGCACGCAAGATTTTGTCATAGAGCGCAAGCCGGTCGGTCAGCTCCTGCGCTTCGGCCAGGTCATGCTGCAGGGCTTTCAAGGTTTTGGTGACAGAGATAACGCGAGCACGGGTGAATATCAGCTCGTCCCGCAGCTTCAACGCCTCGGCTTGGTCGAACAGCTCGTCAGCATCGAGGAACTTGGCATAGCCGCCATGGGTCAACGCTGGCCGGTCGCCGGGCCGCCACTGATTCGGTGGGTTGGGATTGCCAGGGTTCCCCTCGATGAAGCGGCCGCTATTGTCACGGCCGTTGGTTTTCGGGTTCTGGTCTGAGTCTACTGGGGTGTGAACGGATGAAGATGACTTTTCCCCTCTTCCACTTCCCCCTTTACCCTTCACCTCATTCGTCTTGGCTTGCGCACTTTGCGCAGTGTGCGCAGTTTTGCGCACTTCGGAATGCGCAGATTGCGCTGCTGCGCGAGATTTTTCGGGTTGCGCAGGAGATTGCCCCCGTGTTTTCAAATAGCGACGCGCCGAGTTGTAGTTAAGGCCGCGGCTATCGCACCAGTCTTTTGCACTGATGCCGGTCGCCTCATGCTCCTGCAGGTACTCTGCATTGAGCTGTGCCCAGTCAGTCTTTGCCATTTAGATGGATAGCTCGCCTTCAACGATGGTGTCACCAGGTACAGGCTCGTGAGTAGCGCTCACCACAACTGAAACACCGGAGGACAAAACAACCAGGGCCTCATCACCGTCATACTGCTCTACACGAGTGATAACCCCAGTCATGTCGATACCGCTTACCACTTCACCGCTCAATTTTATCTGCATCACCTTCTCTCCTTGCCCAGAAAGACAAACCCCGCCGTTATGGGCGGGGTTTCATGGTCGCGGTGCGTAGGGCGTCATAGGCTCGTTCACAGGCTACTCCTGACGCTCGAGCTCGGTCATACGCTGCTGCCAGCTCACCCGCTCTTTCATCAGCCCGGCTGAGCAGGTCGGCGAGCACCATGGCAGGTTCTCTGGCTGCCGAGCCTCCTTGGGCAGTACCGGTATTGCTGGCGCACTGACTTGCTCTGGCTGCCAGGCGACGGGCTTGCTCGCGCAACCGGCCAGACTCAACGCCAGCAGCAGCGGCATCAGCTTGTGCTTGGGCGATCTCTTGTTGTGCATGGTCTCTCACCTCATCGATTTCAGCTTGCCGGCGCAGCTCCTCCTCCCGGGCCTCTTGCTCGGCCTTGGTCCTGGCTGTAGCGAGGCGGGTAGCCTCTTCATTCCACTTCGCCTGCCAGGTCTTGCGCTCCCCCTCCTCCCCATCAGCGTGACCGGACCGGTAGAGCGCCACTCCGCCAGCAGCCAATGCAGTTATCACCAAAGCGCCAGCGAGAAATGGCAAAGCTCTGCCTTGCGGGAACAACTCCATTACTCCCCCTTGCACTTGGCATTGAGGCGCAGCCGGTCTTTCCAGAGCCCAGGGCATACCCGATTACCCGGCACAGAGCAGTCCTGGTTACCGGCTCGCTTGAACAGCAGGATCGCCTCGCAGGCCCCAAGGTAATCGCCCGCGTTCAGGTATTTCACGATGGTTGAGCGGCAGAAAGCCCCGGGCCCGATGTTGTGAGAGAGTTCGACATAGGCGTCGAACTCATATTGGTAGAGAGGGACCTTGATACAGGCTTTGAGGGCATCCTCGAATACCCGCACCTCCCGCAGACTCCGGTTTACTGCAGCGACAGGCGTAATGGTGTCACCCATTTTGACCCCTGCGGTACTACCAAACCCGATGGTGGGGAGCTTGGTGCCATGAACCGGGTCAGGGTACGCCACCGGCTCATACCCCTCCCGGTTCAAGATCCCCACAAAGCCAGCGGCACTCAGCGTGAGAGCTGCGATTGCAATGCGGACCTTGCTCACTATGCATCTCCCTGCTGGCGACGCTTGATGATGTTTGACCAGATGAACCATCCCATCTGGACAGCAATCCATAACAGTGTGGCAACCAGCACCCAGTCATTGAGTGAGTACCCGGCTAGTGTCATGCCGGACACAACGACAGGTGGAGCAGTCTTTGCCACCCCTGCCGCGACCGCTGCCGTGGCCAACTCTTCCTCTTTCCCCATGCCCCCTCCAGAAACGACAAAGCCCGCACGAGGCGGGCCAGATATGAAAAAGGCCAGGGTCGGAAAGACTCTGGCCATCATTGGGAGATGCTAACGCTCTAAACCGGATCTTTCAACCGTCAGTCTAACGGGACCGCAGTCTCTGTATACACAGCACCAATATGTTGGCTGGTCCCAAAACCAGTATCAAAACCATACTGACAAAGGCCTTCCACATTTTTCGTTCGAATAACGCAGGCACTGATGAATACTGCAACCGATCGGTACCAATCATAAAATCAATGATCTTCTGAGTCGCATATCGGCTATGGGGGTAAAGAATCAGGAATACACCAGCCATTACCACGAGAGTGACAGAATGTCCGTCTACAGCATTGAAGCTAAACTTGCTGTAGTTAATGATGAGAAAACCAAACAGAACCTCCCAACACAGCATGACAAATACCTGCCGCAAGAAAAAATCTCGCGGCAATAAGAACAGTGTATTTGAACGCATCCGTAACCCCTTTCGACACGCCCTTGGGTCAAATTTTCTACTGGTCATAAATGTAAAAACAGCCAGGGCTAGCCCCAGCTGTTTAGAGATGACATTTTAGATCAGGAAGCTTTCAAGAGCGGTGCCGCTCTCTACTGCATGGGCAATCGCCTTGGGCATACGGCCTTGGCCAGTCCAGGTTTTCTCTACACCATCTTCGGTGTATTTGTACTTGGCAGGACGAGGGGCACGTTTGGTTCCTGATTCTTTAGCCCCTTTGCTTTCCCCTGAGCCCAGCAGTTCGCTCGGGTCGATTCCAGCTTGCTGCAGCATAGCTTGGAACTCAGCCAGCTTAGCTTGACGCTCTTCTTGCTCAGCCATTTCTTTCAGAGCGGACGCTTCACGTTCCTGGAAGATTGCATCAAACTTTTCTTTGGTTTCGACCAATTGTTCGAAGCTCAGGTCACGTAGTGCAGCACGCAAACTGCGAGCATTCATCAGCACTTTTAGAAATTCACCCATGATAAATCCACCATAATACAGTTGCTATGATAACCAAATTTAGATCACATCCATAAAATATGGCTGATACACGGCAATAATAGCAAAGGTAAATATTGATTTAAAGAAATCATATCCTGAGTCATTCATCTAAAATGGGGTAATTGAACTACAGTTACGTCACATGTTGTCAGCCTAACATAACTTCCGTTCCATATTGGGTTGATCGCTAGCTCTCATAAAATGACCAACAAACAAGTCCACAGGCATCGGTTTTCCATAGAGATAGCCTTGAAAGCAATCAACTCCCATCTTGCTTAAAATCTTTGCCTGTATGGGCTTCTCAATACCTTCAGCAACAATTTTAGCCCCAATGCGAGCAGCTAAGTCTATGATATTCATAATAATTTCATAGGCCATCTTATTGCTGTCAATGTCTTTAACAAATAGTCGGTCTATCTTAATAGCACCAATGTAAGATGAATAAACATGCCTTAGCGAAGAGTAACCAGTGCCAAAATCATCTACTGCAAAACTTATCCCTTGTGCATGAAGAAGTTTAAATGCTGTCATCATTTGCAACTCAGTGTGATCATCCAGCATGCCTCGCTCGACAATCTCAAGGCATAGTTTCAGCCTGGACTTGTCCCCGAAAATTTCTAGAAAATGAGAGCATGCTTGAACCAAATCGGGTGATATGAGCTGTGACAGAGTTACATTAAAATTGATAGTAAATCGAGGGGGAACTAACACATCACTGGAGCTAAGCCGAGTGGCTACAACCGCCATTAACTGCTCAGTGATGGGAATGATTGCCCCCGAACGCTCTGTAGCCTCAACAAACAGCTCTGGGCTGATCAAACCATAGACAGGGTGCTGCCACCTAACCAACACCTCGCCCCCGACTATCTCTAGGGTTGAGCTATTTACTATGGGTTGAATATAAGGAATGAATTCATTACGGGTTATGCCCTTTCGTATGTCTTGAGAAATGAAGTCAATTCTCTTAACCCAACTGGATAGCATGATGAAAATCATAATTGAAAAACCAATTATGATAAAAACAAACCATCCATACACTTTAAGCAAGGTCATAACTATATAGGCGTCACTCTTAACATACGAAGTAATGCCAAAGCCATATTTTTCGGAGTGACTCTGCATGTTTGACTTGCTACTTAGTGGTGGGGCCAAACCTATAGAGGTTAGTATCTGAGCATCGGGATTGCTATCTATAGTCAGACCATAGCTGATTGCGTCACCCATATCATTATGGTCTAAAATCAGGTCTGTAATATATCTGGTATCGACAACCCCAACTACACTGGTGCCCTTATAATTACGAACCAGCAAAAAAACAGGGCGATTCATAAAAATCTGTAGATAAACACCATCTGTCTTTAAATCTATAAACTGTATCTGCTGATGTATACTATTTACATTCCCATTGCTATTTTTATAAGATGAGCACTCCCCTCCTAATCTATCTACCATGTAGTACATCATGGTGTAAGGATTTCGAGTTGCAGTATCAACCAAATGATTTATGGATGACGGACAGATAAGTTGTTCATGAGATTCAAATACTTCATTGACACCCTGCTCGACCTCACTAAACAATTTATTTATTTCTACTACTGTTCTACGAACATACCTTTCACTTTCTATAACGATACTTCCCTTTTCATAATTGAATAACAAAAAGATGGCTATAAGCCCGAACGAAATTGACACTATAAAAATAGCGAAATTGTATAACTTTGGCTTTTCAAGGAAAAGCCTATCAATATTTTGATATTTCACAGTGAATGCAAGTCCATTAGTTTGACAGTCCTAGGTCTAGAGTAATAAAACCCCTGTACTGCCCAACATCCAGTGGAAAAAACAATTTCACTTTGTCTTTTTGTCTCAACCTTCCCAACTATGGTTTTAAAATTATACTTTTCCAGCAAAAGCGACATTGAGTCTTTGAAACTATTAATCTCATTTTGCAATAATGGTGGAGTATCAAACTTCACACAACAAAAAATCCCACTTGAAATATAACGCTCTCGCCAATCTCCACCACGCCATGCATAGTTATCTATAACTAGATTTACACCATGTTCATGTAACCGGATAAGTGTACTTATGGGCGTATCGTTAGAAATAAATGGTCGGTGACTAATTTCTATATATAAATTGATGCCATATGTGCTAAATTTAGTTGAAAAATATATCAATGCTTCATCTAACGCATATAATATTCGAGACTCTACTTTAAAAAAGAAATCTGTTGATTGTTCTTTACGTGCGTTGATGAGTGCATCACTCAGCTGTAATAAAGTAAGTTCAATGAGTGATATTGCATCACATGAGTTATAAAAATCGACTGGAGATATGTCATACTGTGGTCTGTAGAATAGTTCTAATAGTCGTTCACTTTCTAAACTACCGTCTTCCTGCTTTGAGAATGATGTAAACCCATCCAACTGAGCTCTCAGTGAAACAGTTGTAAATAGCTCTTGTACAAAGGGTTTGAAGGAGTTGATGATTGCCGGATTGAACAATACCTTACGTTTTTCATTAAATGACTCGATCCGCTCAATGCCAATCATTCGATATGGCTGCAGATCTACCCCCTTCCCTCTCAGTGCGGCAATCAGGCCAGACATACCGTATCCCTCCCACATCATCTGGATCAAATGGCCAGCCAAAAATCTAAAGATTTTGTGACCAAGAACACATCTAAAATAAGAATCAGATTACTTGCAACAATTATATACCATGTCTTTTTACACAAGTAAGCGTTGACTGTCACTATAAATAATATATATATCGATATAATGATTCTTGTATGTCAGTTGCATTGCAAAAATGGAATAATATATCTTTAACTACAGCTAATTAGCGTAAAGCGAAATGAAAAAAACCACATCTTTAAAAATAAAATCACTAATTATAGCCAAGACTGTTGATGACTTGCAGAGCATGAGTGCCGCTGCGGTGAAATTGAATTCACATCAACCATATGTAAGCAAACTCATTAACGATCTTGAAAGAACTCTAGGGTTTAAAGTTTTCAATAGAGACAACACCGGTGTAACTACAACTACCGTAGGCCGTACATTTATCAAGAAAATAGATGCCATACTAGATGCATATGATGATTTGTATGAGTTCATCGACAGTTATAAATCGTCATCTTGCGGAGATGTATATATCTATGGTGATAATATCGCTTTGAATTTCATTGCGAGTAAAATATCACCTTGCTTCGGTACACTGAACAAAGATATCAGTATAAAACTCATTGCAACATTAGGTGAATACCTGCCAGATAATGATGATGAGTGGGACTTAATCATGTCTTCTACACTTCCAAAAGATGACTCAGTCATTGTCAGGGAAATTGCTGAAATTGGTTACAATTGTTTTGGCTCACCTAGTGTCTTTGACTCAACCCTCGATGAGCCTAGCAATTTGGATAAATTGCCATGCATTATATGGAATGATAATACACCCTATACAAAAAAAAGTAACCAGTGGAGTTTTACCATCAATTGTGAACATGTGAAAATAAATGTAAAAAGCAAGCTAAGTTGTAATAACATGTCCAGCGCGATTGAAATGGCTATAAATGGATTAGGCGTCGTATATGCACCATATTATACTGTACAAGAATATATTCAAACAGAAAGGCTAATTCCATTATTTGACTACAGATTCAATTATTATCAAAAAATATATCTAATATATCGTCGTAGAGAAAGTCAACCATTTGTAGTTAATCAGGTGATAACTCACATTGTCAATTATGTACAGAGTGAACTTCCATTAAACTGTTAATATGCAGACACCAATTTTTTACGCAACAATTTATTATTACCACAACTTCATTTATATACAGCCAAGTTAAGCATTGCACAAATACAAAGTACGCTTTTGAATACAGGAGTCTACGTTATACGTTTAATGCTACTATCAAAACAAATAGTCGAGTGCTACAGGCGTTGGCCGGATATAAATCATTACCTCCGCCTGCAGCTTATTTAGGTTATTCAACCAATACTTTCAAACTCACGCAGCCAGCATCTCGCGCACCTGCTTGTCCATAATCCGGGACAAATCTGACGCCTGGTGGATCACCTCATCAACCAGTTGCTCAACTTGCTGACGCACCTCCATCCCGAACCGGCGCAACACCATCTCAGCATGTGGCACCACACGCCCGGTACCGTGGCACTTGGGGCACTCATCTCCGCGACGGGGGCGCAATCCTGTTCCCCTGCAGTGCGGGCAGCGCCCTGACTGCAGCATCTCAGCGACACAGTGGTCGTGGGCGAGAGACAAGATCCAGTTACGCTCAGCCAACAGGCGCTGGTATTCATGGTCATTATCGGCACGGTGAGCACGCTTCGCCTTCTCCATTACAACAGCGGCCCGACGGCGCTCCTTGTCATAGTGCGGGTGAGACAAAACCAGTCGATCCAACTGATCTGGCAACGGGCGACGCAATAGGATAGCCAAAGCCATTCCCCCACCCTCTTCATTACCAAGTTCGCGACCAAAGTGCTCCAGCAGCTCGGCGATAGCCCGTTGATCTGACAGATGATCGGCCATCAGATATTGATAGCCCAATGGATTTTTTTTAGCGGCGACCTGCAAGGCTCCGAGGAAATCCTCACGATTGAGCAGGCCGGCAGTCCCCCTGGCAACTTCTGCCAAGGCACCCCGGGGAGAAAATAAGCGCAGTGCCATTTCCAATGACTTACTCATAATCAGTCCTCCTCAGGATGGCTAGGCAGCGTGAGCTTGCAGGTAACCGGCAGCAAGAAGCTTCTGGGTCAACCATTGCTGCCCTTTGCCGGTGATTGTTGGAGAAAAAGCAAGACGGGTCTCGCCATTGATCTCGTATGGCTTCTCGATGACTTCGAAGTAGCCCAGATCGAGATATTGCTGGAAAGGTAGGTTGTGTCGGTTACCTCCCGTCATCAGGATCCGCAACTCGCGCAGCATGGCGAAAATCTTCTTGGGTCCAATCCCCACGGTTTTAGCGAAGTTACCGAGAAGAACGCCCTTATCGGCACCGGCCACCCGATCGGCAAAGTCAGCCTTAGGCGCCTGGATAGCAATTTGTTCTTGAGCTCTCTGCAGCTCCATGGTTTTTCTGTCTATAACTGACTGCGCCACCATCAGCGCTTTGGCGATGATCAGCTCTGCCGTATCTTGCTCCTGACCGGCGATATAGCCGCCGTTCTTGCGAATGCTGGGTAAGACGTCACTCACTACCCACTCCTCAAAGAGTTCAGCACTCTCGAGCTTAGAGCGAATGATCAGCCGATAGATATCACGCTCGGGGATTACAAATAGGTGTCTAACCTGGCCCGTCGTTTCGACGGGGGAGCTTTTTGCAGCCTTACAGTGGCGACGGATGGCTTGGTCGGTATCGGTGTAGCCAAGAGCCGAAGCGACATCTGCAGCCACGAACCAGGGCTCACCCTGTTCATCGGTGACAATACGGATGTTGTGCCCTTCAAAGGCCTTGCAAATAAGATTGGTCATGGTCGGGTCCTTGGTTGGTTATTGGTCTGTTTAAATGCTTTAAGCAGCCAGGCGCGAAGTTGGCTGGTCTTAATGTGCTCTGGGGTAACCTCCAATACAGTCCACCCAAGCAGGGCGGCCTCGTTCATCTTGGCGCGGTCCTCTACGAACCCCCGCCCCCTTGTGTGCCGGCCACCGGAGTGGATCCCGCCGTGGATCTCGAGGGCGATCATGTTGGCCGGCCAAGCGTAGTCAAACCGCCATTTGCGCTTGGGGTGAAACAGCAGCTCGGTCACTGGGTCAGGGAAACCAACCAGCTGGGCCAGCACCCTATCGTGCAGAGTGGCCACTTGCTGGGACTTGCGTACTTGGCTGGCTGTCTTCCTGACCTTTGGGCTGTTACCAAGCAGCCGGGCGGCATCGAGGGCAGAGAGGTAGATCACGCCGCCCTCCCTATGGTGTTCTTGCGTAGCTCCGCGACCTCTCTGGTCACCTGAACATGTAGAGTCTCCTCGCTGCCATGCTCGGCCTGCCAACTCTTGGGGGCAGCATGGAAGCCGGTGGGGTAACAGGCGCGATGATGGCGAGGGCAAAGGGGCAGCACCTGAGAGTGATCGGCACGCTGCGCCATCCCAACCCCAGCACGCACATGGTGAATTTCTGCGAGGCTCGGCCCTAAGCCTGCATTCCGGCAGGCAATACAACCAAGAGAGCTCACATCGTCCAACCACTGCTTATCCGTCTTGGTCTTGCTCATGCCGCCCTCCCGTAGGCAGCCACCCAATCGAAGCCGCGGCGGGATTCATCCCCGAACTTCACGCCCTGCTGAGCGCCGAAGGCCTGGGCCAACTCGATGAGATCGCGCATCTCGCGCACGGTCATCTTGGAGGTGGACTTGCCCAGCACTACGAACCCGTTGCCGTCGATGTTCGGCACCACGTCCTGCTGGTACAGAGCCGCGCTGAGAACGTGTTTCCATTCCTCCTTGGTGAGCTTGCGGCCGTGCCAGTTCACCTGCTCGGCTATGTCAGTCATGACGGCCCAGAATAGGGCGTTTTGAGCCAGGCTCCGGGTCATCTCCTTGATTTCGATAACCAGCGGCTTGTCATGGTCAACCGGCAGGCCAGCGACTAACTGGCAAGCACGGGACCGGATTTCAGGGCTTCGGAGGAAATACTTGGGGTAGGTGCTCATGCAGCATCCTCCCCTGCCAGTTCAAGAGTCAGCTGTGATCTAGTCTGGAGCTGGACGTATTCTTGGCTCAGCGCCCGCTTCTCGATGCGCCGGCGGACCAGACCTTGTCCATGAAGAGTGCCTTTGGATACAGAGATTGATTCGCGTCTGGCGAAGTCGTGCATGAGCTGCTGCAGTTCCTGCTTCTCGTAAAACTGCCCTACAACCCAGTCAAAGGCCTGGATGTACAACTCTTTGAAATAGGCGGCTTGCTTACCGGTGAAGCCCATCACCAGGAAGACCATTCCATTCTTGGTGATGAGATATTCAGGGCGTTGCTCGCCTTTTCCATCGAGATATTCAACCAATCCAAAATTGGATGCGTGAAAGCTGGCACTGCATTCAAGATTAGAGATTGCTCGCAGCACATGGCTATGCTGCTTCCCAAACAGCTCGGCCACCTTGCGGGAGGTAGTGAACACCTCCCCTTCCTGGGCACTCACCAGTTTCTGGAACAGAGCGACTTGCTCGGGGCTGAACCGAGGGGGAATAGACTTGATGTTATGGATGCTGGCACAGCCGCGTGGGCGTACCGCAGATAGATCTCGGGTATGTGGTTTGGTCATGGTCAGGGTCCTTTTGGTCATACACAGCCGGGTGGTCTAGGTCCGGCACTGACTATGGTACCCACTATCGATAATTTATGTCACGCACCAGAAACGATCGATGATAGCTATGTTACCTATGCCATACTGCGCCACAAACTCTTAGGGTGACCTTTTTTAATACTCTTTTTAGGGAAAACAAAATCACCCCTAAACAAACGGGTCCGTTCGATATATTATTTCCTTGTGGCCACGCCATGAGTACATTTGATTGTTCTCACCACATAAACAACCGTAGATAGAAACACAGATTTTACAGAGAAAGGAGCAAGTTTTGAGCCCAAATGAAAAATACTATTTCGAGCTGCTTACCGACGTTCGAGTCCTACTTAACCAGTATGCGCATGATGAAAAAAATTAAGACAACAATTGGAGCACCTACTCAATAGGAGAGCACCTGATGATAAGCAGCCATTTGCAAAGAATGGTTAGTTTGTAGATTGGCGTTTATTACCCATCACTATCAATATAAAGGCAGTGACACATAACTCACTGCTTTAAAAACCATTCCCCCTAACTACTTAAATAAGAGAAATTTAAAATGAATGAAATATTAATTAATTTAAAAAATCCAGCATGGTGGTTCACTGGAATATTTTTCGTTGTGCTATTTAAGCTCCTACCTTTATTGACAACCCTATTAAAAGGTCGAACTAAAATGTTCTTTAGAGGATTGCGACTTAAACAAGCGAAGTTCATAAAAACTAACAGGCATAATTTAGCTGCCGTTAATTATCAATCAATAAAATCACAGTCATACTTTGTGGTTTACATGCTTATCTGTGCACTTTATTTTACATGGTATGTGGCTGGCCCGCTAATCCAAATTAAAAAAGAGAGCACAATTCTTTTCATAATCTGTTTAATACCTATGATAAGTTTTCAACTTATGTGGATGAGTCAAAATGACAATGCAAAGCTACTTGTTGCTGAATACAATAAGGTGCGAGCAAAGAAGCATTAAACACTTACCACAACATTACCGTCTAAAGAGGATTTACAGTGGCATTCTGGTGGGTAAACCATAAGCAAACGTACAGTGCAGAGGTCGGGGGCGGCTACATCTGGTCGCCCAAGATGAACCGCAACGGCTCTAAGAACCAGACCTATATCAACCTCACGCTGACCAAGCCGGGGGACATAGTGATCTCCTACGCCGGTGGGCTTATCAAGGCCATCGGCCTGGTAGCATTACCTTGCAGTGAGAAATCCAAGCCCTCTGAATTCGGCAGTGCCGGCGATTCCTGGTCTGATGCCGGCTGGGAAGTCCTCATCGACTGGGAGCTGCTAGAGACGCCCATTCGCCCGAAAGACCACTTGGAGTTGCTCGCTCCCCTCCTCCCTTCGAAGAATTCACCCTTGCAGGCCAGTGGCAACGGTAACCAAGGTTGCTATCTCGCGAGCATAAGCGATGCACTCGGCAACCTGGTGCTCTCTTTGGCCAATGGTGTGAACCCATCCTTTGCTGATGACATCGAGCAGCACCAGGCCGAACTGGAAGGTGATGCAATCGAGGCGGACATCCAGGCCTCGACCCTGGACGCGACAGAGAAGCTGCAGCTCGTAAAATCGCGCCGTGGCCAAGGTCTTTTCCGTGCAAACCTGGAGAAGGTCGAGCCAGCTTGTCGAGTTACCGGAGTCACCAATAAAGCCCTGCTGATTGCCAGCCACATCAAACCCTGGTCAAAATGCGACAACAACCCAGAACGTCTGGATGGGAACAACGGCCTGCTGCTCTCCCCTCACATCGATAAGCTGTTCGATCGTGGCTGGATCACCTTCACTGATACTGGTGACATGCTGTGTGCAGAACCCAGTATCGAGAAGGCCCTGCAACAATGGGGCATTAAGCTGCCAATGAATGTCGGTCCCTTCAAACCCAAGCAGAACGAGTATCTCGCTTATCACAGAAGCGAAATATACCGGTCCGAACCAGCCACTTAGTAATGAGAAATAGCCACTCACCGCGGCATATTAGCCACAAGTTTCCTCAGCTTTTTCAGCACAGCTTCATCTTTAGGCTGAGGGAGCACCGCAACTCTTGGTTTAGGTGACTTTGGCTTCTTCGCAGGCTTTGGTGGGCCATAGGGTTCGGGCACGACTTTGGTCACCCGCACCATAACCATCGTCATAGCTTGTGCATCATTGACGATACACTTCTCCCGCTTAAACTCGGCAGTGATCCGCGGGTGGGTGATTAACTTGCGGATGAGCCGATTTGCGACAGCTAATGAGACATTGAACTGGTCACACAGCTGTAGGCTGGTGATGAACCGGACTTGTTGCAGCGCCCATGCAGCTGCAGCTTCAAAGAGTTCGTCTGTTGACATCCTTGTCCCCCGAAGGCTCTCTACTAAAGCTCCAATAGAATACCTGTATGTTATATAGCAGTTTTTCGCTCTTTCCTAATTGTCTGCCCTACCCCGCCAATCACTAACCATCTCGTCCGTTATCTCTTCCTTGTAGCAGATCGGCGCATAGCCACCTGCCCTACTCCAAGCGCTACGTTTGCCACAGCGGCTGCCGTTCCTGGCATAGTTGTACGGACACGGGCAGTTACCAGGATAGCTATCGATAGACTCCTGGATGATCTGCTGCTTCACCTGCTCATCTGCAAGCTGGGCCTCATCCCCTTGCTCCTTGGCGCTGGCCGCAGAGCCGAGACTCAGCAGAGCCAGTAACAGAAATCGTTTCACCACGCCCCCACCTAAATCGCCTATGGAAACCACTGGTTCTACCACAAAGCTAATTAATAAATGACCCACCATTGATTAACTGCTGATTTATATCAAAAACATGCCAGATATCACAGAGTTAGCTGATAAATCCCTAAACTTCCCAAAATTCGATTGGTATGCTATTCGACTGGTTCCTATGTTTCACACAGGGCCTTCCGATGGTGAACGTCAATGCCGTCAGACAACTGGTCAAAAGCAGCAATCTGGGGGCTGTAACCCAGGGGCGGTAGCGAATGCTTTTTTCCTAATTCTCATCCTCTGAGCTTCGTGAATAATGAAACGCCCTAAGATGACCAAATGATATGCTGTTCGATTAGTGATGCCTAATATCTCCACTCAATAGTTTTGACTCAAGATCCATGCTTAGCATGCGAGCCTGATAAACAACATATTATATGTCTCTATATTAATGAGACAGCATTTTATTCCCATGATTATAGTGCAAAGCAGTAAAATGCATTATTAATAAGATAAGGAATGTCGCATTGGAAAGTACATGCATAGAGATATTATCTCAACATAGCCTTAAAAATATTTATAATAGGTCAACATATGGCGCTATGGCCCAAACATTCAGTTGTAATATTGAATGGAGTAATGGCGAAGTACTGAGGTCATACATCAAGCGTTTTCCACAAGAAAGCAAGTTAGGTATTTTGAATGAAGTAACAGGATATATCATAGCAAAAGGTTGTGAATTACCTATAGCTCAACATGCAGGGTTAATTAAAGTATCCCCAAGAATATTCAATGATAATGTATCAGAGGTGGAGGAATGGTGCTTTATCGTTAGCTCTGTTCCAGGAGACTTACCTGTAACACTTTATGATGCAAAGATGATATCTGAATGCCAAACAATGATGAACCTTGTAGCAGCATGGAGTAAGGTAAGTGATACAATAGCGTTTGATGATTGGACAGCAAACGAAGATAGGCACTTAGGGAATATACTCGTTGCAGGTAAAGATAAAATTTATTTAATTGACCATAGCAATCTTCCAATCACTCTAAATTGGCAAGCAGAATATTTAAATCCAGCATATCAATCAAAAAACATTCTTGCTCAAAACTTATGGGGACTTCAAGCAACCCCACTTCCTGTAAAGGCAAAAATTTCATTAGCATCCCAAAAGCACAAAGATGTTTTTGCAAAAAGCAAAAATGAGCTATATTATTGGTGGGATCTACTCTTAGATAACGACATGGTTAGACTTAATGCATTAAAAAACTTCATGGAAGTTCGAGCATATAGTGGTTGCCATAGGATTTCATCAAATTTTAACTTGCTGGCGGTTTAGTCATGGATAAATTAAATCAACTTCTATCCGTTCAACAAAACAAGCCTAACCTATCCGGCCAGTGGTTCGCTATTCAGTGGACGCCAGAAATATCAACAGCAGAACGACTTAATATAGGGGTCGGATTTGTAGAACAAAATGGTACTATAAGCGTAAGCCTTTTGGATTATTTTGAGCGAATCGCATGTTTATACTCAAAAGACATGATTTTCCAACTATCTTTAGCTTGTGATATCAGTAGAGAGATTATTCTTAATCGGAAAGTTTCAGAGGGATATCTAACTCCGCAAATCCAATGCACATTGGGTGGATTTGCTCAAGGCAAAAATACAACTGAAATATTATCACAGCTGTATAAATCAATGGTCCCTCTAGGAAACAAAATTAAAACACCAAGAAATAAGAACTTCTCAAGCACATCCAGAGATACCTTGTATAACAATCTTCGTGATACATTAAAAACGAATCTAGAAATGGACTTTCATTACCATGTACCAGAAGATCCGTACCAAGAAATTAATGATTCGAATAGAAAACAGCTAGTTTACTTGCCTTTTCGTAAACATGACGGTATCGCAACTTTAGTCTCAGCAGTTTACTCAGATCCCCAAAGGGTAAAATGTAATATATATGATGGATACAGAGATATAGATATTGCCTATCAAAACTTAAAAAGCAAATCCAAGGCTATATTTGTACTTCTTCCTGATGACAGTTTGAAATTAGAACACAAAAACAGTATCGAGAATGAATTAGATAAGTTTTCGTGGTTTATGAACAAACACAATGTATACATTGAGTCACATATATCACCTGTAAATCTAGCGAATGAAATCTCAATATGGTGTAAAGATAAAGCAGCATAATTAAGTGATGCAGCTCTATCTATATTTTTACTTTACAGCTATAAATCGCTAAAAGGTTCAAACTTCAGGAAAAATAACAACTACTGGAGATATTAATGAATCCTGGTTACGTTTACATTTTAATAAATGAATCTATGCCCAATATGATTAAAGTAGGGAAAACTCGACGGGACAGTCGAGCGAGAGCCAGGGAGCTTTACACTACTGGAGTACCAACCCCCTATCAGGTGGCGTTCGAAATGTTTTGCGAAAACTATGATGCAGCTGAAGAAACAATGCATCAAGAACTTTCTGATTTTAGAGTACACAGAAATAGAGAATTTTTTAGATATCCACTTGATAAAGCTATCATTTTATTACAGCGACTAGCCAATATCTCACTCGAGGATGACGATGCTTATGCTGCAATAGATATCACAGATGAGTTAAAGTCAAAGTATGCTAAGTGGATAAGAGATGATATTGTATCTGTCAGAATTGTCCAACCAAAAGATCGTGTATGGCTTGAAATTACCTGTGAAAATGAAGTTGCAGGGAACTTAGTTGATCAAGTTATAACTCGTTCTGATTTAGGCTTTATCTCTGATGGTAACAATGACTCAGATGTATATTTCTCCCCCAAATCCTCCCTATCAATAAACGCTGAAAAGTTTATAAATGGCGTCGACCCATTCTCGCTCATAAATACAACAGATTTGTTCCATGATGATGGTTCAGCTGAAGTGAATGATTTATATAACCCATTCAAAAAAAAAATATACAACATAATGTCACATACAATAGTGCACAGGCTGTTAATAACAACGAGCGTGTCTTTGACCAAGAGCATCAAAAATGTCAACATCATTAATTGAAAATGCAAAGTACTCATCATGGAAAGAAACGCATAACTTCGATAATTGCAAGCTCAACAGAAAAGAATACGGTCAGTTCCTTGCGAACTATCTCATAGGAGAAAAGGATGGCTTTGTATTAAATTTGAATGGCTCTTGGGGGACTGGAAAGACTGAGTTCTTGAAACGCTTCTATATTGAGTTAATGGACCGTGGTCATCCGACCATTTATATAGATGCCTGGGAAAGTGACTTCTCTCAAGAACCGCTAACAGTGGTTGCAAGTGAACTACTTAGCCAACTTGAGCGACTAATGGATGGTGCTATATCAGATGGCGAAATTACCAAAGTTAAAAGTGCTCTAGGAAAAGCGCTCAAGGGAACATTGGTCGGATTAGCTGGCATTGCATCTGCAAAATTATTAAATGACTCAGCTATAGGAATGGAGGCGATAAACAAGCTTTTAGATGAAGCGCCTCAAAATATAACTAAACAGCTAGCCGAAGATTACCAAAGCCAAATTGAGGCCATAAACACCACAAGAGAGGCACTAGGTGCCCTTGCTGAGTCATTACAGACTGTAAATGGTTCAGCGTTACCGGTTATAGTTCTCATTGATGAGCTAGATCGCTGTCGTCCTACATACGCAATTGAAATGCTTGAGGTTATTAAACATTTCTTTCTAATTAAAAACTTTGTTTTCGTGATTGCTACAGACACAGATCAATTATGCCATTCAATCACTTCAGTTTATGGTGATAAATTTGATTCCAGTCAATATTTGAAACGATTTTTCCACAGAAAATCGACTCTAAGCACACCAAATATAAATGAATACATTGATGTTTACGAAGCTGAGCATGACTATGCTTCATATGATGTATTATTTATTTGCCCTACGATACACAATAATATCACAGAAAAAAAGGTGATGATTCTAAACTGTATTTCATACGTCGCTTTCGCATATGATCTTAAAATTAGAGACATCGACCAATTGATAGCTAAAGTTCATTCATGCTTGCGTGTTGCCGTTAACGTTTACCAAATAACAAAAAAGAAACAGGTGATAAATATTTTTGTTCTTGTCATTGGGCTTATTGAACAAGACATGAACCTTCCTGCTTATAGTGCCAGGACAAATAATAGTTCAACTCAAAGCCCCATAATAAACGACCGTGATATTTCAAGTGATGTTACTATTAGCCAATGCATTAACTTAAGCCTCGATGCTATCACTATGCAAACATCATATAACTATCAAGGGCACCCGGTTTTAAGTCTTAATGCATGGGAATACTACAGACAAATCCGAGGCGCATCACCCAGCATCGAAATGCTAACGCTTACCACTAGCCTGTCCGAAAACTTAAATCTGTATAATGATGAAGGCTGTAAGTTTTGGCTTTGGACTGATTATAAAAAAATTATTGAACTTGCAGGTTCAATAATATGAATATAGTTTTTTAACTCTCATATGTAGATATAATTAAACATCATCTTTGCTAGATTGTACAATTTGTACAGATCTAGTTATCACCTGACACCGGCTTCAGACCGGTGTCACCATTCCCCCCATGAACAGCATCTTGAATGCTCTAGCTCTCCAACTTTTCCCCACATCCCAACACCTGCACTGACACCTGCACTGACGCACCTCTCAGCCGTTCCACCGCCACCACCACTTGCTCAGGAGTCGTGTCGATCACCAGCCAGTGCCCTGCACCGCGTAGGCAATCTGTGTGCCCCAAAACCGCAATCTCATCTGCGACCTCCAACAGCACCCTCTCCCCACACCAGCCCCGAACGGCTGGGTAGACCACAACTCTGCAGAACTTCGCCGCCTTAACCGCGGCAGTCACATCTTTGTTGAACATCCCTAGAGCCTCCCTGTGATGATGTAACCACGCTCACACCGGTCGGTGACGATCCGATCCAGCTCGGCTTGTACAGCATTGCCATTCGCCACCCTGTCACGCTGCAGGACGGTAACCGTTGCCTCCATCTCGCACGCCGCGATAGATATAACCAATCTGGGTGACTTGGAGCGCGTTGCGGATGTGGTAGGAAACCGGCGCAGTATCTCTGCCCGCACTTCTGCCGGACGAGGTGCAAACTGGCGATCTACGTCAGCCGCCATATCCAGCACCACCTCCCGGATCTGGGCTGGAGTAAACCCGCGTAGCACTCCACCCCAGGCCAACGCCACACCGCGGGCATTCGCATCAAGCTGGTTTGCGCTTGCTGGCCAGCTACCGGCCATCATGGGCAACAGCTCTTCAGCCATGAACGCAGCCATGCGGTCACTCACCAATGGCGGTTCCAGCTTCGCTGGCAAGGCGGCAACGTTACAGAGGCGTATCATCGTCATAGACCCCCCTCCCCGCCTCTCTCAAAGCTTGTGCTGCCTGCTGGGCCGCCTGGATGTTGGCCAAGGGTTTCCGCTGTGCCGCGGTTCGAAACGAGCTGGCAGCCCGGCGAATCCAGTTTCGCCAAGTCTTCTCCCAGTCCAGCTTGACGGCCTTGGTGCCGGGCAGCGCCTGCCAGTAATCGGCGAACGTGGCCGCCTCCATCAAGATCCGCTCCCTGGGGAGCCCTATTTCCTGAATGGCCCACCTCCCCCACTCGCCAGGAAGCACCCAGTCGTTAGGCAAACGGGTA